>JAFNAE010000012.1 GCA_017860005.1 Acidobacteriota bacterium | reverse complement strand
TCCGACTTCGCGTCCCTGGTCGGGCGCGTCCTGCCCGGCGGTCTCGACGCGCTCGCCGCGCCGCCCGCCGAGGTCCTGCTGCGCATGCTCGAGCGCTCGCCCGGTACCAGCGCGTCCCTGATCGCGGCCATCTCGGACCTCGAGGCGCGGGCGCGCGAGGCCGAGCGCCGGCCGGCGGCGGTGGTCGAGAGCGAGACACCGCTGCCCGACCGCCGCCTCTCCGTGCTGCTCGCCTGCTGGGAGGTCCCCTGCTCGCGGCACGGCGGCGGCGTGTGCATGGTCAACCTCCTCCGGCATCTGGGGGGCCGTCACGACATCACCCTCCTCCATGCTCTCGCGCCCGGCGAGGAGGGCCTGTCGGAGGAGGTGCGGCCCTACGTGCGCGAGATCCTCACCGTGCGCCGGGAGTGGCGCGAGAACGCCGAGGGAGCCGAGTTCGGCGTGCCCCAGGAACACGCGCGCAACTGGAGCCCGCGCGTGCGCGAGGTGGTGGAGGCGGAGCTCGCCAGCGGCGTCTACGACCTGGTGAACTACGAGTTCAATCCGATGGTCCTGCACGCGAGCGGCGCGCGCGGCCCGGCGCTCGGGGTGCTCCACGAGGTGCACTCGTTCGCGCGCACCGCAGTCCTGCCGGGGTCCTTCGCCGACGCCGAGGCCGCGGCAGTCGCGCTCGCCGGAGTGATCGAGTCGCTGCATTTCGAGACCACGCTCGCGCCGCGCAGCTTCCGCGAGCTGGCGGCGTTGACCCGCGAGGAGGCGGAGTTCCTCGGCCGGTGGCTGCCGGGCGCCCGCGTGTTCGTGAGCTCGATCCCGGTCGACGTCGAGCGCTTCGCGGCCGCGGCCGCGAGCCGGCCGGACGGGCCCCCGACGTTCGTGTTCGTCGGCAACTACGTCCACCCGCCCAACCGGGAGGCCGCGCGGCTGCTCGCCTCACGGGTGGCGCCGGCAGCCCTCGCCCTGCGCCCCGACCTGCGCTTCGTGATCGCGGGCCCGAATCCTCCCGACGAGCTGCGCGAGCTGGCGCGGCCGCCGGCGATCGAGGTGGCCGGCTTCGTGCCCGACCTGGAGGGCCTGCTCTCGCGCGCCACCGCGTTCGTGGCGCCGATCGTCTCGGGCGGGGGCCTGCGCGTCAAGCTGCTGGAGGCGATGGCCGGAGGCTGCGCGGTGGTGAGCACGCCGCTGGGACTGAACGGCATCCCGGCCGAGCCGGGGCGGGAGGTCGTGCGCGTGGCCTCGGTCGAGGACTTCGCCGGCGTGGTCCTGCGTCTCGCCGACGATCCCGTCTTCGCGCGCCGGGTCGGCGCCGCGGGTCGGGCGCTGGTGGATCGCACCTTCGGGATCACCGCCCAGGGCGAGCGGCGCGAGCGGATCTGGCGCGCGGTGCTCGACGCCGCGCCTCAGCGCTGACGCCAGGTGGGCGGGCGCTTCCCGGCGAAGGCGGCGAGGCCTTCCTTCATGTCATCGGTGGCGGCGAGCTCACGCAGGTAGATGCGCTCGGCTTCGGCGAGCGCGGTGGCGAACGGCCGGTCCGCGCCGGCGCGCGCCGCACGCACCGCCAGGCGCGTCACCGCCGCGCTGTGGGCGCCGATCGCCGCCGCCAGCTCGGCGGTGCGCGCGGTCAGCCGGTCCGGCGCGACGACCTCGTCGACGAGGCCGAGGCGGACGGCCTCGGCGGCGTCGAACAACCGGCCGGTGAGCGCCAGCTCGAGGGTGCGGCCGAGCCCGATCCGGCGCGGGTAGAGCGCCAGCGCCACGGGCGGATAGCAGCCGAGCTTGATCTCGGGCAGGCCGAAGCGGGCCCGCTCGGTGGCGATCACCAGGTCGCAGGCGCTGGCCAGCTCGAGCCCGCCGCCCAGGCAGTTGCCGTCGACCAGCGCCACGGACATCGCCTCGAGCGAGCGCAGGCGCCGGATCACGCCGTGGAAGGAGGCCAGCATGCGGTCGAGCTTGTCGGGCGTGTGGTCCTGGACCGCCACGCCGGCGGAGAAGGCGCGCTCGCCCTCGCCGCGCACGAACAGCAGCTGGAGCTCCGGCTCGCCGGCGAGCGACGCGAGCGCTCCGTCGAGCGCCGCGAGGGTGTCGAGATCGAGGATGTTGAGCGGCGGGCGCGCCACGACCAGCGTCGCGGCGCGGCCGTCACGCTCCACGCGGATCGGCTCGCTCATCGCAGGGTGACCTCCACTCCCTCCCGCTGTCGTGAGCGCGCGGCCGCGGCTTCGAGGAAGTGCTCGAAAAGCGTTCTGTTGAAGGGGTGATCCCCGGCCTCGACGAGCTCCTCGGGATGCCATTGCACCGACCAGACCCACCAGTCCGGGTCCGCGAGCCCCGTCGCCTCGATCACGCCGCCCGGGCCGGTGGCCGCCACCACCATGCCGCGGCCGGGCGCCTTCACCGCCTGGTGGTGGAAGCTGTTGACGGGGAAGGGCGAAGGCTCGGAGAAGAGCTGTTGAAGGGGATGTTCGCCCGGCACCGCCTCGACCGGGTGCGCGAGCTCGCGACGCCGGTCCGGGTCGTGGCGATGGGCCGCCCGGACCCCGGCGCCGAGCGCGCCCAGGTCCTGCCAGAGCGTCCCGCCGAGGAAGGCGTTGACGACCTGGTGCCCGCGGCAGATGCCGAGCACCGGGATCCGCCGCTCGCGTGCGGCCGCGAGCAGCTGCCACTCCATCGCGTCGCGCTCGAAGTTGATCTCGACACCCGCCGCAGGATCCAGCGGCTCCCCGTAGCGCGCCGGCTCGACATCGACGCCGCCGCTCAGCACGAGGCCGTCGGCCCGACCGACGAGCGCGGCCCACCCCCCCGCGGGGGGCGCCTCCGCCGACCAGGCCTCGCCGACCTCGACGCCGGGTCCACCCACCCCCTTCAATGAGTCTTTGTATTTCTTCGCCTTGTCCTGCTTGGCGAAGGAGAGGAGAACGTGCATCACGGGGCAGAGTCCGAGCGTGAGGCTAGGCCGGCCGCTCGATCAGCGCTGCGAAGCCCATGCCCCCCGACACGCACAGGGTGGCGAGGCCGAGGCGCTGGCCGCGGGCGGCCATGCCGTGGATCAGCGTGGCGACGATGCGCGCGCCGGTGGCGCCGATCGGGTGGCCGAGCGCGATCGCGCCGCCGTCGGGATTGACGCGCGCGGGGTCGAACGGGAGCTGGCGCAGGCAGGCCAGCACCTGCGAGGCGAAGGCCTCGTTGAGCTCGATCGCCTCGAGGGCGTCGAAGCCGAGCCGGGCGCGCTCGAGCAGCCGGCGGGTGGCGGGCACCGGGCCGATGCCCATGACGCGGGGCTCGACGCCGACCACCTCCCAGTCGAGCAGGTAGGCCGCAGGCGCCAGCCCGAGGCGCTCGGCCGCCGCCTCGGAGGCGACCACGACCGCGGCGGCGCCGTCGGTGATGCCCGAGGCGTTGCCGGCGGTCACCGTGCCGCCGGCGCGGAAGACCGGGGCCAGCCTGGCGAGCGCGGCGGCCTCGACGTCGTCGCGCGGGTGCTCGTCGAGCGCCACCAGGGTCTCGCCCTTGCGTCCCGGCACGGCGACCGGCGCGATCTCGGCCTCGAAGCGCCCGGCCGCGCGCGCGGCCTGGCAGCGGCGTTGCGTGGTGGCCGCGTACTGGTCGGCCTCCTCGCGCGTCACGCCGGCCTCGGCGGCGAGCTCCTCGGCCGTCTCGCCCATGACCAGCCCCGAGAGCGGATCGTCGAAGCCGTCTCGGTACATGCCGTCGACCAGCTCGGCGTGGCCCAGCCGGTAGCCCCAGCGCGCGCGCGGCAGCAGGTAGGGCGTGTTGGACATCGACTCGGTGCCCCCGGCCAGCACCACCTCCGCCTCCCCGAGCAGGATCGCGCGCGCGCCGGAGAGGATCGCCTGGAGCCCCGACCCGCAGGCCTGGTTGACGGTGAACGCGGGGCGCTCGACGGGGACGCCGGCGCGCCAGGCGACCTGGCGCGCGGTGTTCGGGCCGCCGCCGGCCTGGCGCGCGTGGCCGAAGACGACCTGGTCGACGCGCGCCGGGTCGAGCCCGGCGCGCGCCAGCGCCGCCTGCGCCGCGGTGGTGCCGAGATCGGCGGCCGACAGCGCGGCGAGCGCGCCCCCGAACCTGCCGATCGGAGTGCGCACCGGGGCGGCGAGGACGAGGCGGGCTCTGCGGGGAGTGGCCACGACGGGCTCAGCGCGCCTTGAACGCGGGCGGCCGCTTCTCGATGTAGGCCGCGAGCCCCTCCTTGGCGTCCTCGCTCTGGAAGAGCTGCTGCTGGAGCTCGCGCTCGAGGGTTAGCGCGGACTCGAACGGCACCTCGGCGCCGGACTGGACCGAGCGCTTGATGCGGCCGACCGCGCGCGCGGCCTTGGCCGGCGGGCAGAACTGCCGGGCGTAGGTCTGCACCTGCTCGAGGAACGCCGCCGGCGAGTCGGCGTCGAGGACGAGGTCCACGACCCCCATCCGTTCGGCTTCCTCGACGCTGAACAGGCGGCCGGTGACCATCAGCTCGATCGCGCGCGACTTACCCACGATGCGCACCAGGCGCTGCGTGCCGCCGGTGCCCGGCAGGACGCCGAGCGAAACCTCGGGCAACCCGAGCTTGAAGCCGCCGCGGCGCGCGAGACGCAGGTCGGCCGCCATCGCGATCTCGAGCCCTCCGCCCACGGTGTTGCCGTTGAGGGCGGCGATCACCAGCTTGGGCGTCTGCTCGAGGCGCGACAGGGTCTCGTTGGCGTGCAGGCAGAAGTAGTACTTGAAGGTCGGGTCGGAGGCCTTGAGCATGTTGATGTTGGCCCCGGCGCAGAACATCTTCTCGCCCGCTCCGGTGACCACCATCACGTGCACGCTCTCGTCGAAGCGGGCGCGCAGGATCGCCGCGTCGAGCTGCAGCATCATCTCGTGCGTGTAGGTGTTCGCCGGCGGGTCGTCGAGGGTGAGCCAGGCGACTCCCTCGCGGACCTCGTAGTGCACCAGCGTGCGTGCGGCGGCAGCTGTCTCGGCCATCCTCCAACCTCCTCCTGTCGGCTTGCGGGTGACCGGGCGTTGCGCCGGCCTTTCCGGACTCGATCTGGCGGATTTTCGCACGCCCGGCGGGGGGCGTCCAACCCGCCTTGACCCTTCTGGAACGTCCTCCCTACAATGTCCGGACGTCCTCCCCGACCAGGGTCGATCTCCGTCGATGCTCACCGGCTACAACACCGACATCCGCCACGACCAGATCGTGCTGCACGTCCAGACCGAGGACAAGGGGCTCGAGAACCCGGCCATCGAGAGCGTGATCTACCTCAAGGGCCGGGTGCTCGCGGCCAAGCGCACGGCGTACGCGAAGCTGCTCGAGGAGGGCAAGGGCGAGAAGGAGATCGCGGCTCTGATGGAGCAGCAGCACCGCACCATCCTGGCGGCGATCCGCGCCGGACGCTTCGACACCAAGATCGAGGAGGCGCTCGGCGACAAGTCGAAGGGGGACGGCGGCGAGGCGCCGGAGCCGCCGGCCGCTGCGCCCGCGGCGCCTCCCGCGCAGACCCGGCCCCCGCCGCCGCCGCAGACGACGATCAAGGCGGCGGCGCTCGCCGAGGACCAGGGTCCGACCCTCGACCAGGTCATCCTCCAGTATCTCGAGACGGAGGCCGAGCAGGAGCACCTCGTGCTGGTGCTCGACGGGCCCGAGGAGATCCGGCCCGGGCGCCTCTCCCGGCTCACGTTGCGCGCCTTCTCGTCGAAGAGCGGCAGCCCGATGCCGGCGGTACAGGTCTCCGTGCGCATGCTCTCGACGCTCTCGGATCCGCGCGTGTTGCTGGCCGGCGAAACCGACGGCTCCGGGACGCTCGAGCTCGAGCTCGACGTGCCCGCGGTCCAGGGCGGCTCGGCGGCGCTCATCATCAGCGGCTCCTCGGAGCTGGGAAGAGCGGAGATCAAGCAACTGTTGTGACGGAGGTGAGCGTGGCGCCGGGAGCCGCAGCCGGGACCCCAGGAGAGGCGGGGCCGACCGTTCGCGTCAACGGACGCGACCGGGGCTGCCCGCCGGGCTGGACAGTCGCCGACCTGCTCGCCACCCTGAATCGCGACCCGCGCACGATGGCCGTCGAGCGCAACGGGGAGATCGTCCCCCGCGCCCGCTGGTCCGAGACCCCGCTCCAGCCCGGCGATCGCCTCGAGGTCGTCCACTTCGTGCAGGGAGGCTAGGGTGCGGGCCTTGCCAGCGCCGGGCGGCTCCGGTAGATTCACGCGTCGGCTGGGCCGCTAGCTCAACTGGTAGAGCAGCAGACTCTTAATCTGCGGGTTGTAGGTTCGACTCCTACGCGGCTCACCATCCTCTCTATTCCGCGCTTCGACTGCATCCCGCGAGAGTGGCGGAACTGGCAGACGCGCTAGACTTAGGATCTAGTCCCGAGGAATCGGGGTGGGGGTTCGAATCCCCCCTTTCGCACCAGTCGTCCCGGTCGTTTCCTCGAGCCCCCGTTCGAGGCTCCAACCACTAGGAAGGTCCGCATCCCGATGAGTGTCGTGCTCGCTTTCGAAGAAGTCGGCCCCTGCCGGGTGCAGCTCCGCATCGAGGTTCCGGCCCCGGCGGTGGAGGCCGAGTCGGCACGCGTGACGGCCGACTACGGCCGCAAGGCGCGCATCCCGGGCTTTCGCAAGGGCAAGGTCCCGGCGGCGCTGGTGCGCCAGCACTTCGGGCACGAGATCGAGCACGAGGTCATCGAGCGACTGGTGCCGCGCTACTGGCGGCAGGCGGCGGCGGAGAAGTCCCTCGACCCGCTGGGCGCCCCGTCGGTGGAGAACGTCGAGCTCAAGCCGGGCCAGCCGCTGACCTTCAGCGCGGTGGTCGAGGTGCGGCCGAAGATCGAGCTGCGCAACTACCGCGATTTCGCGCTCCCACAGCCCGAGGTCGAGCCGTCGCGCGACGAAGTCGAAAAGGCGATCGCGGAGCTGCGGCGCGGACACGCCGAGTGGGTGGCGGTAGAGCGCGCGGCCGGCGCCGGCGATCGCGTCAGGGCGAGCGTCGGCGAGGTCGCTGCCGACGCCGCCGCCGACCCCCAGGAGAGCGAGTTCGAGATCGGCGCGCCGCGCGTCTGGCCCGAGGTCTCCGCCGCCGCCACCGGGCTCGCCGCGGGACAGTTCGCGCGGTTCATCCGCCGCGAGGGCGAGGGCGACGAGGCCAGGGAACGGAGCTTCGAGATCCGCGTCCTCGAGGTCAAGGAGGCGCGCCTGCCCGCGGCCGACCTCGAGTTCGCGAAGCACTTCGGGAGCTTCGACACCTTCGAGGCGTTCGAAGCCGACGTCGCGCGCCGGATCCGCGCCGGCAAGCAGGACGAGGCGCGTCACCTGCGCGAGCAGGCGATGCTCGACCAGCTCACCGAGCGCCACCCGATGGAGCTCCCCGTGGGCGTCGTCCACCACGAGACCGAGGACCTGCTGCGCGAGTATGCGGAGGGCCTGGCGCGGCGCGGCCTCGACCTCGAGAAGGCCGAGATCGACTGGCAGTCGATGGGTGAGCAGGCCCGGCCCCACGCCGAGCGGCGCGTGCGCGCCCGACTGCTGCTCGACGCGATCGCCACCCAGGAGCGCATCGAGGTGGCGGAGCCCGAGTTCGAGCAGGCCCTGGCGATCCTGGCGCGGGTGCAGGGGGTGGCGACCCACGCGCTGCGTCAGCGCCTGGACGAGGGCGGGGAGCTGGCGGGGCTGCGGGCTCGGATGCGCCGGGAAAAGACGGTAAGGTTCCTGCTCGGCGAGGATGCCCTGCCGGCGGCGCCGGAACCCGGCGCCGGGGCCTGATCCGCGCCGGCACGGATGGGGGAACGATTCGCATGCTGATCCCGATCGTCGTCGAGCAGACCAACCGGGGCGAACGCGCGTACGACATCTACTCGCGGCTGCTCAAGGACAACATCATCTTCCTCGGGCGCCCGATCGACGACGACGTGGCGAGCCTGGTGATCGCGCAGATGCTCTTCCTCGAGGCGGAGAACCCGGAGCGGGACATCCATCTCTACATCAACTCGCCGGGCGGCTCGGTGACCGCGGGCCTCGCGATCTACGACACCATGCAGTACATCAAGCCCGACGTGGCGACCTACTGCGTGGGCCAGGCGGCGTCGATGGCCTCGGTGCTGCTCGCGGCGGGCAGGAAGGGCAAGCGCACCTCGCTGCCCAACTCGCGCATCCTGATCCACCAGCCCTGGACCTCCGGCATGGGCGGGCAGGCGACGGACATCGAGATCCACGCGCGCGAGCTGCTCAAGCTGCGCGATCGGATCGACGAGATCCTCGCCTTCCACACCGGAAGGGCCAAGGAGCAGGTCCACCACGACACCGAGCGCGACAAGATCCTGGGTGCCCAGGAGGCGATCGAGTACGGCCTCGTCGATCAGGTGATGGAGCGGCGCAAGTCCTGACGGCACCGTCTGTTAGAATCCCCGCAGAGAATCGGCTGCGGGCAGGGCGGGAAACCCGGCCGGGGGTTCTGGCGAGGGCCCCCGGAGGCGCGGAATAGGCCCGCGAGCCGGGCGCGTTTTCGGGGTTGACGACGGAGGATCGATGCCCAAGAAAGAGTCCGGTGACGACGCGCTCAGGTGCTCGTTCTGCAACAAGAGCCAGCGCGAGGTCAAGAAGCTGATCGCCGGTCCCACCGTCTTCATCTGCGACGAGTGCGTCGACATCTGCCTCGACATCATCGCCGAGGACCGCCTGCTCGAGCAGCAGCAGGAGACCAAGCTCCCCAAGCCGTCCGAGATCAAGGCCCTGCTCGACGAGTACGTGATCGGCCAGGAGCAGGCCAAGAAGAAGCTCGCGGTCGCGGTCTACAACCACTTCCGCCGCATCGAGTTCGCGGAGCGCTCGGCGCGCGGCAACGACGTCGAGCTGCAGAAGTCGAACATCCTGCTCATCGGCCCCACCGGCACCGGCAAGACCCTCCTCGCGCAGACCCTGGCGAGGCTGCTCTCCGTCCCCTTCACCATCGCCGACGCCACCACCCTGACCGAGGCCGGCTACGTCGGCGAGGACGTCGAGAACATCATCCTCAAGCTCTACCAGGCGTCGGGCAACGACAAGGACAAGACCCAGAAGGGCATCGTCTACATCGACGAGGTGGACAAGATCGCGCGCAAGGGCGAGAACCCCTCGATCACGCGCGACGTCTCGGGCGAGGGCGTCCAGCAGGCGCTGCTCAAGATCCTCGAGGGCACGATCTGCAACGTGCCTCCGCAGGGCGGCCGCAAGCACCCGCACCAGGAGTTCCTGCAGATCGACACCACCAACATCCTGTTCATCTGCGGCGGCGCATTCGTCGGTCTCGAAGAGCACGTCGAGCGGCGGCTGAACCAGAAGACGATGGGCTTCGGCGCCGAGATCAAGGGCAAGAAGGACCTCGCCAAGCAGAACCCGCTCGAGAAGGTGCTGCCCGAGGACATCATCAAGTTCGGGATGATCCCGGAATTCGTCGGCCGGCTGCCGGTGATCGCCACCCTGGAGCAGCTCGACGAGGAGGCGCTGGTGCGCATCCTCAGGGAGCCCAAGAACAGCCTGGTCAGGCAGTACCAGACCATGCTCGACTTCGAGGACGTGAAGCTGCGCTTCACCGACGAGGCGTTGCGCGCGATCGCGCGCGAGGCGCTCAAGCGCAGCGTCGGCGCGCGCGGCCTGCGCGTCATCCTCGAGGAGATCATGCTCGAGCTGATGTACACGGTGCCGTCCCAGCGCGACATCTCGGAGTGCGTGATCACCGAAGAGACCGTGCTCCACCGCACCCAGCCGATCACCACGCTGCGGAAGGCGGGCTGAAGTGGCCGGATTCGTCGAGAGCCGGGACGAGACGCTGCCGGTCGTCCCGCTCCGGGACATGGTGGTCTTCCCGCACATGATGGCGCCGTTCATCGTGGGCAGGGAGAGCTCGGTGCGCGCTCTCGAGTCGGCGCTCGGGACTCCCGGGCGCCGCATCTACCTGGTCGCCCAGCGCGACCCGAAGGTCGACGAGCCGGTGAGCGGCGACCTGTTCGAGGTCGGCGTGGTCGCGCGCGTGGTCCAGAACCTCAAGCTCCCGAACGGCAACATCAAGGTGATGGTCGAGGGCGCGCAGCGCGCCCGCCTCCTCCGCCTCGAGGAGCGGGAGGGCACGAGCTGGGCGGACGTCGAGGTGCTCGAGGTCCGCTACCCGCACGACGAGAAGGTCCAGGCCTTCATGAGCCAGGTGCTGGCGACCTTCGAGCAGTACGCCAAGATGTCCCAGCACCTGGCCTTCGAGGGGCTCGTCCCGACGCTCAAGATGGACGATGCCGACCGCTTCGCCGACACGCTGGCCGCGCACCTGGCGGTGGCCACCGCCGACAAGCAGAGCCTGCTCGAGCTGGTCTCGCCCTACGAGCGGCTCCAGCGCCTCGAGGACCTGCTCGAGATCGAGATCGAGAAGATGTCGCTCGAGAAGCGGATCAACGTGCAGGTCAAGAAGCAGATGGAGAAGGCCCAGAAGGAGTACTACCTCAACGAGAAGATCAAGGCCATCCACCAGGAGCTCGGGCGCAAGGACGACCGTTCGGACGAGATCCAGGAGCTGAAGGACAAGATCGAGAAGGCGGGCCTGCCGAAGACGGTCAAGGAGAAGGCCGAGGCCGAGCTCAAGCGCCTGGAGGCGATGCCGCCGGTTTCCGCCGAGGCGACGGTGTCGCGCAACTACATCGACTGGCTGGTGGCGGTGCCGTGGAAGAAGGCCTCCAAGGAGCTGCGCGACCTCGCGCGCGCCGAGGAGATCCTCAATTCCGACCACTACGGGCTGCAGAAGATCAAGGAGCGCATCCTCGAGTTCCTGGCCGTGCGCCAGCTGACCACCGAGAACGCCGCGCAGATCCTCTGCTTCGTCGGCCCGCCGGGCGTCGGCAAGTCGTCGCTGGCGCAGTCGATCGCCCGGGCCACGGGGCGCCGCTTCGTGCGGCTGTCGCTCGGTGGCGTGCGCGACGAGGCCGAGATCCGCGGCCACCGGCGGACGTACATCGGCGCCTTCCCGGGCCAGATCATCCAGATGATGAAGAAGGCGGGGACGACCAACCCGGTGTTCCTGCTCGACGAGATCGACAAGATGTCGATGGACTTCCGCGGCGACCCGTCCGCGGCGCTGCTCGAGGTCCTCGACCCGGCGCAGAACCACGCCTTCGTGGACCACTTCCTCGACGTCGAGTACGACCTCTCGAAGGTCATGTTCATCGCCACCTCGAACGTCATCCACACCATCCCGCCGCCGCTCAAGGACCGCATGGAGGTCATCCAGCTGTCCGGTTACACGATGAGCGAGAAGCTGGCCATCGGCCGCCAGTTCCTGGTGCCCCGGCAGGTCAAGTCACACGGGCTCTCCGAGTCGCAGGTGAGCTTCGAGGACGAGGGGCTGCGCACGGTGATCGAGGGCTACACACGCGAGGCGGGCGTGCGCAACTTCGACCGCGAGATCGCGTCGATCTGCCGCAAGGTCGCGCGCCGGGTGGTGTCGGAGGGCAAGGGCGTGACCATCACGGTCTCCGCCGAGCGGGTCGGCGACCTGCTCGGCAAGCCGCGCTTCCGGCCCTGGCGCAAGGAGGGGACGCCGGAGGTGGGCGTCACCACCGGGCTGGCCTGGACCGAGGTCGGCGGCGAGATCCTGGAGACCGAGGTCGGCCTGATGAAGGGCAAGGGCAACCTGATCCTGACCGGCAAGCTGGGCGAGGTCATGCAGGAGTCGGCGCGTGCGGCGGTCTCCTACCTGCGCAGCCGGGCCGACCTGCTCGGCATCGATCCCGACTTCTCCGAGACGCACGACCTCCACATCCATGTGCCCGAGGGCGCGATCCCCAAGGACGGCCCCTCGGCCGGGATCACGATGGCGACCGCGCTGGTCTCGGCGATCACCCGCCGTCCGGCCCGGCGGGACGTGGCGATGACCGGCGAGATCACCCTGCGCGGCAAGGTGCTGCCGGTGGGCGGCATCAAGGACAAGGCGCTGGCCGCCTTCCGCGCCGGGATCACCGAGATCATCCTGCCCCGGGAGAACGAGAAGGACCTCGAGGAGATCCCCGCGGAGGTGCGGGAGTTGATGACCGTGCACTTCGTCGAGTCGATGGACGAGGTGCTCCGGCTGGCGCTCGGGGGGGAGCTTGCATCCCCGGCCCCGAGTGCGGGAGAATTGCGGCCGAGCCCATCGGAGCCTCCGATGGGACCCGGATCGCTGGCGCACTGAGCCCGGAAGAGGGCCGCGGCGATCTCCGAAGCGCCGGCGGCCGTTTCCAGTTCGACATTCGAGGTCTTCGAGCACTCGCAGAACGAGGGTTCCGCTGGGCGACCAGCGCAACGTCACCCGAACGAACGTGAGGATCGAGACCGCGGAGTTCGTCCGAGCCAGTGGAAACGCCGCCGAGCTGATCGAGGACGGTGCGCCGCAGGTCGCGTTCGCAGGCCGGTCCAACGTCGGCAAGTCGAGTCTGCTCAATCGCTTGCTGGGACGGAAGCTGGCCCATACGAGCTCGACGCCGGGGCGGACCCAGACGGTGAACTGGTTCCGGATCGATCGCCGGTACTGGTTCGTGGACTTGCCCGGGTACGGATTCGCGCGCCGGTCGCGCGAGGCCCGGGAGAAATGGGCGGAGGTCGTCGATACGTACCTCCGCCGCGAGTCGGGACCACGCCTGGTGGTCCTGCTGGTCGACTCCGCGGTCGGTGCGACGCGGCTCGACCAGGAGGCGGCGAGGTACCTGGACGCGCTCGGGGTCGAGCGAATGGTGGCGGCCACCAAGATCGACCGCGTGAAGCGCGGCGCGCGGGCCGGGAGGCTCGCCGAGATCCGCCGCGATCTCGGGTTCGCCGACGGGACGGAGATCGTCCCCGTCTCCACGACTTCAGGGGAGGGCGTACGTGAACTCTGGAAACACATCGCAGACTTTCTCGCGGGGCCGGTCCCGTCGCAGAAGGGGAAGGAAAGGCAGCAGCGGAATGCCCAAGATGACGGAACCGGAATTCCCGGTTGACGCCTATCCCGAGGACGTGATGGACGACGGACGCGACGGCGCAGGCGGCGGCGACGGGTCGGGCGGCGACGGCAACGGCGGCCGGCCGACCCTCGACATCCGCGCGCTCAAGGAGATGTCGATCGCCCAGCTCACGCAGGTGGCCAAGGACCTCGGTGTCGAGGGCGCGGCCGGCATGCGCAAGCAGGAGCTGATCTTCAAGATCCTCGAGGCGCAGACCAAGTCCTCCGGGCTGATCTTCGCGGAGGGGGTGCTCGAGTGCTTGCCGGACGGCTTCGGCTTCTTGCGCGCGCCCGAGTACAACTACCTGCCCGGGCCCGACGACATCTACGTCTCGCCGTCGCAGATCCGGCGCTTCGACCTGCGCACCGGCGACACCGTGTCGGGTCAGGTCCGGCAGCCCAAGGACGGCGAGCGCTACTTCGCGCTGATCAAGGTCGAGGCGGTCAACTTCGAGGCCCCCGAGATCTCGCGCAACAAGATCTTCTTCGACAACCTGACCCCGCTCTATCCGATGGAGCGGATCAAGCTCGAGATCCCGGGCGACATGTCGTCGCGCGTCATGGACCTGGTGACGCCGCTCGGCAAGGGCCAGCGCGCCCTCATCGTCGCGCCGCCGCGCACCGGCAAGACCATGCTGCTGCAGTCGATCGCGCACTCGATCGCCAAGAACCACCCCGAGGTGGCGCTGATCGTGCTGCTCATCGACGAGCGGCCGGAAGAGGTCACCGACATGCAGCGCTCGGTCCAGGGCGAGGTCATCTCCTCGACCTTCGACGAGCCCGCGACCCGCCACGTGCAGGTGGCCGAGATGGTGATCGAGAAGGCCAAACGCCTGGTCGAGCACAAGAAGGACGTGGTCATCCTGCTCGATTCGATCACCCGCCTGGCGCGCGCCTACAACACGGTGCAGCCGCCCTCGGGCAAGGTCCTGTCCGGCGGCATCGACGCCAACGCCCTGCACCGGCCGAAGCGATTCTTCGGCGCCGCGCGCAACATCGAGGAGGGCGGCTCGCTGTCGATCATCGCGACCGCGCTCATCGACACCGGCAGCCGCATGGACGACGTCATCTTCGAGGAGTTCAAGGGCACCGGCAACTCCGAGATCCACCTCGACCGCAAGCTGGTGGACAAGCGCACCTTCCCGGCCATCGACATCAACAAGTCGGGCACGCGCAAGGAGGAGCTGCTCATGCCCGAGGACGAGCTGCGCCGGGTGTGGGTGCTGCGCAAGGTGCTCAACCCGCTGTCCACGGTCGAGTCGATGGAGCTGCTGCTCGACAAGCTGGGCAAGGCCAAGTCCAACGCGGACTTCCTCGCCGCGATGTCGAAGTAGCGATACTCGACCGCAGGTCGAGTATCGCTTGCTCGCTCGAGCGACACCCTTCGGTGTCGCTCTGCTCGCAACGCCAGTCGGCTCATGACAGAACCGCTCAGGGTAGGCATCGTCCACTTCGTCAACAGCCGGCCGCTCGCCTGGGGACTGCTGCGCGGCGACACGGGCGGCGAGCTCGCCTGCGAGCTGCTGGCGCCGGCGGCGATCGCGGACCGCCTGCGCGCGGGCACGCTCGACGTCGGCCTGGTGCCCTCGATCGAGCTCGCCCGCAACCCCGAGCTCGTGGTCGTGCCCGGCCTGGCGATCGCGGCCACCCACGAGGTGCGCAGCGTGCTGCTCGTCTCGCGCGTGCCCGTGAGCGAGATCCGTACGGTCGCGCTCGACGACAACAGCCGCACTTCGGCGGCGCTCGTGCGCATCCTGCTCGAGGAGCGCTACGGCCTGGCACCGGAGTACCGGCCGGCGCGCGCCGACCTGGCGGCGATGCTGGCGGAGTCCGACGCCGCACTGGTGATCGGCGATCCGGCGCTGGCGGTGCCGCGCGATCGCTACGTCGTGCTCGACCTCGCGGGCGAGTGGCTCGAGCTGACCGGCTTGCCGTTCGTGTTCGCGGTCTGGGGCGCGCGCCGCGGCGCGGTCGACTCCGCGCTGGTTGCGGCGCTCGAAGCCAGCTTCGAGTCGGGCTGGGCGGCGCTCGACGCGATCGTCGCGGGCGCCGCCGCCGAGACCGGGCAGTCCGAGGCGGTGATGCGCGACTACTACACGCGCAACCTGAGCTTCCGCATGGGCCCGGCCGAGCAGGCGGGGCTCGCGGAGTTCCTGCGCCGCGCGGCCGCGCGCGGGCAGGCGCCCGTCGTGACACGCCTCGAGTACCTCTCCGAAGCGCCCTCGCCGCGCGGCTGAGCGGCGCCGCGGCGCGACTCCCCCGCGACGGAGGGGCGCGCCGGACCGGCTCCGCATCCCCTCCCCCCACCCCTCAGAGTGGGGGTTTCGCCGGCGGCGAAAGCTAACCTAGATCTCTCCGCGGTGACGCGGGGGGAGAGGGGGAGCTCACCGGGCCATGCTCGTGGTCACTGCCGTCGGCGCGATCGGCGGGCTCACCCTGTTGCTCGCCGCGCTGCTCGTCCTGGCCGACCGGCGGTTGCGGGTCGAGGAGGACCCCCGTATCGACGCCGTCGAGGAGATGCTGCCGCACGCCAACTGCGGCGCCTGCGGCTTTCCGGGTTGCCGCCCGTTCGCCGAGGCGCTGGTTGCCGGCGGCGCGAAACCCGGGGGCTGCACGGTGTCGAGCGACGCGGGCCATCAGGCGATCGCCGCCTTCCTGGGCGTCGAGGTCGGCGCCGAAGAGCGCCGCATCGCCCGCCTTGCCTGTGCGGGCGGCGCCAACGTGGCGCGCAACCGGGCGCGCTACCACGGCCTCGACTCCTGCCGCGCCGCCGCCCTGGTGGCGGGCGGCGGCAAGGGCTGCTTCTGGGGCTGCCTGGGTCTCGCCGACTGCGAGCGGGTCTGCGACTTCGACGCCATCCGCATGAGCGCGCAGGGACTGCCCGTGGTCGACGAGGCGAAGTGCACGGCCTGCGGCGACTGCGTCGAGGCGTGCCCGAAGGACCTGTTCTCGCTCCAGGCGGCGAGCCGGCGGCTGTGGGTCGCCTGCCGCTCGCTCGAGGCCGGCGACGAGCAGCTCGAGGACTGCGAGGTCGCTTGTACTGCCTGCGGGCGCTGCGCCATGGACGCGCCCGGGCTGATCACCATGCGCGACAACCTGCCGGTCGTCGACTACGCGCGGGACCACCGCACCCGGGTCCCGATCGAGCGCTGCCCGACCGGCGCCATCGTCTGGCTCGACCCCGCGGCAGGCCCGATCAAGGGCGCCGCCGCGAAGAAGATCATCCGCAAGGGCGCCCTGCGCGAGGCTGCCACCTGATGCGAGTCCGGCGCCCGTTCTCCGTAGTCGTCGTTCCGAAACATCCGACTCTGCCCGATGGGAGGCCGCCATGTCGGTGCTGACCCTGGCCCGTAAGACGATCGATCGCCTCAAGGACAAGCCGCGCGAGTTCAAGTACCCGGGCGTGCGCGCCGCCATGGACGGCAACACCGCCGTCATCGAGTGCGAGCGCGAGGCGAGCGACGGCGCGGGCGCCTACCCGATCACGCCTTCCACCCAGATGGGCGAGTACTGGGCCGAGGCGGCCGCGTCCGGGCACCTCAACGTGTCGGGCCGCCCCCTCATCTTCATCGAGCCCGAGGGCGAGCACGCCGCGGCCGCGGTCACGGCCGGTCTCTCGATGACCGGGCTGCGTGCCGCCAACTTCTCCTCGGGGCAGGGCATCGCGTACATGCACGAGTCGCTCTACGCGGCCGTCGGCAAGCGCCTGACCTACGTGCTCAACATCGGCGCGCGCGCGATGACCAAGTCGACGCTCAACGTCCACGCAGGCCACGACGACTATCACTGCATCGACGACACCGGCTTCTTCCAGCTCTTCGCCAAGAACGTGCAGGCCGCGGCGGACCTGAACATCATCGCCCACCGCATCGCCGAGCTGGCGCTCAATCCCGGCATCGTGGCGCAGGACGGCTTCCTGACCACCCACCTGATCGAATCGATGCTGGCGCCGGAGCGCGAGCTGATCGCCGAGTACCTCGGCCGCCCCGACGACCTGATCGAGTCGCCGACCCCGGCGCAGCGCATGCTGTACGGCGACCTCCGCCGTCGCATCCCCGTGCTCTGGGACGTCGACAACCCCGTCATGGCGGGGCTGGTCCAGAACCAGGACTCGTACATGCAGAGCGTCGCGGCGCAGCGGCCCTACTTCTTCGACCACGTGCGCGAGCTCACCGACCGCGCGTTCGACGAGTTCGGGGCCCTCACCGGGCGAAGCTACGAGCGCGTGATGACCTACCGCGCCGAGGACGCCGAGTACCTGATCGTCGGGCAGGGGAGCGTGATCCCTTCCGCCGAGGCGGTGGCGGACTGGCTGCGCGAGCAGCGCGGCCTCAAGGTCGGCGTCGTGGACCTCGTGATGTTCCGGCCCTTCCCGGCCGACCTGATCGGACGCGTCCTGCAGGGCCGCAAGGGCGTGGTGGTGCTCGAGCGCACCGACCAGCCGCTGGCGGTGGACCTGCCCCTCATGCGCGAGATCCGCGCCACGGTCAGCAAGTGCCTGGAGAACGCCCTCGAGCCCAAGAACCCGCGCCATCCGGAGCTGCCGGTATGGCGTCACCTGGCCGACGCGCCGCCGCTCTACTCGGGCTCCTTCGGTCTCGGCAGCCGCGACCTGCAGCCCGAGGGGCTGGTGGGCGCGGTCGAGAACATGCTGCCGGACGGCGCCCGGAAGCACCAGTTCTACCTGTCGATCGACTTCCTGCGCGAGAGCTCGGTGACGCCCAAGCAGGAGGCCTGGCAGCAGACCATCGAAGAGGGTTACCCGCGGGTGCGCGAGCTCGCGGTGCACGGCTCGCAGAACCCGAACCTGATGCCGCCGGGCAGCATCACGGTGCGCTTCCATTCGGTCGGCGGCTGGGGCGCCATCACCACCGGCAAGAACCTGGCGATGACGCTGTTCGACCTGCTCGGCTACCACATCAAGGCCAACCCGAAGTACGGCTCCGAGAAGAAGGGCCAGCCGACCACCTACTACCTGTCGGTGGCGCCGGAGCCGATCCGCGTCAACTGCGAGTACTTCTTCGTCGACGTCGTGCTCTCGCCCGACCCCAACGTCTTCCACCACACCAACGCGCTCGCGGGCCTCAAGGAGGGCGGGGTGTTCGTGCTGCAGAGCGATCAGACCTCGCCCGAGAAGGTCTGGCAGGAGATTCCCCCGGCGTTCCAGAGGATCATCGTCGACAAGAAGATCCAGGTCTTCGCGCTCGACGCCTTCAAGATCGCGCGCGAGGAGGCCTCCGACCCGGAGCTCCAGCTGCGCATGCAGGGCATCGCGTTCCAGGGCGCCTTCTTCGCCGCCTCGCCGCTCAAGGAGCAGGCGGGGCTCGACGAGGAGACGCTGCTCAAGGCGATCCGCGAGCAGCTCGAGCACAAGTTCGGCGCCAAGGGCGCGCGCGTGGTCGAAGACAACATGCGCGTGGTCAAGCGCGGCTTCGACGAGCTGGTCAGGATCCCGCACCTGCCGATCTCCGTCGCACAGGCGGGGGACCACGTGCTGGGCGGCGAGCCGCCGATCCCGGAGATGGTCAAGCTGCTGCCGGCCAGCACGGCGCCGGTCACCGACGTCCACCGCTTCTGGGAGCAGACCGGCAGCTTCTACGCCCGCGGCATGGGCAACGACAACCTCACCGATCCGTTCATCGGCCTGGGCGTGATGCCGGCCTCGACCGCGCTCTTCCGCGACATGACCTCGATCCGCTTCCAGCACCCGGAGTGGATCGCCGAGAACTGCACCGCGTGCGGCAAGTGCTACACGGTGTGCCCCGACACCGCCATCCCCGGTCTGGTCACCGAGGTCGGCGCGGCGCTCGACACGGTGGCGCGCCGGGTGCGCCGGAACGGCCACGCGCTCGAGCAGCTGCCCAAGGCCCTGCGCCTGATCGAGCGCAACCTGCGCACGCTGCTCGACGCCGCCAAGGAGACCGACCCGGTCGCGGAGCTGCTCGAGGAGGCGATCCAGAAGACGGTCGCGGAGAGCACCCTCGAGGACGAGGGCCGCGCCCGTCTGGCCGAGGAGCTCGGCTGGTTCCGCGAGGAGCTGGGCGGCTTCCGCTTCGCCCTCAGCCGTCCCTACTACACCGTGCCGGAGCAGCGCGAGAAGGGCAGTGGCGGGCTGCTCTCGATCACCGTCAACCCGACCACCTGCAAGGGCTGCATGGAGTGCGTCGAGGTCTGCGACGACGACGCGCTGCGGCCGGTCACCCAGACCGACGACACGGTCAAGCGGCTGCGCCGCGAGTGGGGCTTCTGGCTCGACCTGCCCAACACGCCGCAGCGCTACATCCGCATCGACGATCTCGAGCAGGGCATCGGCGCGCTCGAGACCCTGTTGCTCGACAAGGCCAACTACCTGGCCTTCTCGAGCGGCGACGGCGCCTGCCTGGGCTGCTCCGAGAAGACCGTGATCCACCTGTTCACGGCCACCGTCGAGGCGCTCATGCAGCCGCGCGTCGCCCGCCACGTGGCGCGCCTCGAGGCGCTCATCGCGGCGCTCGAGAAGCACATCCAGATGAAGCTGGTGGCCGGGGTCGACGTCTCCGATCCCGCCGCCATGGCGCGGGTGGTCAACGAGACCGGCGACCGCGACCTGACGCTCGCGGGCATCGCCGAGCGCCTGGAGGCGTCGCGCGGCAGCGAGCCGATCGACCCCGACTGGCTGCGGCGCACGAGCCAGCTGCTGGCGCGGCTCAAGGACCTGCGCTGGAAGTACGCCGAGGGCACCCACGGCCGCGGCCGCTCGCGCATGGGCATGGTCAACTCGACCGGCTGCACCTCGGTGTGGGGCTCGACCTGGCCCTTCAATCCCTACCCGTTCCCGTGGACGAACCACCTCTTCCAGGACTCGACCTCGATGGCGATGGGCATCTTCGAGGGTCACATGGCGCGGATGGCGGACGGCTTCAAGGCGATCCGCATCGCCGAGCTCGAGCTCGCCGGCAAGTACGATCCGGCGCGCGACGACGAGTTCTTCACCTACTTCGACTGGCACCAGTTCGACGACGACGAGTGGGACCTCTGCCCGCCGGTGGTCGCGGTGGGCGGCGACGGCGCCATGTATGACATCGGGTTCCAGAACCTGTCGCGCCTGATGGCGTCGGGCAAGCCGGTCAAGGTGCTGGTGGTCGACACCCAGGTCTACTCCAACACCGGAGGCCAGGCCTGCACCTCCGGATTCATCGGACAGATCTCGGACATGGCGCAGTTCGGCAAGGTCTGGAAGGGCAAGCCCGAGCCGCGCAAGGAGATCGGCCTGATCGGCATGGCGCACCGCACGACCTACGTCATGCAGAGCACCATCGCCTTCCCGAAGCACATGATCGAGGGCTTCATCCGCGGCCTCAAGGCGCGGCGCCCGGCGCTGTTCAACCTCTACAGCTCCTGCCAGCCCGAGCACGGCATCGGCGACGACATGAGCTCGAAGCAGGCCAAGCTGGTGGTCGAGTCGCGCGCCTATCCGCTCTTCCGCTACGACCCGGACGCCGGCAAGACCGCCGCCGAGTGCTTCGATCTCGAGGGCAACCCGGCGCTCGACCAGGAATGGCCGAGCTACCTGCTGCGCTACCTCGCCGGCACGCGCGAGAAGGAGATGGAGCTGCCGATGACGTTCGCGGACTTCGCGGTCACCGAGGCGAGGTTCCGCAAGCACTTCCGGATCGCGCCGCAGGACACCTGGAACGAGAGCATGGTCGCCCTCTCCGAGTTCCTGACTCTGGCGCCCGAGGAGCGCGACGGCAAGTTCCCGTTCGTCTGGTCGGTGGACCGCAAGAACCAGCTCTCGCGCCTTCTCGTCGACCGCACCATGGTCGAGTCGTGCGAGGAACGCAGGGACTTCTGGATCCTGCTGCGCGCGCTGGCCGGAGTGGAGAAGCCCGCGCCCCCGCGCGAGCAGATCGAAGCCGAGGTGCGGCGGGAGGTCGTGGGCCGGATCGCCTCCGGCCTGATGAACCTCGCCACCGGATCGGGCGAGGCGGGCCTGGCGGCGGCCCTGGTCGCCGCCCCGGCTGCGGCCGCTCCCGGCGCCGTCGCGGCGCCCGCGGGCGACTACCTGGCGCCCTGGCTCGAGTCCGAGAAGTGCACGGCCTGCGACGAGTGCACGAACCTGAACCCGAAGATCTTCGCCTACGGCCCGGGCAAGAAGGCGTTCATCAAGGACGCCGCCGCCGGCCCCTACTCCGACCTGGTCAAGGCGGCCGAGCGCTGCACCGCCTCGGTCATCCACCCGGGCCTGCCGCGCGACCGCGGCTCCAAGGATGTCGAGAAGTGGATCGCCCGCGCGAGGAAGTACAACTGAGGGAGGCCGGGCGCGGATGCGACTGCTGGGCCTGAGGAGCTTCCGCCACGGGGTCCACCCCCCGGAGGCGAAGGACGAGACGAGCGGGCTGCCGATCCGGCAGTTCCCGTTCGCTCCCCTCCTGGTCGTGCCGCTCTCCCAGCACGCCGGCAAGCCCTCGATCCCGGTCGTGCGCGAGGGCCAGGAGGTGGCGCGCGGGGAGCGCATCGCCCGGCCGGACGGGGACCTCTCGGTGGCGATGCACGCGCCGGCGTCGGGCGTGGTGCGCAGGATCGCGCTCGCGCCGTCGATCGGCGGCCGCATGACGGCCGCCGTCTACCTGGAGCCCTTCCCGGGCTCGACCCAGGAGGTGATCCCCGGCCGGCCGTGCCCGCTCGACTCCGCCACGCCCGAGGAGATCCTCGCCGCGATCCAGGAGGCGGGCGTGGTCGGCCTGGGCGGCGCGGCGTTCCCGACCCACTTCAAGCTGCGCGTGCCCGCGGGCAAGTCGGTCGACACCCTGGTCGTCAACGGCGCGGAGTGCGAGCCGTTCCTGACCACCGACCACCGGGTGATGCTCGAGCAGCGCGAGGACCTGTTCACCGGAATCCGCTACCTGATCAAGGCCACCGGCGCGCCGCGCGTGATCGTCGGCGTCGAGGAGAACAAGCCGGACGCCGCCGCGCACCTGCGCGCCGGCGTGCCGCGCGACCTCGCGCTCGAGGTCGAGCTGCTGCGCGTCAAGTACCCGCAGGGCGCCGAGAAGATGCTGATCACGGCGCTGCTCGGACGCGAGGTGCCCTCGGGCGGCCTGCCGGTGGACGTGCATGCGCTGGTGATCAACGTCGCCACCGCGGCCGAGATCGGGCGGCTGCTGCCGCTGGGCCGCGGCATCCAGGAGCGCGTGGTCACGGTCACCGGCCCGGCGGTGAAGAAGAAGGGCAACTACCGGATCCCGATCGGCACGCCGCTGCGCTTCGTGCTCGAGACGGTCGGGGTCGAGCAGAGCGAGCTCAACCGCGTCTTCCTGGGTGGGCCGATGATGGGCCAGGCGGCGTCGAGCCTCGACATCCCGCTCACCAAGGGCACCTCGGGCGTGGTCGCCTTCACCGAGGAGCTGGCCGAGAAGACCCACCTCCAGGTCTGGCCCTGCATCCGCTGCGGCTACTGCCTCGACGCCTGCCCGATCTTCCTGAATCCCTCCCAGCTCGGCCTGCTGGCGCGCAACGAGGAGTGGGAGCGCATGGCCGGCGAGCAGAACCTCTTCGACTGCTTCGAGTGCGGCTCCTGCTCGTTCGTCTGCCCCGCGCACATCCCGCTCGTCCAGCAGTTCCGCATGGCCAAGGCGATGGTGCGCAAGCGGGGTGCCGCGTGAAGGGACGCCTCGCGCGCACGCTCGAGATCCGCACCTCGCCGCACATCGTGAGCGGCTACTCGGTCGACACCATCATGTTCAACGTCGTGGTGGCGCTGGCGCCGGCGACCGTGTTCGCGCTCTACGCCTTCGGCTGGGCGGCGGCGGCAGTGCTGGTGACCGCGATCGCCTCGTGCGTCCTGGCCGAGCACCTGGTCTGCCGCGCCACCGGGCGCGCGACCACGGTCGGCGACTGGTCGGCGGCGGTGACCGGCCTGCTCTTCGGGCTGACCCTGCCCTCGAGCCTGCCGCTGTGGATGGTGGTGGTGGGCAGCGCGGTGAGCATCCTGCTCGGCAAGCTCCTGTTCGGCGGCCTCGGCCGCAACCCGTTCAACCCGGCCCTGGTCGGCCGCGCGGTGCTCCAGGCCACGTTCCCGGTGCCGATGACCACCTGGGTGGTGCCGTTCGCGGCCGATCGCTTCGCGCGCCTGCCCTCCTCGACGCTCGCCGCGCCCTTCCTCCAGCCTCTCTACGACGCGGCCAGCTCGGCGACGCCGCTCTCGGCCTGGAAGTTCGGGCACCAGGCGACCGGGACGCGCGAGCTCGCGCTCGGCCTGGTGGGCGGCTCGACCGGCGAGACGAGCGCGGTGCTGCTGCTCGCCGGCGCGGCCTACCTGGTGGCGCGCAACATGATGGGCTGGCGCACGCCGGCGGCGATCTTCGCCGCGGTGGCGGCGCTCTCCGGCGCCCTGCACCTCGCCAATCCGGAGCGCTACGCCTCGCCCGCCTTCATGCTCTTCGCCGGCGGGCTGATGCTCGGCGCCCTGTTCATGGCCACCGACATGGTGACCTCGCCGATCACCCACGCCGGGTGCTGGGCCTACGGCGCCCTGATCGGCGTCCTGGTGGTGGCGATCCGCGCCTGGGGCGGCATGCCCGAGGGCGTGATGTACGCGATCCTGATCGGCAACGCGATGGCGCCCCACCTCGACCGGCTGTTCCGGCCGCGCGTCTACGGCGCGGTGCCGCGGCGGCCGGTGGAGGCCGGAAGGTGAGCGCGAACGGGGCGGGCGGCGCCGCGCCGGCGATGGCCCCGGCTCCCTCTGCGGCCTGGCCGATGATCCGCGCCATGGTCGGCATCGGCGTGGTGTGCGGCGTCGCCATCGTCGCCGCCTTCCAACTCACCCGTCCGGTGATCGAGCGCAAGCGCGCCGAGGCGCTGCGCGCGGCGGTCTTCCAGGTCCTGCCCGGCGCCGCCACGAGCCGGACCTACAAGCTCGAGGAGAGCGGCGCCTTCACTCCGCTCGAAGGCAAGGCCGAAGGCGCTCGCCTGGTCTATGCCGCCTACGATGCCGAAGGGCGCCTGCTGGGCGTCGCCATCGAGGCGGCGGGCATGGGTTACCAGGACACCATCCGCGTCCTCTACGGCTACGCGCCCGAGCGCCGGGCGGTCGTCGGCTTCCGCGTGCTCGAGACGCGCGAGACCCCCGGTCTGGGCGACAAGATCGACGTCGACCCCGAGTTCCTGGCCAACTTCGAGGCGCTCGACGTGGCCCTGGCCGACGATCGCCAGTCGCTCGCGCATCCGATCGAGCTGGTCAAGAAAGGCGAGAAGACCCAGAAGTGGCAGATCGACGCCATCACCGGCGCCACGGTCTCCTCGCGCGCGGTGGCCAACATCCTGCGCGAGAGCACCGCCTTCTGGATGCCGAGGATCGAGCCCCGGGTCGAGGACTTCCGGGCGGGAGGCGCGCCGTGAGCACGCTGGTCCAGATCGGCAAGAGCGGGGAGCCCACCGCCACGGACGACTTCCTCAAAGGGCTCTGGCGCGACAACCCGGTGCTCGTGCAGGTGCTCGGCACCTGCCCGACCCTGGCGGTCACCAATACCGCGCGCAACGCGATCGCGATGGGCCTGGCGACCCTGGTCGTGCTGGTCGCCTCCAACGCCCTGATCGCCTCGATCCGCAAGATCGTGCCCAAGCAGGTGCGCATCGCCAGCTACATCCTGGTCATCGCCTCGCTGGTCACCATCGTCGACTATGGCATCCAGGCGATCAGCCTCGAGGTCCACAAGGCGCTCGGCGCCTTCATCGCCCTGATCGTGGTCAACTGCATCATCCTCGGCCGCGCCGAGGCCTTCGCCTCGAAGAACACGGTAGTGCGCTCGCTGCTCGACGGCCTCGGCATGGGTTTCGGCTTCTGCATCACGCTGCTGCTGCTCGGCGTCGTGCGCGAGGTGCTGGGCAGCGGCGCGCTGTTCGGCGTCGAGCTGTTCGGCCCGCGCTTCCAGGACTGGGTCATCCTGGTGCTGCCGAGCGGCGGCTTCTTCACCTTCGCGGCCTGGCTCCTGTTCTTCAACTGGTGGAAGCAGCGTCGCGCGGCGCGCGCCGCGGGAGGAGGCGCGCGATGAGCGACCAGCCGCTCTGGACCGTGTTCCTCAACGCCAGCCTGATCAACAACTTCGTGCTCGCCTACTTCCTCGGCATCTGTCCCTTCCTGGGCGTGTCGAACAAGATCGGGACGGCGGTGCGCATGGGCGCCGCGGTGACCTTCGTGATGCTCATCACCTCGGTCTTCGTGACCGGCATCAACTGGCTGCTGGCGGCGATCGACGCGCCCTACCTGGCGCTGATCTCGTTCATCGCGGTGATCGCCTCGGCGGTCCAGCTGGTCGAGATGTTCATCAAGAAGACGAGCCCGGCACTGTTCCGCGCCCTGGGCATCTTCCTGCCGCTGATCACCACCAACTGCGCCATCCTGGCGCTCGCCCTGTTCCAGACCAACCGCGGCTACGGCTTCGTGCAGGGCATCGCCTTCGCGCTCGGCGGCGGCATCGGGTTCACCCTCGCGCTGGTCCTGATGGCCGGCGTGCGCGAACGGCTGGAGTTGCTCGACATGCCGCAGGTCGTGCGGGGTACCGCCCTGGCGCTGGCGCTCGCCGGCATCCTGTCGGTCGCTTTCATGGGCTTCGCCGGACTGGGGGGTTGAGAGGATGCTGACCTCCTACGCGGTGGGCGTCGCGGTGCTGGTCGCGCTCGTCCTCGCCTGGGCGGGGGTCCAGAGCCTGTGGCGCAACTCGTTCCCCGAGGCCGCGCCGGGCGGCGACGCCCTGGCCGGGCGCCTCGGTTGTCATGGCTGCGGTTCCTGCACCAACGATTGCGAGAGCCAGCCGACGGAGAAATCCGGGCCGGCCCGGGAGGAGAAGTCATGAGCGAAGCGGTCCGTCACCTCGAGCAGGAGTACGCACGCCCGAGGCGTCGAGCGAGGAGGTGCGCGAGCTCGTGCTCGACGTGGAGCGGCCCGACTTCCCCTACCGGGTCGGGCAGAGCATCGGCGTGCTGGCCCCGGGCGCCGCGGAGTTCGGCAAGTCGCATCACTACCGCCTCTACAGCGTCGCCGACCTGCCCGAACGGGGCGAGTCCGGGCGGCCGCTGGTCAAGATCGCGGTGCGGCGCTGCAGCTATGTCGACGACTACAGCGGCGAGCGCTACCCGGGGGTGGCTTCCAACTACCTGTGCGACCGCCGGCCGGGCGACGTGATCACGATCACCGGCCCGTTCGGGCTCGCCTTCGAGGTCCCCGAGGAGAAGGACGCCGACCTG
>JAFNAE010000206.1 GCA_017860005.1 Acidobacteriota bacterium | reverse complement strand
GGCGTGGCCTGGCGCCCGCCCCGGCGCGCGCCGGCGCCGGGCCCGCGCCGGGCGCGAGCTGGCGCTGGCTTGCGCTCGGTGCCTCGACCGGGGGACCCGCCGCGCTGCGCGACCTGCTGGCGGAGCTGCCCGTGCCGCCGCCGCTGCGCGTGGTCATCGTGCAGCACATCGCGCGCGGCTTCGAGGCCGGTCTCGCCGACTGGCTGGCGGGCTCGCTCGGGCTCGACGTGCGCGTGGCGCTGGACGGCGAGCAGCCGCGGCCCGGCACCGTGCGCGTGGCGCCGGCGGGCGCGCACCTCAGGGTCGCCGCCGACGACCGCCTCGCGCTCGACTTCGAGACGCCGCCGCGGCGCGGCCACCGGCCCTCGGTCGACGAGCTCTTCCTCTCGCTCGCGGCCGCGGCGCCGCACGACACGGCGGCGGTGCTGCTCACCGGCATGGGCACCGACGGCGCCGAGGGGCTCTCGGCGCTGCGCCGCGCCGGCGCCTGCTGCCTGGCGCAGGATGAGGCGAGCTCGGCGGTGTTCGGCATGCCGCGCGCGGCGATCGAGTTGGACGCGGCGGAGCTGGCGCTGGCGCCGCGTGCGCTCGGCCTCGAGCTCGCGCGCCGGCTGGAGGGCCGAGCGTGAGCGACCCGCTGCTCGACCTCTCGGCGCTGGTGCGCGGCGAGACCGGCAACGACCTGCCCGAGGGGAGGTTGCCGTTCCTGCGCGAGGCGGCCGAGCGGCGCGCACGCGCGGCGGGCTGCGCGGACCTCGCCGCCTACGTCGCCGCGCTCGGCGCCGGCGAGCTGCGCGGCGAGTGGGAGCTGCTGGCGAGCCTGCTCACGATCAAGGAGTCGTCGTTCTTCCGGGTGCCGCAGCAGTGGGAGCGCATCCGCTCCGAGGTGCTGCCCGAGCTCGCCCGCGCGCGCGCGGCGACGCGCCGGCTGCGCTTCTGGAGCGCCGCGTGCGCGGCCGGCGAGGAGCCGGGCACGCTCGCCCTGCTGGTCGCCGACCTGCCCACGCTCGCCGGCTGGGACTGGTCGGTCGTGGCGACCGATCTCGATCCCGACGCGCTCGCCCAGGCCGAGCGCGGCCTCTACGGCGAGCGCGCGGTGGCGGCGGTGCCGCCGGCGCTGCGCGCGACCTGGTTCGCGGCGCGCGGCCGGCTCTACGAGCTCGACCCGCGACTGCGCGCGCGCATCGCCTACCGGCGCCTGAACCTCGCGCGTCCGCCGTGGCGGCTACCCGAGGAGCGCTTCGACCTCATCCTGCTGCGCAACGTGCTGATCTATTTCCGCGCCGAGCTGCAGCGCGCGGTGGTGGCCGAGGCCGCGCGCCGGCTGGCGCCCGACGGCTGGCTCTTCCTGGGCGGCTCGGAGACGCTCTGGCGCCTCCAGGACGAGTTGGTGGCGGTGGACCTGGGCGACTGCTTCGCCTACCGGCATCCGCGCCCGGGAGAGGTGCTGCCGGAGCCGGCGCGGCGGGCGAGCGCGCCGCCGGGACCGCCGCGTCCCGTGCCGGCGCCGCGCGAGGTCGAAACGCCGCCGGCGCCACCGGCGCCGACTCCCGTCGAGCACCTGCTGGCCGCGATCGCCCACCTCGAGGCGGACCGCGCGGGCGACGCCGAGCGCGCCGCCGCCGCGGCGCTCGAGGCCGACCCGGCGGACCCGGCCGCCCACGCGCTGGTCGGGCTGCTGCACGATCTCGGTGGGCGCACGCAGGAGGCGGTCGAGTCCCTGCGCGCCGCCCTCTACCTGGAGCCCGACCTCGTGCAGGTGCGCTGGCTGCTGGCCGGCTGCCTGCGCCGGCTGGGCGAGGCGTCGCACGCCGAACGGCACTTCCGGGAGGTGGTGGCGACGCTCGAGCGCGGCGGCGGGCGGCGGCTGGCGCTGCTCGACGGCCGCCTGCTGCCCGACCCCGCCGAGACCCTCCGCCGCGCGCGCGCGGCGCTCGCCGCCCAAGGCAGGGCCTGAGGGAGGCTCGTGCCCGGGGCCCGCCGCGACCTGCGATTCGCGCGCGCGGGGCTGGTGCTCTTGGCGACCTGCCTGGGAGTCGCCTACTCGTTCGTGGCGCCGCTCGGCGAAGCGCCGGACGAGGCGGCGCACGTCTACTACCTCGACCAGCTCCTGGAGTCGGGCGCGCTTCCGCGCTACGCGCCCGCCGCAGAGCGCCAGAGTTACGAGGCTCACCAGCCTCCGCTCGACTACGTGCTCGTCGCTTGCGCGGCGCGCGCGCTCGGAGTCGGACCGATCGGCTTCCCGTTCGTGCCGAATCCGGACCTGGACTTCCGCAGCTCCGCCAGCCGGGCCTTCCTGCCCGTCGCCGCGCCTCCCGATGCCGTCCGGCGTTTCCACGTCGTGCGGCTGATTCGACTGGCCTGGCTGCCCCTGACCCTGCTCGCGATAGCGGGCGCGGTCGGGCGCGTCGTGGGTGCCGGGTCCCATGCGGGTCTGGCGGCGATCTGCCTGGTCGGCCTCGCGCCTCAGCTCCTCCACACCAGCGCCACCTTCAACAACGACGGCGGCGTCGTCGCCTTTTCGTGCCTCTGCCTGCTGCTGCTGCTGCGGCTCGTGGGCTCCGTGCCCTTCTCGCCCGGACTGGCGCTGCTCGCCGGTGCGAGCGCGGCGTGCGCGATCCTCTCGAAGGGCTCGGGGCTGGCCCTCGTCGCGCCGCTCGGCCTCGCCGCCTGGTGGGCCCTCCGCGGCCCGCGCGGGTGGCGGGTGGCAGCGGCGCTGCTCGCGCCCCTGGCGCTGGCCGGGGCGGCGCTGCTCGCCCTCAACGCCCTTCGCTTCGGCACGCCCCGCTTCGCCTTCCCGGCCGCGCCCGGGCACGACGTGCTGGCCTCGGCGCTGCGCCTGGTCGCGGAGCCGGAATGGCTGGCCACGTTGTGGAGCTCGTTCTGGGCCCGTTTCGGGTGGTTCAATCTGCCGCTCCCGGTCGCGGCCTACGCACTCTTCTTGCCCGCGACCGTGGCGGTGGGAATCGGACTGCTCGCGCGCGCCAGCGAGCGCGGGGGACGAGCGGCGGAACAGACCGCGTCGCGGCGCCGGAGGCTGGCGGCCTGCGCGCTCGCCGCGAACCTCCTGCTCGTGGTCGCCTTCATGGTGGCGGTGAACTGGCAGCCGCAGGGCCGGCTCCTGCTGCCTTCGCTCGGAGCGCTCGCGGTCCTGGCCGCGAGCGGGATCGAGTCCGGGTGGCGGCGCTGGCGCGGCGACCGGGCCGGACCCTCCGGCGCCGTCCTCGCCGGCCTCGCGCTGGCTGCGATGGTGGCGGTGAACCTGCTCGGCCTGATCTGGATCGGGCGCGCCTACCGCTGAGAGCGCGCGCGTCCGGCCGGCCGCCGCCTCAGAACGGGCCGCGGCTGAGCTGGCGGCGGAGGAGCTCGTTCTCGAAGGCGATGCCGACCTGGGCGGCGGCGACCTCGAGCAGGTCGATGTCGCGCGGCGGGCGCTCCACCTCGGCGTTGTCGGCGTAGACGACCGCGATCACGCGCTCGGTGCCGGCCACCGGGATGACCACCACGCGGTCGAGGGCGGGCGCCCCCAGCAGGCTCGCCAGCGCGCCCGGCAGGTCGGCCCCGACGAAGCTCGAGCTCTGCACGCGGGAGGTGCCGAGCGCGGCGAGCAGCAGGCCGCTCGGGGCGACCTCGAGGCGCCGCAGAGCCGCCGCCAGCGGGCGGCCGTCGGCGGCGGTGCCGAAGGCGCCGAGCGCCGCCAGGCGTTCTTTCTTGACCAGCAGCAGGGCGGCGCGCTCGAACGACTCCGAGACGAGCTGCATCAGGTTGAGCGCCACCGTGGCGCTCGCGACCCCGGAGCGCAGGTCGCCGAACACGCGTTGGAGGCGGCGCACGCCGCTCCCCGGGGCCGCCGGCGCCTCCGTCGCGTGGGCGGCCGTGACCTCGAGCAGGTTCACGAGGCAGGCGCACACGGTCTCCACCTCGGGCGGCACCGCCGCCGCCGCGCCGTTCCGGTAGGCGATCTGCACCGCTTCCGAGGAATCGACCAGCACCACGAGGCGCGCCTCGGGCCGTGCCGCGCGCAGCAGCATCAGGCCCTCGGGGTCGAGCGCGCCGGCGCGCGCGTCGACCAGCACGACGTCGCTCTCGCCCGGGAGCGGCGCGCCCGAGGCGCGACCGAGCGCGACCCGGCGCACGCGGGCGTGCGGAGCGAGGGCGAGGCGCAACCGGCGCACGAACTCGCGGTCGGGGGTGAGCGCGCGCACCTCCGGGCCGGCGACGATGCCGGGATCGGTGCCGAAGTCCTCCTCGATCAGGCCGTCGATGGCGTCCTCGGCGGCCTCGGCCGCCTCGGCCGGCCGGCGCCGGTCCCGCTCGTCGAAGATGCGCGCCGCCTCGAGCAGCACGACGTTGGCGGCCAGGCCCATGTTCGGCACCAGCGTGCCGGGCGCCATGCCGATGTCGTCCACCGGGCGGATCTCGTCGAGGGCGAAATCGAAGCTGCCGCGCTCCCAGGTGAGCACCTGCTCGACCGCGCGCTCGAGCTGCAGCTTGATCACCCGCTGCAAGACCTCCGGCGCGACCTGGCCGCCCTCGACCAGGATCTGCCCGAGCGAGCGGCGGACCGTGCTCGTGGCCTGCTCGGACACCGCCTGCTGCAGCGTCTCCGCGTCCACCCGCTTGGACTCGAGCAGCAGCTCGCCCAGGCGCGGGGCGCCCGGGGCCTGGGCGGTGACCAGTGTCCCCTCGTGGAAGCCGAGGCGTGCCCGCTCGCCGTCCCGCTCGAGCTCCAGCGTGCCGGTGCGCTTGCCCAGGGAGATGAACTGCAGGACGTCGGAGACCGCGACGTCCTCGAGGCTGCCCGAGATCGACATGCCG
>JAFNAE010000205.1 GCA_017860005.1 Acidobacteriota bacterium | reverse complement strand
CGGACGCTCGAGGCGTGGCGGCGCGCGGATCTCGACGGAGCGGCAGGGCGGATCCTGCCCTACCTGCCGGTCGAGGCGAGGATCCGCGCCCGCGTCTATCCGGTGATCAAGCCCAGATCGAACAGCTTCGTCTTCGAGGTCGCCACCGACCCGGCGATCTTCCTCTACCTCGACCCGGGCAAGAGCGAGGCCGAGTTCGCCAACACGGTGGCGCACGAGCTCCACCACGTCGGGCTGGCCAGCCTCTCGAGCGCGATCGAGGAGCGCCTGCGCGCCTTGCCGGACCACGCTCGCCAGGCCGCGTCCTGGATGGGCGCCTTCGGCGAGGGCGTGGCGGTGCTCGCCGCCGCGGGCGCGGCCGACGTGCATCCGCTGCTCGCCTTCCCCGAGGCGGACCGCCGGCGCTGGGACCAGGACCTGGAGTCGTTCGATCAGAATCTCGGTCAGCTCGACCGGTTCTTCCTCGATCTCGTGAGCGGCGGCTTCGCCCGGCCCGAGGTGGCCGACCACGTGGCATTCACCTTCTTCGGTTACCGCGGGCCCTGGTACACGGTCGGCTACCGCATGGCGGCGATTGTCGAGCGACGCCTCGGCCGGGCGGCGCTGGTCGAGTGCATGGCGGACCCCCGACTCCTGCTCGTCCGCTACAACCAGGTCGCCGCGGAGACCAACGCCTCGGGCGGCCCGTCGCTCCCCCTCTGGAGCGCCGAGCTCCTGTCGGCGGTCGGCGCGGCCGGCGGGGCGCCCGGCAGCGTCAAGCCCTGACTCCTGGCCTCGACCGATGGGCACCGTCCTGCGCACACGGTGAGCGCAGCCCGCGCTCACGCGCGGGCCCGGCTCCTGCCGGTAGGCTGGGCCCATGAGCTGGCGAGCGCTCTACGACGCCGTGTTGCCGGTCTGGATCGGGCTCGCCGGAGCGGTTTTCGTGGCCCTGTGGTTGGTGCCAGCGCCCTACGGCCGCTACGCCGGCCGGACACCGGGGCCGAAGCTCCCGGCGCGCGCCGGCTGGCTGCTGATGGAGGCGCCGGCGGTCGTCGTCTTCGCCTGGATCTGGCTCGCCGGCCCGTACCGCGCGGCTTCCGCCAGCCTGCTCTTCCTGGCCCTGTGGCTGTCGCACTACGCCGACCGCGCCCTGCTCTTCCCCTGGCGCCTCCCCGCCGCCGCGCAACCGATCCCGACCGTCGTCGTCGCGCTCGGGTTCCTGTTCAACGTCGTCAACGCGTCGCTCAACGCCGGCTGGCTGTTCGCGCTCTCGGGCGGCTACCCGGACTCCTGGCTCGGCGACCCGCGCCTGCTCGCCGGCGCCGCGCTCTTCGCCGCCGGCTGGCTCGTCAACCGCGCCGCCGACGCCGAGCTGGCGCGGCTGCGCGCCGCGGGCGGTTACGCCATCCCGCGCGGGCCGCTCTACCGCTGGATCTCCTGCCCCAACTACCTGGGCGAGATCGCGATCTGGTGCGGCTGGGCGCTGGCGACCTGGAGCGCGCCGGGCCTCGCCTTCGCGCTCTGGACCGTGGCGAACCTGGCGCCGCGCGCGCACCGGCACCACCAGTGGTACCGCGCGCGCTTCCCCGACTACCCGAAGGATCGAAGGGCGTTGCTGCCCGGAATCTGGTGAAACGTCCGCCCTCGGGGCGGCGCCCGGAGCGCGGGCTCAGCGCGACGCAGCGGAGGCGGGCGCCGGCCCCGGTCCCTCGGCGGGCGGCGGCGGGGCGTCTTTCGGCCAGAGCAGCCAGAGGCGCAGCGGCTGCTTCATGCGGCCCGCGATCTGCTCGGCCTCGCGGCCGGGGCCGAGGAAGAGGTCGGCGCGCACCGGGCCCTTGATCGCGCCGCCGGTGTCCTGGGCGACGACCAGGCGCTCGAGCGGCGCCTCCGCGGTCCGTCCGAGCTCGGGCACGACGGGGGTGGTCGTAGCGAGCCAGAGCGGCAGGCCGTAGGGCAGGAAGGCGGGATCGACGGCGAGCGACCGACCGGCGGAGAGCTCGACCCCCTGCGCGCCGACCGGCGCGGTGCCCGGCAGCACCCGGAAGAAGACGTAGGAGCGGTTGGCGTCCATCACCGCGTCCGCCTCCGCGGGATGGGCGGCGAGCCAGGCACGGATCGACTGCAGCGAGACCTCCTCCATCGTCATCGCGCCGCGCTCGACCAGGACCCTGCCGATCGCCGTGTAGTCGTGCCCGTTCTGCCCCGAGTAGCCGACGCGCACCAGCTTGCCGTCGGGCAGCCGCACCCGGCCCGAGCCCTGGATCTGGAGGAAGAAGAGCGCCACCGGGTCGTCCACCCAGAGCATCTCGAGGCCGCGCCCGCGCAGGGCTCCGGCCTCGATCTCCGCGCGATCCCAGTACGGCCGGAAGCGCCCGCCGCGGATCATGCCGGTGAGCTTGCGCCCGGCCAGGTCGCGCTTGAACTCGCCGAGGTCGATCACCATCCGGTCGGAGGGCGCGAGATAGAGCGGGTGCACGAACCGCCCGCGCCGCCGCCGGTCGCCCGCGAGCTCGGGCTCGTAGTAGCCGGTCAGCAGCCCCAGCCGCGAGTCCCGGTTGCCGACGGCGAACGGCTGAAAAGAAGCTTCATAGAAGGAGCGCGCGGCCGCGGCGTCGTCGCGCGGAACGGAGCGCGCGTGCTCGCACAGCCGGGCCATCCTCGACGCCGCGACCTCGCCCCCGGCGCCGAACCCGCCACCCCCTAACTGAAGGCCTTTGGCACAGGACGCCACGAACGCTTCGAGAGACTCCTGCACCGGATCGGATCGCCAGCCCGGAAGCTCGGTGAAGGTCGTGGCGACGAGGGTGCGCAGCGGCGGCAGCTCCGGCCGGGGGCCGGGCGGGCCGAGGCCTTCGACCGGAATCGCGACCGGCTCGCGCCGGACCTGGCCGAGCGCCCAGAGGGCCACCGCGAGCGCTACGAGCGCGATCGCGCCGGCCGCGAGGGCGGCCGTGCGCCAGGGGTTTCCGGTGCGGTTGGGGAGCAGCGGCCGGACGGGCGGCGCGGCGTTCAAGTCCGGCTAGAGCTTGAGGACCATCAACGTCATGTCGTGGGCGTTGCCGTCCGGGTCCGTGCCGTAGCCGGGGACGGGGATCTGGCGGAAGCCGAGCTCGGAGAGGACCTTGATCGCGTCCGCCTCGAGGTCCGAGATGAGCATGCAGTTCAGGTGCTTCAATCCGTTGTGGCGCCCGGTGTCGATGAAGTGGTTGACCAGCAGCGAGCCCAGCCCGACGCCGCGGAACGCCGGATCGAGCATCCACTTGATGCGCCCGACCAGGCGCAACGGCCCCCGGTCCCGCCGGTGCAGCGTGGCGTCCGCGACGATGCGTCCGCCGTCCAGCGCGAGCAGCGGGAAGACCGACTCGTAGTCGAGCTCGCGGCCCCAGCGCTCGACCACCTTGCGGTCCTCCACCCGGTCCCACGCGAAACGCCGGGACTCGCCGGGGATGCGCAGGAAGAACTCGTGCAGCGCCGGGACGTCCTTGCGGGTGAACGGACGCAGCATGACGCGGCGGCCGTCGCGCAGGACGGCCTCCTGGGGGAAGCGGTGGGGCATCGGGAGCCTCCGTCGGGGCCAGAAAACTGCCGCGGCTAGCCTACCACCGCGCCGCCCGCGCGCCCGCTTGACGCGGGCCGGCCGTCCGCCTAGTGTCGGGGCCCCTCGCCGCGCGGACCGGACTCGCCGCGGCGACCCCGCAACGAAAGGACGATGCCATGCCCAAGCAGCTCCTGCCGAGCCTCCTCGTCGCCGCCCTGGTCTCGACCGGCGCCGCGGCGCGTGCCCAGGACACTCCGCCGCCGCCCGCCACCGACGACCAGAAGGCGATCTACGCCCTCGGGTACAACCTCTGGCGCAGCCTCCAGACCTACGACCTGACGCCCGAGGAGGTCGAGCTCCTCGAGCGCGCGCTGGACGACGCCGTCGCCGGCCGCGAGAGCCCGGTCAAGCCCGACGAGGCCGGGCCGCTGCTCGAGACGTTCCGCAAGGCACGCGTCGAGCGGCGCGCCGCCAAGGAGAAGGAGGCGGGCAAGGCCGCGCTCGACAGCGCCGCCGCCGAACCCGGCGCGGTCAAGACCGAGAGCGGCATGGTCTACCGCGAGCTCGTCGCCGGCACCGGCGCCACGCCGACCGCCGCCGACACCGTCTCGGTGCACTACAAGGGCACGCTGGTCGACGGCACCGAGTTCGACAGCTCCTACACCCGCAAGGAGCCGGCGCGCTTCCCGCTGGCGCGCGTCATCCCGTGCTGGACCGAGGGCGTGCAGAAGATGAAGGTCGGCGGCAAGGCGAAGCTCGTCTGCCCCTCGGACCTGGCCTACGGCGACCGCGGCCGGCCCTCGATCCCGCCCGGCGCGACGCTCGTCTTCGAGGTCGAGCTGCTCGACGTGGTCAAGCTCGAGCCGAAGCCGGCGCCCGCGCCCGCCCCGGCGCCCGCTCCCACGCCCAAGCCGGGCTCGGACACCAAGCCGCCCTCGAACTGACGCCTCGGGCCCGGCGCGCCGGCTCGCTCCCGGACCCGTGCGACGGGCGCGCCATGAGCGGCGCGGAGCCGCAGGTGACCAGCTAGCCGGCGCTGTCGCGCCGGCGCTGGAGGCGCGCGACGATCTTCGCGGCGGCGGCGCGCGGGATGGCGCGCACGGCGACCGCGCCGATCCGGTTGGCGAAGCCGGCGACGACCACCCGGCGCCCACGCCGGAAGCCGTCGTGGCCGATGCGCGCCACCTGCTCCGCGCTCAACAGCGGAACCAGGCCCGAGAAGAGCGGGATCCCTTCGGTGAAACCCGCGCGCGCCTGGAAGCCGGTCGGCACCGGGCCGGGGCACAGGCAGGTCACGCGGCT
>JAFNAE010000082.1 GCA_017860005.1 Acidobacteriota bacterium | reverse complement strand
GGTGTAGAGGTCGAAGTCGTTCGGGGCGTTGAGCACGACCGGGTTCGAGTGGAAGATGTCGCCCATCACGTACTGGATCTTGAGCGGGTTGGCCGGGTCGTTCGGGTTGTCGACCTGGCCCTGCTTCTCCTCGAGCGTGAACTTGACGATGTCGTTGATGATCACCCGGTTGGCGGCGTCGTCCGCGGGATCGAGCGAGAGGTTCCAGACGTACTCGTACTCGTTCTGCTCGAGGGCGTCGGCCGGGAAGCGCAGCCACTGGCGCTTGCCGGCGACCGAGCTCGCGGGCACGCCGAAGAAGACGCGGCGCTCGTCGACACCGGTGCCGAGCCGGAGCGTGGTGTTGTCGTCGAGCACGACCTCGGTCACGCCCGGCGCCTGGAGCAGCAGGCCGACCGGCGAGTAGCCGGTCTCGCCCTCCCAGGCCGGCTGCGAGTCGCCGGCGTCCCAGGCGAAGCACTCGGCCTCGACCGATCCGTCCTGGCAGACCACGGTGCGGTCGGGGAGGTTGTTGGCGTCGAGCGGCAGCGGCTTCAGGAAGGCGTCCAGACGTCCGGGCCAGATCGCCTCGCCGTTCAGGGGCGTGAAGCTCGACAGGTAGACCTTGTCGGCGATGTTGGCCTGCACGGTCGGCACCGCGGCCGAGGCGAACGCCACTCGCTGCTCCTCGATCTCGCCGAAGATCGAGGTCAGTGCGGCGACCAGCTCCGCCTTGTTCTGCGGGTAGATCGGGTCGCCGCTGCCGCCGTTGGCGGCCATGCAGTTGAGCTTGTTGCCGGGCGAGTTCTGGACGCCGAAGGCGACCACGTAGGTGGTGATGTCGTCGAGCGCGTGCATCGAGGCAGTGAACGAGCAGGGATCGCGCCCCGGGCAGGTGTCGTCGCCGTCGGTGATCACCAGCAGGTACTTCTGGCGGCACTCCCAGTCCGGATCGACGGTGGCCGCGATGTCGTCCCAGCCGACATCGTTCGGACAGGAGCCGTTCTCGCAACCGCGGAACCAGGTGCGGATCGAGGAGAGCGAGTAGCCGAGCGGCGTCGAGCCGGTCGGGAAGAGCGGGCGCAGGTTCTCGTTCTCCAGGCGCAGGTAGGTGTCGGCGCCGGCGCGATGATCTGCGAGGTAGGTCGCGGCCGCGAACGCCTCGGGATCGGTCGTCGGGTCGCCGCCGAGCAGGCGTGGCGCCAGACGGTTCAGGATGTTGGTCTTGTTGTCGCCGTTCGCGTGCCAGTCGAGGGGCAGCACGTCGCCGTTGGTGAACTTCCAGTCGTCGGCGGTGCCCGGCGGGTCGTGGAACATCCCGGTGGTGGGGAAGCGCAGGCTGTAGCCGGCCGAGTTCGGGTAGTTGTCGTTGCTGGTATCGGTGGTGGGGTCCCATCCGGCGCAGGTGTTGGTGCTGTTCGACATCACCACGCCGTCGAAGCCGCCCTGGGCGGGGTTGCGGCTCACCTGGTAGTCCCACTTCACGAAGTCTCCGATGCGGCTGTAGTCGATGACCTTGTCGCCGTCCGCCAGCAGGTCGTACTCGGAGGGGTTGTTGCAGCCGTTGGACGGGTTGTTGGCGGGCGAGCCGTTGCAGCGGTAGACCCGGGTGCGCACGAACATCGCGGCGTCGCCGAGGGCCTGGGCGGGGCTGGCCGGGCGGTCGGTCTGGACGCGGTAGACCTGCCCGCCGTCGCGGATGTAGTAGGCGACCGAGGTGCCGAGGTCGTCGCCGAGCTTGGCCAGCCGGCGCACCTTGGTCATCTCCCAGAGGTCGCCGGTGTCGGCGGCGTCGTCGCCCGCGGCGTTGCAGCCGATCTCGGCGTCGCCGTTGCCCTGGTCGCACGCGAAGGTCGCGCCGAACACCTCCTCGGCGTCCGCGGCCGGGAAGAGCGCGCCGCTGTCGAGCGCGATGAAGCCGTTGGTCTGGACGGCGTTGACCCGGTAGAGCCACTGCTTGTAGAGGACGCCCAGGCGGTCCTGGTTGTAGGTCGCCCAGCCGTAGTGGATCTCGGTGGTGATCTCGCGCACGACCTCGTAGAGGGCCTCCTTGGCCTGCCGGAACTTCGAGGCCGGGTCGTCGCCGTTGCGCGGCGTCGCGCAGTCGCCGGTCGGACAGAGATACCAGCAGATGCCGGCGGCGACCTGCGCGGCGGTGCACGGCGGCGACCAGTTCATCGAGCCCGAGGTGTCGAACAGGATCATCACGTAGGGCTCGCCGCTGCCCGAGCGGAGCAGCTGGCGGTCGTCCGCGCGGACGGCGGAGGCAGCGAGAGTGAGCGTCGCGAGGGCCGCGAGCGCGAGGCGGAACGGGCGGATGGCGGACATGGTTTCCTCCGGGCGGGAGCGCATCGAAGCCGGGCTCAATAGCGGATGATGTCGAGGCCGTCGGTGGTGACGTCGTCGCTGGTCGCGGTCGGATCGAAGGTGAGCAGGGCTTCGTCGGTGACCGGGTGCGGCTGGGGCTGGACGAAGTACATGTAGCTGATCAGCTTGCTCGCCTGGGGCAGGTCGGCGGTGCCGGCCGTGCCGGTCCGCCGCCCCTGTCCGTTGGTCACGAAGTTGACCACCCGCATGGCGTTCTCGGTGTCTTCGTTGCGCATGCACAGGCTGCACGCGTCGTGGTACATGACCATGAAGGGCGAGGTGTCGACGGTCTCGGTCAGGGTGGCGCCGGCGATCGAGGCGACCTCGAGCTCGTAGCGGTCCTTGGGCGCGTCGTTGATCACCTGCTTGGACGCGAACTGGATCGAGACGCCGGAGTCGGCGCCGTAGAGCACGCGCGTTGCGCCTTTGATGGCGCCGCCGATCTGGACCTCGGTCTGGGTGATCACGGCGAGCGAGAGCCCGATCACGGTGAGCACGAGCAGGACGAGGAGCGCGAACAGGTAGGCGCTGCCGCGCTCGGAGGCGCGGTGCGCGGTGGGGACCGGGGCGAGCGGCAGGTCGTTCATCAGTCGTTCCTCATGTCCACGATCGTGGTCAGGGCGCGGCGGCGGAACTTGCGGTTGTCGAGGCTCTTGAACTGGCTGGCCGGCGCCTGGTCGTAGTCGTGGTCCTCGACCAGGTCGGTGCCGGGCGTGGCGTCGAAGTCGGGCGCCTGGTAGGACGGGTCGCCCCGCTGGGTGCGCGCGAGCGTGGTCACGCGGACCCAGGTGAGCTTGACCGCCTTGCCGGGCTGGGTGATGTGGTCGTGGAGCCGCCATTCGCCGTCGGTCGGATCGTCGCCCGGGTCGTTGTAGAGCCAGTCGTCGGTGTCGCGGTCGTTGGTGCCCAGCGCGGCCTCGAAGATCGTGTCGTCGACGCCGTCGAAGTCGGGGTCGTCGTCCAGGGCGCCGACCGTGTTGGGGTCGGTGGCGGGGAAGTCGCTGTCGAAGCCGAGCGCGACCTGGAGGTCGAAGACGCCGTCGGCCAGGTCGAGCGCGAAGCTCGCCGGGTCGTTGGCGTAGGGCAGCTCGGTGCCGGGCTCGAAGCGCGCGCGCGTCAGACGCGGGCGCAGCGGCGTCGTCGTGTCGCCCGGCACCTCGTGCACCTCCTGGACGTAGTAGCGGTACTCCTCGAGCAGGCAGGCCAGCGCCGCGCTCATCGTGGCAGGCATGCCGCGCTTGAGGTCGCTGTAGGGCGCCGGCCGGGGAATCTCCTGGTTGAGCGAGGAGCTGCGGTCGTCGGGGTCGATGTCGACCGTCACCTGGAGCTGGGTCGGATTGCCCGAGGTGGGCGAGAACTGGGTCACCCGGCCGACGCCGTAGGTGCGCCGGGAGACCGGGCTCAGGAAGATCATGGTCGAGCGCGCGTTGGCGACGTTGAGCTGCTCGATCAGGGGCGCGAGCGGCTGCGAGATGTTGGCCGTCGAGACGTTCTCGATGGTGAAGCTGACGGTGCCGTCGCCCAGGTCGTCGGGCGGGACGTCGGTGTCCACGGGCACGAAGACGTTGGTCTGCAACTGGTAGACCGAGCCCGAGAAGCAGCCGCGCACGGTCAGGATGTCGGTCCCCTCGAGCGCCTGCGGCGAGCTGTTGTCGCCGCGCGCGATGTGGCGGTCGGTGGCGTCGGTGACGTTGTTGCGGATCTCGAGGGCGAGGCCGGCGAGCTCGGGCACCGGGGCGGCCGGCACGAAGACCGCCGCCGGCCGCTGGTCCTTGGGCAGCCCGCCGCGACCGGCCATGCGCAGCAGGCGCGCCATGTCGTACTGGGCGACGCGCAGCGACTGCTGCAGGTCGGTGACCTGGGTCTGCACCACGGCGGCGCGGTTGTGGACGTCGAAGGCGATCGCGGCGGCGACCAGGATCTCGATCGCGATCAGGACCGCGATCAGGAGCTCGATCAGGGAGAAGCCGCTCTCGGCGCGGGAGCTGCGGATGGGGGCGTTCATCGGTCGCGCCTCAGTGCACCTTGTAGGTGATGACCTGGAAGGTGGTCGACGGGCCGGCGAGAGCGGTGCGCGCGTTGACGACCTGGGCGGTGATCCGCTTGATGTGCACGGTCCCGGTCGGCGCGCTGCCGTCGAGCGGCGTGTCCAGGACGCCGTTGTCGGTCAGGTCGGTGAGCTGGAACTGCTCGACTGTCGTGGTGCGCGTGAACTGGGCGCGGTCGGTCGGGAAGGGCGTCATGTCGACCACCCAGCGGTTCTCGTCGAGCAGCCAGAAGTCGGTGGCCTGGGTCTGGGTCGTGCCGGGCTGGACGTTCGTGATCTGGCTGTTGAACGGCATCCCGTAGAGCCGGTCGGTACCGTCGATGACGGCGTTGGCGACCTGGGTGGAATCGTTGCCCTGCATCAGGTTCAGCCGCGAGCGCTCGAACAGCGGCAACACGCCGATCAGGATGAAGACCAGCAGCGCCGCCGCGATCAGGCCTTCGACGACCGAGAAGCCCGCCTCGGAGGCGCGCGGCCGGGCGGACGGATGCGGACTTTCGTTCATGCGGGGCTCCCCCTTGGTTGCGCCCCCCGGGGTCAGACCGGAGAGCAGGCGCAGAACCGGACGATCTGCGAACCCGGAGAGGCAAGCCGGGTGCCACCCGGCCGAGCTCCCCGAGCCGGCCCTTCAAGACCATGAAAACGCACCACTTATGGGAGGTGGTCGGAGCCTTCTTCGGGGCGGGCTTCGGCAGCCGTTTCGTTACCTTCGGGAACAGATACGCCACGGGGGATCCGAAGCCTCGCAATCGTCCCGCCCCCGGGCCGTTCGTCGAGGGCCAGCGCGCCGCCGTGCAGGACCGCGATCCGGCGCGCCAGGGCGAGCCCCAGGCCGGCGCCGCCGGCGCGGCCCGAGACGAACGGCTCGAACAGCCGCTCGCGCAGCGCCGCGGGCACGCCGCGGCCGCGGTCGGCGATCGCGATCTCCCACTCGCCGCCGTGCGCGGCGAGCGCGGCCTCGAGCGGCGCGCGGACTCCCGCGTCGCGCTGGGCGTCGGCGGCGTTGGCGAGCAGGTTGCGCAGCGCGCGCTCGAGCAGCCCGGCGTCGCCCTGCACGCTCGCTTCGGCCGGGAGGTCCAGGGCGACGCCCAGGTCGCCGAGCCCGGGGTCCTGCGCCGCGCGCGCGACCAGCGCGGCGAGATCGAGGCGCTCGAGCCGCCGTGTGCCGGGGCGCGCGAAGGCGAGGAAGTCCTCGACCACGCGCGCGAGCTGCCCGGTCTCGCGCGCGATCTCGTCGAGCGCCTCGGCGGTCTGCGCGTCCTGCGGCCGGCGGCGCGCGAGGGAGACCCAGCCCGAGAGCACGGCGAGGCTGTTGCGCAGCTCGTGGGCGACGCCGGCCGAGAGCTCGCCCAGCTGGGCGAGGCCGTCCGCCAGCCGGTCGTGGGCGGCGCGCCGCTCGAGCTCGGTCAGGTCGGCGACCACGACCAGCCAGCCGCGCGGCTGCCCGCTCTCGCCGCGCAGCGGCTCGGCGGTCACGCCCAGCGTGGCGGCGCCGCCCGCGCGCTCGATCTGCGCCGCGCCGCGCGGCAGCGCGCGGCCGGCGCGGACCGCCTCGGCGAGCAGCGCGGCGAGCTCCGGGCGGCCGGCGAGCGCGCGTTCGACCGGGGCGCCCAGCTCGGGCGCGGCGATGCCCAGCAGCTCGACCGCGGCGGGCGTGACGGCGAGCAGCGCGCCCTCGCGGTCGAGCAGCAGGAAGCCGCCGTCGAGCTCGGCGCCGAACGCGGCACGCAGCCGGTCGAGCCCCGCCGGGCCCTCGGCGAGCGCCGCCAGGGCGCGGTCGAAGGTCGCCACCAGCCCGGCCAGCTCGTCGCCGCCTTCGACCGGCGCTCCCGCCTCGCGGGCGCGGGCGAGCAGGGTCGCGTAGGGGCGCGCCAGGGCGCGGAAGAAGAGCACGACGACGAGCGCGGCGGCGAGCGAGAGGCCGATCGCGACCGGGCCGAGCACGGCCAGCATGCGGCGCTCGGCCACCAGGGCGGCGGCGGGCAACTCGACGCGCACGTAGCGCGACTCGCCCCCCGCCGCGTAGGGCGCGACCGCCACCACGGCCGGCCGCCCGCCCGCGCCGGGAGCGAGCACGGCGGGCCCGGGCCGCCCGGCGCCGGGCGCGAGCGCCGGCTCGAGCGCCGGCGGCTCGGCGTGGCCGAAGGCGTCGAGCGGCTCGCCGCGCGCGCCGAACAGGGCCACCGCGGCGCCGGGGGGCACCGTGGCGGCCAGGCCGTCGAGCCGGCCGGCGCCGCGCCGCTCGGCCTCGCGCGCGAGCCGGGAGGCGAGCGCCAGCGCCTCGCCCTCGCGCTCGGCCGAGAGGCGCGCGACGCCGCCGCGCCAGGCGAGGATCGTGAAACCGGCGAGCGCGACGAAGAGCGCGAGCGCGCCGGCCAGCAGCAGCGGCGCCTCGCGGCGCAGGCCGAGGGCGGCGCGCGCGCTCACCGGAAGAGCCCGAGATAGGCGCCGACCAGCGCCTCGGCGGCGAACAGCGCGACCGCGCCGCCGGCGGCCAGGAAGACCCCGAACGGCAGCTGGGAGCTCAGCGTCCCGCGCCCGCGCAGCATCAGCGCGAGGCCGGCGATCGAGCCGGCGAAGGTGCCCACGACGAGCGTGACCACGACGCCGCCGACGCCCAGGAAGGCGCCGATCATGGCGAGCATCTTGACGTCGCCCAGGCCCATCCCCTCGACCCCGCGCACGAGCTCCCAGGCGCCGGCCAGGGCGAGCAGGAGGCCGCCGCCGACCAGCGCGCCCGCGACGCCGCGCGCGAGCGAGCCGGAGGGCAGCGCGAGCTGGAACGCGAGGCCGGCCGCGAGGCCGGGCAGGGTGAGGCGGTCGGGCAGCAGGAAGTGCTCGCGGTCGATGGCGGCGAGCGCCAGGAGCAGCGCGCCCAGCACGGCGGCGGCGAGCGCCTCGAGCGAGAAGCCGAAGGCCGCGACGCAGGCGGCGAAGAGCAGCCCGGCCGTGGCCTCGATCAGCGGGTAGCGCGCCGGAATCGGCGCGCGACAGTCGCGGCAGCGGCCGCGCAGCAGGAGCCAGGAGACGACCGGCAGGTTGTCGCGCGCGCGGATCGGCGCGCCGCACGCCGGGCAGCGCGAGCGCGGCGTGACGGTGGACAGACCGCGCGGCAGGCGGTGGACGAGGACGTTGAGGTAGCTGCCGACGACCAGGCCGACGGCGCCGGACCAGAGCACGAGAAACGCTTCGGGGATCACGCCGCGCCGGATTGTACGACGCGGGTGTCAGCGCGCGCGGCGCCGGCTGGCGAGCGCGAGGGCGGCCGCAGCGAGCAGCGTCGCGGCGCTCGCCGCCGCGCCGACGCGCAGCCAGGGGTCGCGGTAGGCGAGCCGGACGCGCCGCGCGCCCGCGGGTACCGGCAGCGCCAGATAGCCGGCCGCGGTCTCGATCGGCCGCGCGGGCGCGCCGTCCACCTCGGCGCTCCAGAACGGATCCCAGGTGGTGGCGACGACCAGCAGGGCATCCCCGCCGGCGGCGACCTCGAGCTCGAGCGTGCGCGCGCGGTCGATCCAGGAGAGGACGCGGGCGCGCCCGTCGAAGCGGCGCACGCCGGTCCAGCCGGCGCCCGTGACGAACTCGCGCTCGGCGAGAGGCAGGCCTTCGGCGAGCGCGGTCTCGAGCGCCGCCTCCGGGTCGGCAAAGGCCTCGGCGCCGGACACGAAGCGGGCGGTGGGCAGCGCGTAGGGACTGGCGCCGAGGCGGGCGGGAGCGGGCGCCGGCGTGCCGGCGCGCACCTCGGCGGCGAGCTCGGCCGGGCCCTTGCGCAGCACCGTGCGGGTCACGCCCCAGGCGCCGAGCAACCGGTAGAAGCGCTCGCGGTCCTCTTCGCGCCAGAGCCGCTCGGCGGCCGCCACCGCGCGGCGCAGCGGCGGCGTGAAGGTGAGCGCGAAGTCGGTCGACAGCGCGTAGGCGACGCCCCAGGTGGCGCCCGTCCACGGGTCGAGGCGCTCGACGCGGGTGGTCAGGTCGCGGAAGCGCGCGTCGCCGCCGCGCAGCACGAGCTCGGGCCGGTCGTCGAAATTGGCGGAGGACCAGAGCCGGCCCGGCCCGGCCGGCAGCTCGAGGGCGAGCGCCGGCGGCTGGTAAGCGGAGGCCGGGAGCGTGGCGAGCAACGGCCGGTGGCGGACGAGCAGGTCGGCGGCGGCGAGCGCGACGAGCGCGGCGGCGAGCGCGCCCGCAGCGGGCCGGCGCAGGCGCAGCGCCACCAGGACGGCGAGCGTCGCCAGGGCGAGGACGAGCGCCAGCTCCGACTCGCGCTCGTAGAAGGCGCGCGCGTCGGCGAGCACGCGCGCGCCCGCGGGCAGTCCCGAGTGCGCGGCGGCGAAGTCCTCGATGCGCTCGGGCGCGAGCCGAACCAGCATCGCCGCGGCGGCGGCGAGCGCGGCCACCACGCCGGCCAGCGCCAGCGGCAGGTCGGCGCCGCCGCGCCGGCCGGCCTCGCGCTCCGCGAGGCGGCGCTCGAGCTCGAGCGCCGCGGCGAAGACGAGCGCCGCGCCCGCGAGCAGCACGAACTTCTCCGGGTAGCGCACGGAGGAGAAGGGCGGCAGGTACCGGAAGAGCAGCTCGTAGACGGGCAGATGACGGCCGAGCGCGAGGACGGCGCCGAGCGCCGCGATCGCCAGCCAGGCGCGCCGGCCCGGGATGCCCGCGCGCAGGAGGCCCGCAGCTCCCAGCACCAGCACCACGAGCCCCGGGTAGAGCGAGATCACGAACGGGTAGGCGCGGTCGTGGATGCCCCAGCCGAAATGGAGGCCTTCGCCGAAGCGCAGCGGGTCGCCGAAGGCGCGCGGTTCGATCAGCTCGAGGGCGCGCGCCGGGGGCAGCGACCAGCTCGCGGCGGTCTCCCAGGCGAGACCGCCGGCGCGCGCGGAGCCGGCCAGGCGCGCGAGCGCCGGCACCAGCTGGACGGCCGCGAGCGCGGCCGCCAGCAGTGCCGCCAGCGCGACGCTGCCGAAGGCGCCGGCGACCGCGCGCAGCGGCGCGCGACCGAGCGCCCAGAGGCCCGCCGCGAGCCCGGCGCAGAGCGTCGTCACCGGCTCGCCGTTGAGCAGCAGGGCGGCGAAGACGGCGGCGAGCGCGAGCCGGGCGCGCCAGCGCGCGCGCGGCTCGGGCGCCGCGAGCAGGGCCTCCGTGGCGGCGAGCGCCCAGGGCAGCCAGGCGGCACCGAGCAGCAGCGTGAAGGCGTGGGCGAAGGACAGCAGCGCGCCGGAGCCCGTCCACGCCACGGTGGCGAACAACGCCACCAGGCTGCGGCAACCGAGGCGGCGGGCGAGCGTCCAGGCGCCGGCGGCGGCGAGCGCGAGGTGGATTACGGCCAGCAGCGAGAGCGCCCAGGCCGCGGGCAGCGCGAGCGCGAGCCAGGTGGGCGGATAGAACGCCGAGTAGCTGGGGTCGGAGAGCACCGGCTGGCCGCCGCCGATCCACGGGTTCCACTCGGGCAGGCCGCCCGCGGCGAGGCGGGCGAGGGTGGCGCGCAGGGGCAGGTGAAACTGCGCGAGGTCGCGCGCGCCGAGGACGCGGCCGGGATCGAGCAGGTGCCCGGCGAGGGCGACGACGAAGCCGGCGGCGGCCAGGATCGAAAGGGTGCGGGGCGAGGGCCGCGGCATCGGGCGGCGTCTCCGCTCAGCGCTCGGCGGTGGCCCAGAGATTCAGCCCGAGCTCGAACCGGCCGCAGCGGACGCGCGTCATCTCGAAGCCGGCGCGCCCGAAGTACCAGCCGAGCAGCGCCGGCGTGTAGGCGAACTTGTGCTCGTCGATCTCCTCGCGGCTGACCAGCCCGACGCGCGCCATCAGCCGGAGCAGGCGGTCGGCCTCGACGGCGGGCGTGGTGACCACCAGCCGGCCGCCGGCGCCGAGCACGCGCCGGCACTCTCCGAACAGCCGCTCCAGCGCCGCCGGGTCGAGGTGCTCGGCGACCGCGAGCATGGTCACGGCGTGGAAGAAGCCGTCCTCGAAGGGCAGCTCCGGACGCCGGTTGAGGTCGAGCTGGTGCCAGGAGATCCCGGCGTGCGCGGGCCCGGCCGGCAGCTGATCCACCGCGAACTTCTCCGCGAAGTAGGTGTGCGAGAGGAAGTAGGGGCTGGTGCCGCAGCCGACGTCGAGCACCCGTCCGCTGCGCAGCTGGGCGGGCAGCAGGCTCTCGGCGCGCCGCGCGCGCAGGCGCGCCAGGAGCGGCTCGAGCAGCCCGTGCCCGCGCGTCGCACGACCGCTCACCGCTTCGCCTCCGCGGCGAGGTCCTCGCCGGCCGCCAGGGCGCGCGCAATCCTGCGCAGGCGCGCGACGCCGGCGTCGAAGGCGGCGAGTGGGATGCGCTCGTCCGGACCGTGCACCGCGCGCCCCAGCTCGGGCTCGAGCTCGAACGGGGAGATGCCGTAGGCGGCGACGCCGCGCTCTCGGAAATGGCGCGCGTCGGTGATCCCGGAGATGAAGACGGGCACCACCGGCCCGCGCCCGGTCAGTCCCGCGCCGAGCGCGCGCCAGACCGGACCCTCGGCGGGCGACGGCTCGGAAGGCGGCGAGGAGAGACGGACGGCGACCTCGAGGCCCGGGCCGAGCCGCTCGCGCAAGGCGGCCAGCCAGGCGCTCTCGTCGGTGTCGGGCAGCAGGCGCGCGTCGATCGACGCGCGCGCCTCCGCCGCCACCACGTTGATGCGCTCGGAGGCGGCGAGCTGCGTGATCTGGAAAGTGTCGACGAACAGCCCGGCCATGCCCGGCTGGATCGCCCCGGTCGGCCGGCCCGACGCGGCGATGGCGTCGAGCTCGCCAGCCACGGCGCGCGCCTGCGGGTCGAACGGCGCCAGCGCCTCGAAGTAGCGGCGGGCGGCCGGCGTCACCCGCCACGGCTCGGGCGCCGCGAGCGCCCGGGCGAGGCCCGCGATCAGGCGGTGCGCGGCGCTCTCCGGATTGCGGCCGGAGGCGTGCCCGGGGCGCCCGCGCGCGACGACATCGAGCCAGAGCGGCCGCTTCTGCGCGACCTCGATGCCCCACGACAGCGTGCGTCCGAGCACGGTCCGGTTGAGGCCTCCTTCGCCGATCACCGCCTCGACGCGCGCGAACAGCGCCGGGTGGTGCTCGAGCAGGAAGGCCGTGCCCGCGCCGCCGCCCGCCTCTTCGTCGGCCACCGCCAGCCAGAGCAGCTCGCGCCGCCGCACCGGCAGCTCGGCGGCGGCGAGCAGGCCGGCGAGCTGGGCGATGCCCAGGCCCTTGGCGTCGATCGCTCCGCGTCCCCAGAGCGCGCCGTCGCGGATCTCGCCGGCGAACGGCGGCACGGACCAGCCCTCGCCGGCGGCGACCACGTCGAGGTGGTGGAGGAGCACCACGACCGGCGCGTCCGCGACGGTCGCCGGCAGGCGCGCCGCGAGGCTGACGCGGCCGGCAGGGGTGACGTAGCGCTCGCTCGGCAGGCCCTGCTCGCGCAGCAGCCCGGCGAGCAGGGCGGCGGCGGCGGCCTCGTTGCCCGGCGGGTTCGTGGTGTCCACGCGCAGGTAGTCGGCCAGCCAGCCGGCCTCGCGCGAGGGCGCCGCGGCGGCGGGCAGAGCGGCCACGAGCGCCACCGCCAGGCAGGCGCAGGTCGTGCGCGGGATCATCGCCGGCGAGTCTAACCGCTACTGCGTCTGCGCGCCGCCGGGCCAACGGACGAAGAAGCCGTCCGCCCAGATGATGTCCTGGTCGTAGTCGGTGGGCGTGAACGGGCCGACCGTCTGGCTCGTGAAGGCGGTCAGGTCGCCGTTGCGGCCGCCGGAGCCGAGCGCGATGACCTGCGAGGCCAGCGGGTTGCCGCCGTAGCCGACGATGTAGGAATACTTCCAGCCGTCCAGCGCCGGCACCTCGTTCATGTAGAAGAAGGTCGTCGACGGGTGGAGCGTCGCCACCAGCCAGGCGTGGTCCTTCTCGGTCAGGGTGCCCGGCGACCAGGTGTTGGTGCCGCCGGCCGC
>JAFNAE010000081.1 GCA_017860005.1 Acidobacteriota bacterium | reverse complement strand
GCGAGCCAGGAGAGCGTCAGGCGCGGTGCGTCGTTCACGAGCGGAGCGCGCGCGCGATCGACTCGGAGTAGGGCGGACGCAAGACGCCGACCTCGGTGATGATGGCGGTGACGAGCGCGGCGGGCGTGACGTCGAAGGCGGGGTTGCAGGTCTCGGTGCCGGCGGGCGCCACGCGCGTCCCCAGCACGGAGGTGACCTCGTCGCCGGAGCGCTCCTCGATCGGGATCGCGGCGCCGTCGGGGGTGCCGGGATCGAGAGTCGAGCGCGGCGCGGCGACGTAGAAGGGCACGCCGTGACGCGCGCACAGGACGGCGACCGTGTAGGTGCCGATCTTGTTGGCGGTGTCGCCGTTGGCGGCGATCCGGTCGGCGCCCACCACGGCCGCGTCCACCGCGCCGCGCGCGATCAGGGCGCCGGCGGCGGCGTCCGGGATGAGGCGGAACGGGATGCCGAGCCGCGAGAGCTCCCAGGCGGTCAGCCGCGCGCCCTGCAGCAGCGGCCGCGTCTCGTCGCTGTAGACGAGCGCGAGGCGGCCGCGCTCCCAGGCCGCGCGTACGACGCCGAGCGCGGTGCCGTAGCCGGCCGTGGCGAGGCCGCCGGCATTGCAGTGGGTGAGGACGCGCGTTCCGGGGGCGAGGAGCTCCGCGCCCGCGGCGCCGATCGCGCGGCAGGTGGCGAGGTCGGCCGCGCGCAGCGCCTCGGCGCGCGCCAGGAGCGCGGCGGCGAGCGCCGGGCGCCCCTCGCCGCGGTGGGCCTCGAAGGTCTCGCGACCCCGCTCGAGCGCCCAGCGCAGGTTGACCGCGGTCGGCCGCGTCGCGAGCAGGCAGGAGAAGGCGCGCTCGAAACGCGCCGACGGCTCGGGCTCGGGATCGGCGGCGTCGAGCAGCGCCAGCGCCAGCCCGTAGGCCGCGGCGATGCCGATCGCGGGGGCACCGCGCACGGCGAGGCGGCGGATGGCGTCGGCCACCTCCTCGACCCGCGTGAGCCGCAGCCAGTGCTCGTCCAGGGGCAGGCGGGTCTGGTCGAGGATCTCGAGCGCGCCGTCCCGCCAGGCGATGGGCGCGAAGTCCGGGGCGGCGCACATGCGGCGGATCCTATCGCCGCCGCTGCTACACTCGCGGCTCGCCGCGCGCCGGCGACGGATTGCCGCGCCGCCTTCCGGCGCGGGCCGCCCGCCAGGGGGTGAGGATCGTGAAGGGTGACTGGAAGTCCCGGGGCTTCTCGACGCGCGCCATCCACGCCGGCCAGCATCCCGACCCGACGACCGGCGCCGTCTCGATGCCCATCTACGCCACGTCGACCTACGTCCACGACGAGCTCGGCCGGCACAAGGGCTACGAGTACGCGCGCGTCCAGAACCCGACCCGCGCCGCGCTCGAGGCCAACGTCGCGTCGCTCGAAGGCGGCCTCACCGGGCACGCGTTCGCCTCGGGCATGTCGGCGATCGCCACCCTGATGACGCTGCTGCGCACCGGCGAGCACGCGGTCTTCTCGCGCAACGTCTACGGGGGCACCTACCGCTTCATGACCCAGGTCCTGTCGCGCTACGGCGTCGAGTCGAGCTGGGTCGACTCGACCGACCTCGCCAACGTGCGCGCGGCGCTCCGGCCCACGACGCGGCTGATCTACGTCGAGACGCCGACCAACCCGATGATGGAGGTCACCGACATCGCCGGCGCGGCCGAGCTCGCGCACCGGCACGGGGCGGTGCTGGCGGTCGACAACACGTTCCTCTCGCCCTATTTCCAGCGCCCGCTCGAGCTGGGCGCCGAAGTCGTCGTGCACTCGACCACCAAGTTCCTCAACGGCCACTCCGATTCGATCGGCGGCGTGCTGGTGGCGACCCGCCCGGAGCACGGCGAGTGGTTCGCCTTCGTGCAGAAGTCCGAGGGGGCGATCCTGTCGCCGTTCGACTCCTTCCTCGTCCTGCGCGGCTTGAAGACGCTGGGCGTGCGCATGGAGCGCCACGAGCAGAGCGGGCGCGCGCTCGCCGACCTCCTGGCGCGTCACCCGAAGGTGCGCCGGGTCCTCTACCCCGGCCTCGCCGACCATCCCGGGCACGCGGTCCAGAAGCGGCAGGCGAGCGGGTTCGGGGCCCTGATCACGTTCGACCTGGGCAGCTTCGAGGCCGCCAAGCGCTTCCTCGACCGGGTCGAGGTGATGTCGCTCGCCGAGAGCCTGGGCGGGGTCGAGACCCTGACCTCCCACCCCGCCTCGATGACGCACGCATCGGTGCCGCCGGAGACGCGCGCCGAGCTGGGCATCGGCGACGGACTGGTGCGCATCTCGGTCGGGCTCGAGGACTTCGCCGACCTCGCCGCCGACTGCGAGCGTGCGCTGGCCGCGGTCTGAGCGGCGGCGCGCGCGAGCCGCCCGGGCGGGGGGCGCCCTGCGCCGCGGGGTCTGCTACCCTCGCCCCCGAGGGGAACGAGCGGGTCGATCGATCTCGGAAAGGAGGTCGAGATGCGCCGCACCGAGAGTCCTCGGCCGGGTTCTGGGACCCCGACCGGAGCCGTCCTGCTGGCGGGCGCGCTCCTGGTCTGGGCCACCGCGTCGGGCCGCGCGCAGCAAGAGCAGGTCTATTCCGCGTTCAACGGCCAGCAGTCCTACAAGACGCTGTGCATGAACTGCCACGGCGTGGAGGGCCGGGGCGACGGCTACCTGGTCGAAAACCTGCGCGTCCGTCCCACCGACCTGACCCGGATCGCCGAGAGCAACGGCGGTGTGTTCCCCGCCGATCGCGTGCGGGCGAGCATCGACGGGCGCGAGCAGATCGCGGGCCACGGCCAGCGCGAGATGCCGGTCTGGGGCGACGTACTGGTCTGGACCGAGCAGGACACGGCCGAGCGGCAGGCCCAGGTCAAGACCAAGATCGGCGAGCTGGTCGAATTCGTGCGCTCGATCCAGGTCGCGGCCGGGAAGAAGGAATAGCCGGGCCCCCGGCGCTCCCCGTTGACCGCCGCGCCGGCCGTGGCCTAGGGTCGCCACGTGAGCGAGGAGGGCGCGCGATGAGAGGAGTCCCGAGTTCGCTGTGGCTGGTCGCCGGGGCGGCGCTCGCGCTCGCCTGCGGCGGCGCGGAGCGCCGGCCCCCCGCCGGCCAGGCGCCGGCTCCCGAGCCGGCGACCGCGGCCGTCCCCGTTCCCGAGACCGCCCCGCCCCCGGTCATGGAGCCGGTGCCGATCGTCGTCGAGCCGGCCGCCCCGGGCGAGCTCGACGTCCGTTTCGGCCTCGGCCTCGCGGGCGACGGCTCGATCACCACGCCGGTGCTCTCGTTCGGCGCCGGCGACGCCGTCTGCCTCTCGGTCACGCTGCCGCCCGGAGTGGCCGGAACGACGCTCGGCCTGCGCTGGTTCGACCTCTCGGGCGTGCAGGTGGGCGAGACCACGGCGGCGCTCGGCGGCGCGCCGCTGCGCGCGGCGCTCCGGTTGCCGGGCGGCGAGCGGCTCGAGCGCGGCGACTACCGGATCGAGCTCACCGTGGACGGTCGCGCGGTGGGCGAAGCGAACTTCTCGATCACCGATCTGCGTCAGAGCGAGCGCGTGGGCGGCGCCTGAGCGCCCCCCGGCCGGACGCCGCCACGAAGACCAGCCGAGGCGGCGAACCGAGATCGCCGGCCACGCACGCGGCCTGGCCGAACGCGGCGGCGAGCGCGAGCGTCTCGGCTTCCGGGAGACCGACGACCAGGAAGCTCGGCTCCGGCGGCCAGCGCCCCTCCGGGTCGAGCCCCTCCGCCGGCCGCAGCTCGCGGCCGCCTCGACGCAGGAGCGCCTCGAGGCGCGCGAGGCGGCGCCCGTTCTCGGCCTCGCCGAGCCGCACCGACCCCGGGTTGACCGCGGTGACGAGCCCCCAGCGTGCCGCGCCGCGCTGCAGCAGCCAGTGGTCGAGCTCGCGCGCAGCGACGCCGATGCGCAGGTCGAGCGTGCCGGTCTCGAGCCGGACGCGGTAGATCGCCTGCCGGTAGAGCTCCTCGAGCTCACTGCGGCGCACGGCTCGCTATTATGCGGCCCTGCCGCGGCGCCCCGGCGGCCGCGGGCTCGCGGGCGGCTCCCGGCCCGAGCCGGGGTTGTGTGCTCTACTGGCAGGGTGAGAAGCTCAGTCCGTACCCCGGAACCCCGCTGGAACGGGACGCCGTGAGCGTCCTGCCCTGGATCCTCGCTCTCGCCGGCCTCGCCGGCCTCCTGTTCGGATTCCGCTCGCTGCGCCGCCTCTTCTCGGAGTCGGCGCAGCGCAGCGCGCGCGACCGCCGGGCCGTCGAGTCGAGGGCGGAGCGCGATCGCCGGGACTGCCGCGCGCTCGAGATGTCGATGCGGGACAGGTCCCCGGACCTGACTCCCGAAGGGGCGGACGCGAAGCCCCCGCTGCGCCGGCGCTCGACCCAGGCGCCGCACGGTTTCGATCCCGACCTGCCCGTCCCCGTCAGCGAAGAAGCCGCTCGAATGTGATCCCGGCCGACCGGACGCGGGCGACGGCCCGTCCGCGGGCAGGGTCGCCGTGCGCGCCCGGCGTCAGTTCTTCTCCTCCGGCAGCGCGAGGCCCCGGGCGTTCCTGAGGTAGCTCGCGATCTCGTAGGCCACGTTCTTCTCGAGGTCCGAGATGCCGCGCGACGCGCCCAGCGCGCCGCCCCAGGCCCAGAGGCCCTTGGCCTCGAAGGCGACCAGGCTCTTGCCGGACTCGCCGTCGAGCACGGTGACCAGCGTCTCGAGCTGCGCGCTGCCCGCGCCGGCGAGCATCATCCGCGCCGTCTCGTTACCGGGCTTGTACTGGGTGATACGGGTGCGCAACCACGCGACCCCGGGCACCGGCTCGCACGGGACCCCCTGCCGCACCTCCCGGAAGGTCTCCGTGCCGAGGCTCTCGGCCACCAGGCCGGTCATGCGAACCGGGGCCGATTCGACCAGGTAACCCTGCTTGCGCTCCGCGGCCTTGGGATCGGCCATGACGAAGGGCTCGAGGCAGAGCACGTCGTAGCCTGCGAGGTCGAGCTTGGGCCACGCCGCGATGTGCTTGGCGCGATGGTCGAGGTTGGTCGCCTTGGGCGTGTCCTTCGGCTTCTTCGCGGCCGAGGCGGTCGCCTTGCCGTAGCGCTCCTGGATGTGCTCCCTCGACTTCTCGAGCTCGGCGGCCTCGGGGGTGACGTAGCTCTTGATGCCCTTCAGGAAGGCCTGCCCCGAGAGCTCGTCGAGCGGCTCGAACGAGGCCCAGACGTTGAAGTAGTAGGTCTGGCCGGCGGCGAGCTCGACCTCGGCGTTGACCTGCGCCCAGTTGAGCCAGAGCAGGTGCTTTCCGGGCGGCAGGTAGGCGAAGGCGTAGCTGTTGTTGTCGAGGGTGGCGAGAAACGTCTCATCGGCGAAGACGAACGCGGTGCGCGCGGCGCCCTGCATGTGCCCTTCGCGGATCAGGTAGAGCAGCGCCTGGTCCGGCTTGACCTCGCCGAAGACCTTCTTTGCGCTCTTCTCCGCGCCGGTGACCGGTGGCGCCGCGAGGGCGCCGGCCAGCGTCGCGAGAGCTAGCGCTAAGACCCGGAATCTCCAGGTTCCTGCCTGCCTCATTACCTCCTCCTTGGATGGGATGACGACGAGAGAGGGCTCCATGGTACTCCCAGGCGGCGCCAGGGGAGCCCGTCCGCCGAACGCCGGCCGGTCGGTGTCCCGCTTCTCGAGGCGCGCGCGCTACGAGCCGTCGTGGCGGGCCGGCCCCTGGGGCGGGGCGGTCCTGGCCCGGCCCCCCTAGAATGGCGCCGCCAGCGTCGACTGCGGAATCCGGGCGACAGGGGAGTCCAGGATGCGCATCCTGCTCGTCAAGCCGAGCCCGCGGCTCGCAACGATCCGCGGCCTCCAGGCCTTCCAGCGCCTGGAGCCGCTCGCGCTCGGGTATCTCGCCGCCGCGGCTCCCCCCGGCCACGACATCCGGGTGCTCGATCTGCGCCTGCGTCGATTCCCGGATGCGAGCTTCCGGCGCGCCGTGCGCCGCTTCTGCCCCGATCTCGTTGGGTTCACCGGCTACACCCACGAGGTCTCCGCGATCCGCCGCCTCGCCCGCCTCACCCGCCTCGAGCGCCCCGCCGCGCGCGTGGTCGTCGGCGGGCATCATGCGACGGTGGCGCCGTCCGATTTCGACGGCCCGGACGTCGATGCCGTGGTGCGCGGCGAAGGCTGCGCACCGTTTCGCGCCCTGGTCGACCGGTTGGCCTCCGGCGAGGGGCTCGACGACATCCCCCACGTGCGCATCCCGCGCACCGGCCGGGGAGGCGAGGAGTTCCCGCGCTATCCCGACCCGGCGACGCTGCCCACACCGCGCCGCGACCTATGGCCGGCGCACGCCTATCGGTCGGTCTGGCTCGCCGAGAGCGGCCGGCCCTGGCAGCCTCTCTTCCCGCCGGTGGCGACCGTCCGCACCTCGTACGGTTGTCGCATGCAGTGCACCTTCTGCGTGGTGCCGTTCCTCTCCGAGGGGCGCCATCTGCCCCGGCCGGTCGAGCAGGTCGCCGACGAGATCGCGGCCCTCCCGGCCGAGCACGTCTACTTCGTCGACGACGAGAACTTCCTGGACGAGGAGCACGCTCTCGCCCTGGCCGACGCGCTGACGGCGCGCGGGGTGCGCAAGCGCTACTTCGCCTGGACCCGGGCCACCACCGTCCTGCGCTCCCCGGAGATCCTGCGCCGCTGGCGGGAGATCGGTCTCGACGCGGCCTTCCTGGGCTTCGAGTTCATCTCCGACGGCGCGCTGCGTGCGGTGCGCAAGGGCGGCACGGTGGCCGCCAACGAGCGTGCCCTCGACCGGCTGCGCGCGCTCGGCGTCGCGGTCCACGCGGCGTTCATGCTGATGCCGGAGTCGACCGCCGAGGACTTCGACCGCCTGCGCGCCTATGTCCGCGCCTTGCCACCGGTGCAGTGCAGCTTCACCGTGTGCACGCCGTCGCCGGGGACTCCGGACTACCGGGCCCTCGACGGGCGGTTCTGGGTCGACCCTCCGCACGACTTCCACGACTGCATGCACCCGCTGACCCCGACTGCCCTGCCGCTGCGAGAGTTCAGCCGGCGCTACGCCGACCAGGTGGCGGAGGGCATCGCGCGCACGCCGATGCGCGTCGAGCGCCGGCCCATCGTTCCGGCCGACATGGTGCGCGCGCTGGTCGCCGAGCGGGCTTACGTGCGCGGCTACGAGCGGCTCTACCGCGACTACCCGCGGCAGATGTGGGAGTAGGCGCGGCGTCGCGCACCGCGCTCGTCGGCCTCCGACCGGTGCGCGAGCGGGCGCGCGCCGCCGCGCCCGCTATGATGCGTCCCCTCCGATGAGCACTCCCGTTCCCGTATCGACCGCCGCGATCGATCTCGGCGGTGCCCGGCTGGGCGTCGCGCTGCGCCGCGCCCTGCGCCAGGGCTACGGCCGCCACGACCTGCGCGCGGACCTGCTCGCCGGCGTGGTGGTCGGCATCGTCGCGCTGCCGCTCTCGATGGCGCTCGCCATCGCCTCGGGCGTGCCGCCCCAGCACGGCCTCTACACCGCGATCGTGGCCGGGCTCGTGATCGCGCTCGCCGGCGGCTCGAAGGTGCAGGTCTCGGGCCCGACCGCCGCGTTCGTGGTCATCCTCGCTCCGATCGCGGCACGGCACGGCGTGGGCGGCCTCGCGCTCGCCACGCTGCTGGCCGGCGGGCTGCTGGTCGCGCTCGGGCTGGCGCGACTGGGGCGCTTCATCGAGTTCGTCCCCTATCCGGTCACCACCGGCTTCACCGCCGGCATCGCGATCGTCATCGGCGTGCTCCAGCTCAAGGACTTCCTGGGTCTCGCCACCGGCGCGCTGCCGCCCGAGTTCCTGGAGCGCGTCGGGGTGCTGGTGCGGGCCCTGCCCAGCGCGCGCTGGCCCGAGCTCCTGGTCGGCGGGACGACGCTCGTCGTGCTGCTCGCCTGGCCCTACTTCTCGCGCCGGATCCCGGCGCCGCTGGTGGCGCTCACCTTCGCTACGCTGCTCGCCGCGGCGCTCGCCGAGCTCCTGCCCGGCGCGGAGGTGGCGACGATCGCCAGCCGCTTCTCCTTCGCCGGCGCCGACGGCGCACTGCGCAGCGGCATTCCCCAGCTGCCGCCGCTGCCGGTGCTGCCCTGGCGCCTGCCGGGAGCCGAGGGCGCGCCGCTCGCGCTCTCGCTCGACCTGGTGCGCGAGCTGGTGCCGTCGGCGTTCGCGATCGCCATCCTGGGCGCGATCGAATCGCTGCTCTCGGCGGTGGTGGCCGACGGCATGACCGGCAAGAAGCACGATCCGGACGCCGAGCTGCTCGGCCAGGGGCTGGGCAACCTGGTGGCGCCGTTCTTCGGCGGCATCGCCGCCACCGGCGCCCTCGCCCGCACCGCCACCAACATCCGCGCCGGGGCGCGCTCGCCGGTCGCTGCCGCCGTCCACGCGCTCTTCGTGCTGCTCGCGGTGGTGGCGCTGGCGCCGCTGCTCGGCTACCTGCCGATGGCGGCGCTCGCCGCGCTCCTGCTCCAGGTGGCCTGGCGCATGGCCGAGGTGCGCCAGGTCGTGCACATGCTGCGCGTGTCGCCGCGCGCCGACATCCTGGTCCTGCTCTCGTGCCTGGCGCTCACCGTCCTGTTCGACATGGTGGTCTCGGTCACCGTCGGCATCGTGCTCGCGTCGCTGATGTTCATGCAGCGCATGGCGTCGGTGTCGAGGGCGCAGCTGGTCAACCTCTCCGAGCTCGACCTCGAGCGTCCGCTGCCGGACAGCGTGGTGCTCTACGAGATCGCGGGTCCGCTGTTCTTCGGCGCCGCCAACAAGGCGATGACCGCGCTGCGCCTGCTCGACAAGCGCGGTGTCAAGGTGGTGGTCCTCGACCTGCGCTCGGTGCCGATGCTCGACGCCACCGGCCTGGTGGCGCTCGACACCACGGTGGGGAAGCTGCGCGACGCGGGGGTGGTGGTGGTGCTCGCGGGCGTGCAGGTCCAGCCGCTGCGGGCGCTCGCCAAGGCGCACTGGCGCAACGTCCCCGGCTCGCTCGCGATCGGGCGGGACTTCGAGCGCGCGCTCGAGGTGGCGCGGGCCTACGCCGAAGGCAGCCCGGAGGCGCCCGGGCTGCACGCCACGCGCGCCTGAGCGGGGGCGCGCGGCGCGCGCCGCCGGTGGCTCCGAACTCGGGCGCCGCCGGCACGTAGGGAGGGTACGATGCCCGGGACGCAGCGGGAGGATGGATGAACGGGAACCTCGCCGTGGAGCTGGTCGGCGTGCGCAAGGCCTTCGACGGCCATCTCGCGGTCGACGACCTCTCGCTCGCGGTGCCGACCGGCTCGGTGTTCGGCCTGCTCGGGCCCAACGGTGCCGGCAAGACCACCACGCTGCGCATCCTGATGGACATCCTGGGCCCCGACCGGGGCGAGGTGCGCCTGTTCGGGCGCCCGCGCCGGGACGAGGACGGCGCGCGCATCGGCTATATGCCCGAGGAGCGCGGCCTCTACCGCAAGATGCAGGTCGACGAGCAGCTCGCCTTCCTGGGCGAGCTGCACGGCCTCGGCCGCGCGCGCGCGCGTCAGCTCACGCGCGAGTGGCTGGCGCGCCTCGGCCTGGCGGAGCGTGCGAAGGCCAAGGTCGAAGCGCTGTCCAAGGGCATGCAGCAGAAGCTCCAGCTCGCCGGCACCGTGCTCCACGACCCCGAGCTGCTCATTCTCGACGAGCCGTTCTCGGGCCTGGACCCGATCAACCAGGGACTGTTCCGGGAGCTGATCGCGGACTTCAGCCGGCGCGGCCGCACGATCCTGTTCTCGACCCACGTCATGGAGCACGCCGAGAAGCTGTGCGACCGGATCGCGCTCATCGCGCGCGGGCGCGTGGTGCTCTCCGGCGAGCTCGCCGCGATCAAACGCGAGCGCGGCGGCAACGTGTGGCGCGTGGCCGGCCACGGCGACCTCGCCGGCGCCGCGCAGGGGCTCGCCGGCGTCGAGCGCGTGCTGGCGGCCGGCGAGGGCGCGGTGCGCCTGGTGCTCGCCGACCCGGCCGCAGCCCCGCGCGTGCTCGCCGCGCTCGCCGGCGCGGTGGAGGTCACCGAGTTCCGCTCCGAGGAGCCGGACCTCGAGACCATCTTCGTGCGGACGGTGCACGATGCGAATTGACCGGGTGGCGACGATCGCGCGCCGCGAGTACCGGGCGGGCGTGCGTACCCGGGGATTCTGGATCTCGACCGTGCTGGTGCCGGTCCTGATGGCGGCGATGCTGGTGCTGCCCACGCTGCTCCTGATGAGGACGCGCGCCACGCTGCGCGTGGTCGTGGTGGACGGCGGCGGCGGGCTGGGCGGGCGCCTCGCCGCCGAGCTCGCCGACGAGCCCGGGCCGGGCGCGGCGCCGGGCGTCGCGCCGGATCTCCCGGGGCGGCCGAAGCGGGAGGAGGCGGCGCGCTTCGCGGTCGAGGTACGCCCGGCCGCCGCCGACCCGGAGGCCGAGCGCGCGGCGCTCGACCGCGAGGTGCTGGCGGGAACCATCGACGCCTGGATCCGCCTCGGTCCGGACACGCTCGGCGGCAGCAAGGTCCCGTACCACGGCGAGAGCGTGTCGAACTTCGTCACCCAGCGCGTGCTCGCCGATGCCCTGACCCGGGTGGTCTCCGAGGCGCGTCTGACGGAGGCCGGCATCGACCCCGCAGCCGTGGCCGAGCTCACGCGCGAGGTCGAGCTCGAGACCGTGCGCGTCTCGGCCGAGGGGGCGCGCGCCGAGACCGGCCTGACCGGCTTCATGATGGCCTACTTCCTCTTCTTCCTTCTCTACATGGTGACCCTGCTCTACGGGCAGCAGGTGATGAACGGCGTGCTCGAGGAGAAGACGTCGCGCGTGGTCGAGGTGGTGCTCACCACGGCGCGCGCCTCGGAGCTGATGGCCGGCAAGCTGTTCGGCATCTGCGCGGTCGGCCTCACCCAGCTCGGCATCTGGTTCGCCACCCTGCTGGCGCTGACCGCGCCGGGGCTGGCGGCCTCGTTGCTCCGCCTGCCGGCGGGGGCCAGCGTGCCGAGCCTCTCGCTCGGCGTCACGCTCCACTTCCTCGCCCACTTCGTGCTCGGCTTCCTGCTCTTCGCGGCGCTCTACGCCGCGATCGGCGCCGCGTCCAACGACCTGCGCGAGGCGCAGCAGCTGGCGAGCGGCATGGTCATCCTGCTCGTCCTGCCGGCGGTGATGGCGGTGACGGTGATCAACGACCCGGACTCCGTGCAGGCGACGGTGATGTCGCTGATCCCGCTCTTCACGCCGCTGCTCATGCTGCTGCGCATCGTGGTCAAGACGCCGCCCTGGTGGCAGATCGCGCTCGGCTACGCGACGACCGCCGCGTTCGTCGCCGTGCTGCTCGCCCTGTGCGCGCGCATCTACCGGGTCGGCATCCTGATGTACGGCAAGCGGCCGACGCTCGCCGAGCTCGGGCGCTGGATCCGGCACTCCTGAGCGCGCCCGCGCGCCGGGGCCGGCCGCGGGGCGGGCGCCGCGCTAGACTCGGGGCACGATTCCGGGAGGAGGCGGCCATGGCGGGCGAGGTTTGCGGGCGCGCGAGGCGGACGGGGAGGCGGGCGGGTGCTCGAATCGCGGTGCTCGCGCTGGCGTGGGTCGCCGGCGCCGGGTGGGCGAGCGCCGCCGAGGCGCCCACGGGCGTCACCGCGGCCGCCGGGCCGAGCCTGCTGACCCGGCTGCGGACCGGCTTCGACGCGGCCTCGTTCGGCCGCGCCGGCTACGTCGGCGCGGCGCCGGCGGGGGGCGCCGAGGCGATGGCGCCGGTGCCCGCCGACTGGCTGGTGGCAGGCTTCCAGCTCTCGGGCGAGGACCTCTATCGCATCAACTGCCGCTCGTGCCACGGCGTGGGTGCGCGCGGGCTGGGACCGGACATCCCCTCGGTGGTCGCGCGCGTGACCGGCGCCGCGCAGCAGGCGGCGGGCGGCGACGCCACCGGGGAGCTCTCGATCCGTCACCGGCTGCTGGTGGGTGGGCAGGTCATGCCGGCCATGGCGCATCTGTCGAACGCGGAGGTCGAGGCCCTGCTCGGCTACCTGAGCGCGGTCGCGGGCACGGGCGCCGGCGCCGCCCGGCCGCCGGTCGCGGCGCCCGCGGTGCGCGTCGGCGAGCACGTCGCCAAGGCGGTCTGTCAGATCTGCCACGACGCCTCGCCCGGGCGCCAGCGGCCGCCCGGCGACCAGGCGCTCTCGGCGCTCGCCGAGATGAC
>JAFNAE010000204.1 GCA_017860005.1 Acidobacteriota bacterium | reverse complement strand
TCGTCCTGCCCGGCCTCGTCCTGGGCGGCCCGGTCGCGGCGCGCGGCGACTTCGGGCTCTCGCTCGCTTACGTCGATCCGGCGTCGCCCGCCTTCGCGCGCTTCCGCGCCTGGGTCGATCTCGCGCTCGGCGGTCCGCCGCCCTACGGCTTCGCGGCGGTCGACGCGGCCTACGTCGCGCGCGTGCTCGGGCCCGGGCCGGGCGACGCCTACTGCGAGCTCGCGGTGGCGACGGTCGAGGCGCAGGTGGTCGAGGCCGAGGCGGCGATCGCGCTGGGCCAGATTCCGCCGGTCGCCTTCGACTCCTACCTCGAGGTCGGGCCGATGATCGGCGACCTCGGCGTGGTCTACGACTGGTGCGCCGCCGACACCACGCCCGCGCAGCGCGCGCGCTGGGCGGCCTACGCCGAGCAGGCGGTCTGGAACGTCTGGCACCACGATCAGGCGAGCTGGGGCGGCACGCCGCACCCCTGGTCGGGCTGGGCGACGAACGACCCCGGCAACAACTACCACTTCAGCTTCCTCGAGGCGACCATGAGCTGGGGGCTGGCCAGCGACTCGGCCGTCTGGCTCGACTTTCTCGTCCAGGAGAAGCTGCCGCCGCTGGTCGCCTATTTCGCGCAGATCCCGGGCGGCGGCAGCCGCGAGGGCACCGGCTACGGCGTCGCGCAGATGCGGCTGTTCTACCTCTACCGGCTCTGGCGCGACTCGACCGGCGAGGACCTGGGCGCGCTGTCGAGCCATCTCGCGGATTCGATCGACTACTGGATCCACGCCACGGTGCCGGCTCTCGATCGCTACGCGCCGATCGGCGACCTGGCGCGCGAGAGCTACCCCTGGCTCTACGACTACCACCGGCGGCTGGTGCTCGAGGCGCGCGCGATGGCGACCGACCCGGCCCTGCGCGAGCGCGCCGCGTGGTGGCTGCACCGCATCTCGATCGACGAGATGACGAGCGGCTTCAACCTGCGCCACGACCTGCTGCCGGCCGGCACGGTGGAGGCCGCACCGCTCGCGCTCCACCACCACTCGACCGGCACCGGGCACCTGTTCGCGCGCAGCTCGTGGCAGCCCGACGCGGTCTGGGCGTCGTTCGTCGCCGGCCCCTACGACCAGTCGCACGCCCACCAGGACCAGGGCGCCTTCAACCTGTTCGCCGGCGACTTCCTCGCCGTCACCGAGAACGTCCTCAGCCACAGCGGCATCCAGCAGGGCAGCGAGGTCCACAACACGCTGCGCTTCGAGCGCGACGGCGGCATCGTCGGCCAGCACGAGAGCGTCTCCGCGATGACGGTCGAGAGCGCCGGCGGGCGCACGGTGGCGGTGGGCGACCTGGCCGCCCCCTTCGCCGGCACCGGCGCGGTCGACGCCTGGCAGCGGCGCCTCGAGCTCGACCGCAACGGTCTCCTGGTCGACGACCGGTTCGACGCCGCCGCCGACGTCACCGCCTACTTCCAGGTCCAGGTGCCGGTCGAGCCAGTGGTCGAGGGCGGGCGGGTGGTGGCCGGCGATCTGGTCGTGGTGCCGGTCCTCCCGGTCGGCGCCACCGTCTCGCTGCTCGAGTGGGCGAGCGTCGATCCCGGCGAGTTCTCCTCCGGCTGGCGCATCCAGATCGCCGGCGCGGGGCCGGGCGCGGCGACCGGCGAGCGCTACGTCGTCCGCCTCCAGCTCCCGCACGTCGTCTTCCTCGACGGCTTCGAGACCGGCGGCGTCCACGCCTGGACGGAAGCGGCGCCGTAGCTGGAGGACAGGCGGACCCCGGAGGGGCGGGCCGGGGCACTGACAGTTTCTGTCAGTTGCGGATCGTGACGGATCGGCGCGTCCGGCGTAGCATCCGCGCGTCGTGAAGCTCCGCATCCCCGGCTCGACCGTCGATCCCGACGCCTTCGCCGACTTCTACCGGTTCCCCGCGGACCGCACGGAGCCCGCGCCACTCGTCATCTGGGCGGGCGGCGCGATCTCGTCGGAGGCCTACGAGGCACGCCGCGATCTCGAGCCGACGCCGGTCGTCGAAGAGCTCGAGCGCGCGCGCGAACGGCTGGGCGGCGCGCCCTGCGACGCGCTCCTGCTCTCGACGCCGCCCACGCTCCAGCACTTCGAGTCGAGCGCCGAGCTGTTCCGCCGCTTCCTCGCCTTCGAGGTCTTCCCGCTGCTGCCGCCACCGCATCCGACCGCGCTCGGCCTGGTCGGCAACTCCTTCGGTGCCCACCTGCTGACCGGCTTCGCCTGCCGGCGCGGCGACGCGCTCGCGCTCGCCTCGATCGCCGGCGTCGGCCTGTGGACGGCGATCGAGGCCTGCGGCGGCGAGCCGCCGCCGCAGCTCGAGATCTGCTGCTTCGTCAACGACCTCGACTTCAGCGGCTTCTTCGCCTACGAGCTGGTCGAGGAGCTGCGCATGCGCGGACGCTCGGTCGAGCTGGTCGAGCGCTCCGGCGACCACCCGTTCGCCGACTACGCCGGCAACGGCTCGGTCGTCGACGCCTTCGCCTTCGTGCTCGAGCGCATCGCCGCGCGCGAGCGCTGAGCGCGCCTCACTTCGCGCCGCGCTTGACCGCGCGAAAGGTCAGGTCGACTTCCCAGACGTCGCCGAAGAACTCGTCGGGCTCGCGCGTGAAGAGCCGGCCGGAGATCGTGTCGCCCTCGATCTTGAAGCCCTCGAGCTGGAGCGGGCCGACCGAGGAGAACGGCTTGTGCTCGAGCGCCGGGTGGTAGATCTCGGTGCCGAACAGCTCGCCCTTGGCGGTGATCGAGACCGAGAGGGCGGCGCCCAGCTTGCCGAACGGGCCGTCCCAGTCGGGCTTGGATTCGGGCGGCGCCGGCAACTCGGTGAGCACCACCGTCCAGGCCTCCTCGTCCTGCCACTTGTCGTGCGGCACCGCGACGGCGTGCGCGAGCTTGCCGTCCTTGCCGTTGCCGAGGAACTTGCCCGTCACCGCCGCCTGATCGGCGATCGACGACCCCGCGACCAGCGCGCCCGCCGCCACCAGGACCCGCACCGCCTTCGTTCCGCGCATGGCTCTCCCCCTCCCGATCCCGCGGAGCCCCCCACGGGCCCCGGCGAAAGGCTACGACAGGCCCGGTCCCGTCCAGGTGCCAGCCGCTTGCCCGTCCAGGTGCCAGCCACTTGGCAAGTCGAGGTTGCGGGTGCCAGCTACTTGGCAAGTCGAAGAGCCGCCAGCAGTTAGATGGCGTCGAGCGGTCGGGCTGGCCCTCCAGGTGCCAGCCGCTTGTCGCGCGGCGTCCCGCCCGGATCCGGGGCCGGATCTCGTGGTCGATCGTCAGGAGGCACCCATGCGCCGCAATCCCAGCCGGTTCGTTCTCGCCGTCCTCGTCGTCCTCGCCGCTTTGGTGTCCGCCGTTCCGCCGGCGGCGGGCGCCGCCGTGCCCTGCAAATTCCTGACACCTGACGAAGCCGCCTCCGTGATCGGTGCGGGCGCCAGGTTGCGCGGGGCGATCGAGAACGGCGCCTGCAGCTACGAGCGCGGGGAGCTGACCCTCACCGTCGCCCAGCCGTTCAGCTACGACGATCCGAAGATCGTGGTGCAGGGCTTCGAGGGCCTGATGGCCGGCAACGGTGGTCAGCCGGAATCGGACATCGGCGACCGGGCCTTCCTGGCGAAGATGAACTCCGGCTATCAGCTCGGGGTACTCAAGGGGGCGACCTTCACCGCGCTCGAGGTCTACGGCGACGGCTCCGACGGCGCCGAGGTCGCCGACCGCCTCCGCGCCGCCGCGCGCAAGGTCGCCGCACGTCTCTGATCCGCCGGCGGGCGTGTCGAGGGGTCGGCGAGCCGGCGTCGTCTGTGTCCCGCGCGGCGCCGGACTGTCGAAGTACGTTGGGGGCGCGCACCGGGAGCGCGCTCGCCGGGAGGTCCTATGGGCTTCGTCGCCGAGAAGTGGGAAGAGACCTCGCGCCGGCTGGCGGCGCAGGTGGCGCCGCACCTGGGCGCGGGCGAGGCGCTGACCGGCGTCGTCTACGCGACGCGGCCGAAGCTCTTCTCGGCCGCCCTGCTCGCGGTCGGGGTGACGCCGTCGCGCCTGATCCTGGTGCCGGTGGATCGCCGCCTGGAGAGCGCCGGCCCGCCCGTTTTGGTCTCCCGTGAGGAGATCACCGACGCGGCGGTCTGGGGCTGGGGCGGCAGCGTGCGTGACTTCCTGTCCGCGAGCGCCGGCAACGAGCTGCGCTTCGCGACCGCGACGGAGAAGTTCCGCCTCCACGTCCTCGGCGGCAACCTGCTCGAGGACACCCTCTCCGGCCCGACCCAGCGCAGCGGGCTCGAGGCCCTGATCGAGTTCCTGCTCTCCGCGCAGCGCTGAGTAGCGGCGCTGCCCTTCGCGGGGCCGCCTCGGCGCCGGGGGCGGACCGGATTCCGCTGCCAGCGAACTGACAGCTCCTGTCAGCGAGTTGCGGTAGAAGGGGGCCCATGGACCCCGACCCGCCGTCCTCCGCGCCGCCGGAGGGCGCGGAGGAGACTCCGTCCGTCGCCGGGCGCCTCTCGCCCGGGCGCGTCGCGGAGCTGCGCTCGCGCGCCCGGGGTTGCCTGCTCGCCGGCGCGCTCGGCGACGCCCTCGGCGCGCCGATCGAGTTCATGACGCTGCCGATGATCCGCGGCCTCTACGGCGCGCGCGGGCTCGAGGCGCTCGCGCCCGCCTACGGCCGCGTCGGCGCGATCACCGACGACACCCAGATGACGCTGTTCACCGCCGAGGGCCTGATGGGCGTCGGCCACGTGCCGACCAGCGTCCACTACGCCTACCTGCGCTGGCTCGACACCCAGGGCGAGCCCGGCCCGCGCGCGCCCGGGGCGGGGCGGGGGCACGACGGCTGGCTCGTCGGCGAGCGCTTCCTCCACGCGCGGCGCGCGCCGGGCAACACCTGTCTCGCGGCGCTCGAGCGGGGTCAGCCGGGCGAGCCTGCGCGCAACGACAGCAAGGGCTGCGGCACCGTGATGCGCACCGCGCCGGTAGGCCTGCTGCCGCACCCGGGCACGGGCAGCGAGGCGACCGCGCGCGAAGGGATCTTCTGCCTCGCGCTCGAGGTCGCCGCGCTCACCCACGGCCACCCGACCGGGCAGCTCGCGCCCCGCCCCGCCCCGGGCGCGCGCGGGCCGGGCTCGCCCTGGGTGTCGAGCCAGCGCAGGTAGGCGTAGTGGACGCTGGTCGGCACGTGGCCGACGCCCGAGAAGTTGCAGACGCTGGGCGGCGGCTGGGTGGCGGAGGAGGCGCTCGCGATCGCCGTCTACGCCGCGCTCTGCCACCCCGCGGACCTGCGCGCGGCGCTCCGGCTGGCGGCCAACCACTCCGGCGACAGCGACTCGACCGCCTCGATCTGCGGCCACCTGCTGGGCGCCGCGCTGGGCGAGGCGGCGCTGCCCGCCGACTGGCTGGCGGTGCTCGAGGGCCGAGATGTGATCCGCCAGCTCGCCGACGACCTGCTCGACGAGGGCCTCGACCTGCGCCCCGGCGAGGGCTCGCGCGGCTACGCCGCCTGGTTCCGGCGCTACCCGGGCGCCTGACCTCCGCTCCGGGCACGCGCGGCGGGCCTCACCGCCTCCGTGCGCTCGACGCGCCCCGCCGCGCCCGCCGACCGGGGTGCTAGGGTGGAGGCAAGCCAGTCACCGTCTGTTCCGTGCGGCCGGGAACCGTGGGCGAACCCTCGTGGGGTCGCGCGGCGCGCGAGTTCCGTTGCGGGATCGACCTTCGCCTCCGGGGAGAACGCCATGAAGAGACTGTTCGCTGCCCTGCTCCTGCTCGCCGCCGCCGTCGCGCCCGCCGCCGCAGCGGGCCTCCAGGACGACCTGCTCGCCCGCGAGAAGGCGCTGTGGACGGCGTGGGGCGAGAAGCAGGGCGCGCCGACCCGCGCGCAGACGGTCGAGGACTATGTCCAGGTCGTCGCCGGTGTCGGGATGACGGCAGGCCGCGAGGCGGTCGCCAGCGCGATCGAGAAGCACACCTGCGTGATGAAGAGCTTCACCTTCCAGGACGCCAGGCTGCGGCAGCCCGCGCCGGACGTCGCGATCCTGACCTACGTCGCCAACCAGGACACGACCTGCGACGGGCAGGCGCTGCCGGGCAAGGTCTTCGCGACCTCGATCTGGGTCCGTCAGGGCGGCAACTGGGTGGGCTACAGCTACCAGGAGACGCCGATCGACTGAACCGTCGGCGGCGCTCCGGCGCCGGGTGCGCATGCGACGACTCCGCCGCGACGGCGGCACTCCGATCGAGGAGGCGCCGCTCTGGGCGCTCGCGATCCTCGCGGCGCTGCTGGCGCTCGTCTTCTTCCCGGCGCTGGTCGGGCTGGCCGAGGGCGCCGGCATCGTGTCGGCCGGCCGGCGCGGCCTCTGCGCGCTCGGCGCCGGGCTGCTCGCCCTCCTCGTCGTCGTCGGCAACGCGACGAGAATGCCATGGCGGCGCGCCAGTCGCCCGCATCCGCTCGACGAGCGTCCGCTCTTCACCCGATTCTCGACCTGGCTCTGGACGGCGCTGCTCTTCCCCAGCGTGCTCCACGGCCTGCTCGTCCTGACCCGCGACGATCCGGTCGACCCGCGCGCCGCGATGGCGGTCGGCCTGCTCGTGTCGACGATCCAGGGCGCGTGGGCGCTGGTCGAGCGCTGGCGCCGGAGCCGGCGGGAGCGAAGCGCCGGCTGAGGCCACCGTCGTCGCGAGGCTCGATTCCGCGCCGGCCGCCTGCCCGCGCGGGTGGCGCCGGGCGCGGTCGGACGGCGGCAGAGTGCGGGCATGCGCTGGACCCTCTTCGTCTCCCTGCTCGCGCTCGGAGCCCCGCTCGCGGCGCGGGCCCAGATCGTCGGTCACGCAGCGATCGACGCGGTGGCGGCGCTGCCCCAGTGCGTGATGGACGGCATCGGCGCGCAACGCTGGTTCTTCACCCACGCCTCGGTGGGCGGCAATCTGCTCGAGGGCCTCGACGACCTGCGCGCGGCCGACCCGGCCCGCTACCGGCTCACGCCCGCCTGGGTCGGCTACGACGAGCCCGCGCTGCGCGCCGAGGCGCCGCCGGCGCCGACCGTCCCCGGCACGGTCTACGAGTGCGATCGCGGCAACCCGAGCTGGCAGGACAAGCTCGCCGTCTTCGACAACTCGGTGCGCCTCGCCGGCTGGCGCCTCGCCGCCGTCGACGTGGTGATGAACAAGATGTGCTTCATCGACCAGGCGGCGAGCGCCGCTACCTACCTCGCCTCGATGGACGCGCTCGCCGCGAGCTACCCCGCGACCGTCTTCGTCTACACGACGATGCCGCTCACCGTCGACGAGGACGCCGACAACGTGCTGCGCAACCTCTACAACCGGGCCGTCCGGCTCCACTGCGCCGCGAGCGGCGCGCTCCTCTACGACCTGGCCGACATGGAGGCGCACGATCCCGCCGGCGGCGAGCACACCTTCCTGTCGGGCGGCCAGACCTACCAGAAGCTCTACGCCGGCTACACGAGCGACGGCGGCCACCTCGACACCGACCTCGGACATCGGCGCCTCGCCCAGGGCTGGTACGCCGCGGCGGCGACCCTCGCCCCCTGCCGCGCCTTCGCGGACGGCTTCGAGAGCGGCGACACCGGGCGCTGGAGCGCCGCCGTTCCGTAGGCCCGGGCCGGCGGGCGCGGCCGGATCAGCGCAAGTCCCCGAACGACAGGAGCTCGATCTCGTGGCCGGCGAGGAGCCGCGACGCTCCGAGGGGGCGGCGTGGCGCTCGAGGTCGTTGGGGTCGGCGCAGGCCCAGACGCCGCCGTGCACGGCGTCGACCAAGGGGCCGCTCCAGCAGGCGGCGGTCGCCGTTTCGGTCCCTCGCGCAGGCAGCGGAGCCGCGATTCCAGCGCACCGGTCGAAGCTCTCCGCCCTGGAAAACCGGTGTCAGAGCACTCGTTCGCTGGGATTCGATTCTCCACAGGGGTCTGACGCCGGAATGGTTCGGAGGGGCCTGATGCCCGCCCAGCCATCTCCGGGCCGAGCCCGGCACCCGCTCCGGCGCCACAGCCTCGACGGTCCGACGCCCGGCGTTCCGCCCCGGGGAGTGTCTTGCCGGCCGGGTCGGTGCTACCCTAGGGCCCACTTCCTTCACCACCCCGCAGTCCAGCCGCGTGCGTCCCGAACGCATGTCGGTCCTATCCAGCCTTGCTGGGGAAAGGGAGGTCGAGCATGTCGTCGAGGTTCTTCTCCACAGGAACTG
>JAFNAE010000080.1 GCA_017860005.1 Acidobacteriota bacterium | reverse complement strand
CGGAAGGTCGGCGAGCGCGACCACACCTCTCCTCCGGACTCGATCTCCAGGCTGCCGCGCGCCAGCCGGCCCGGCTCGGGACGCGCTTCGAGCCGGAAGCGGCCGCTCTCGTCCACCCGCGCCTCGACCGCGCGCCGCCCGCCCAGGCGCAGGACGGCGGTCGCCGCCCCTCCGCCCCCCACGACCTCGCCCTCGAGCACGATGCGCGACCAGACCGGCGCCGGGTCCTCGCGAAGCAGGCGGTCGAGCTCCGCGCATCGAACCCGCGCGGCGTGCGCCGGACCCGGTTCCGGCACGGTCACCGATCCGCTCCACGCGACGGACTCCTCGGCGCCACGGCGCACCCGGATCTCGAGCGCCCGCGGTCCGGGCTCGAGCGCCATCTCGGCGTCGAAGCGGAAGCGGTGGAAGCGCGCCTCGGCACCGGAGCGCGCCTCGGCCGGCCGCAGCCACTCCCCGCCGAGCCGCGAGCGCACCGCACCGTCCACGGCGAGCGCCAGGCTCTGCGCGAGGTCGGCCGGCTCGAGCTCGCCTTCGAGCACCAGGCGGTAGCGCCCGGTCTCGCCGAGCGGCACCAGGCGGGCTTCGGCGGCTCGCGCCCGCGCCAGACGGAGGCCGACCAGCTGGCGCCACACCGCCAACGAACGGCTCGGCCCGCCCGAGCCCGGCACCAGCTCGAGGCGCAGCTCGTGCTCGCCGGCGTCGAGCCCGGCGAGCGCTTCGCGCTCGAGCGCGAAGGCAGCCACCGGCAGGGCCGGATCGGCGCTCTCGACCGGCATCAGCTCGGCTTCGGCGAGGCGTACGCCGCGCGCCAGGAGCTCGATCCGGTCGCCGGCACGCGCGTCGAACACCAGGCCGCGCAACGCGATCGGGGTGCCGCCGAGGCGCGGATCGAACTCCCCGATGCGGCGCGCGTCGATGGCGATCTCGCCGGACCCGGGTTCGACCGCGATCTCGATGCGGCGGGTAGATCCCGTGGCGTCGCTGCGATCGATCGAACGCACCTCGAGGTCGAACGTCGAGGGGCCCGCTCCGGCGGGCGTCTCCAGCCGGCCGCTCGCGACGAACTCGAGGGTCCCGGGCCGTCCTTCGCCCGGCGCGGGCACGGCGCGCACCCGGACCCGCAACGGACGCGAGCCGGCGCGCGCGTCGATCGTGGGCGCCGGATCGCTCGACACCACCCTGCCCTCGACCAGCAGGGGCGGTCGCGTGCCCGGAGCGACGCGCTCGGGCACCACCACGCGCGTGAGCTCGAGGCGGTGGACGGGAAGCACGCGCAGGTAGCCGAGGCCCTTCTTCATCTCGGTCCCGTCCACCACCCATTCGACTTCGTGCGTTCCCGGCGCCAGCGGGCCGATCTCGCCGCGCAAGTCGAAGCCGCACGCCTCGTGCTCGAGCCAGGGATGGGACGCGAGCACGTCGGCTCGGCGCACGGAGACTTCCGCGCGCAGCGCCTCGTGGCCGTCCACGCGCACCAGGACCCGGCGCGGCATCGGGCTCGCCACCACCCAGCCTCGAACCACGACCCGGGCACGGTCGCCGTGTCGAACCGTCTCCGGCACGTAGGTCTCGTCGATCCAGAACCGGGGCTCGACGCGCTCGCTCCCGGCCGGTCCGGCGCCGAGGCTCGCGGAGAGCCGGGCGAGCGCCTCGCCCGGCATCGCGCCGGGCTGCACCGCGTTCTCGCGCAGGCGGCGCACCACGCGCAGGTCGAGCCAGGCGAGCCCCAGCGCGCGCACCCGCGCCTCGAGGTCGTCCACGCCGAGGCCGCCGCCACCGCCGGGCACCGGCGCGCGACCGTCGACCTCCTCCACCGTCGCCGAGAGCTCGGCGTCGAGCCGGCCGGCAGCGGCCGTCGAGATCAGCAGCAGCGCCGGCGCGACCGCCTGGCCGGACCCGGCGCCGGGCAGCACGAGCGCCGCCGGCGTCCGCCGCGCGGTCTCGAGCGCGTAGTCGTCGAGCAGCGCGAGCGACTCGTCCTCGAGGCCGGAGGTCGCCTCGCCTGCCGCCAGCACGAGCTCGGGCGCGAAGCGCTCGGCCAGCCTGCGCGCGCCCGCCGCGATCGCGGCTGCGCGCCCGCCGGACTTCTCGCCGCCGGCGTGGACGAGGCGGGGGCTCACTTCGTGCCACCACCGGCCCGGCCGTCGCAGATCGACGACGATCACCGGCGGGTCGGTGACCCCGGCGCGCGAGAGGCGGACGAGCAGGCGGGAGAGGCCGGGGTCGTCGCTTCCGTCGCTCTGCACGAGAACCACGCCGACCAGGCTCTTCTCGGGGAGGTTGCGCGGCACGAGCGGCATCGTGTTGGAGGGTCGAGTCAGTCTAGCATCCGCGCCCCGCGCGGCCCCGGGCGCGGTTGACACCTCTCGGGCCGCACCCGGAGAATCGCGGTGCGAGGCGCCTCCGTCGCTCGCGCGGCGCGCCCCGCAATCCCAGTTCCTCCGGAGGGAGAGTCATGGCTGAAACCGTCCTGGTCGAGAAGTCCGGCCGCGTCGCGATCCTCACCATCAACCGCCCCGACAAGATGAACGCGCTCTCCGAGCAGGTGCGCGTCGAGCTGCTCGCGGCCCTGGCCGAGGCCGAACGGGACGAGGGCGTCGGCGTCGTGGTGCTGACCGGCGCCGGCGAGAAGGCGTTCATCGCCGGAGCCGACATCGGAGAATTCGCCGGGCGCACGCCGTTCGACCAGCGCGCGGCGATGCGCACGCCGCGCATCTTCGACGTCATGGCCACCTTTCCGAAGCCCGTGATCGCGATGATCAACGGCTTCTGCCTGGGCGGCGGCTGCGAGCTCGCCATGTCCTGCGACATCCGCGTCGCTTCCGACCGCGCGTCGTTCGGCCAGCCCGAGATCAACCTCGGACTGATTCCGGGCGGCGGCGGCACCCAGCGCATGCCGCGCCTGATCGGGCTGGGCCAGGCGATGCGGCTGATCCTCTCCGGCGACCGCATTCCGGTGGCCGAGGCCAAGGAGATCGGGCTGGTCGACCTGGTCTTCCCCCACGAGGCGCTGCGCGAGAAGACGCTCGAGCTCGCGACCCGCATCGCCGCCCGGAGCCCGCTCACGCTCAAGGTCGCCAAGGAGGCCGTGCGCGCATCCGAGCGGCTGGCGATCGAGGAAGGGCTGATGTGGGAGCGCGACCTGTTCTGCCTCTGCTTCTCGTCGGCCGACAAGCAGGAGGGGGTCGAGGCATTCCTCGCCAAGCGTCCGCCGGCCTGGACCGGACGCTGACCGGAGCCGCCCGCGCTCACCCCGGGCCGGCCGGGACGAGCTCGACGAGCTGCAGCCGGTGGTCGCTCCAGGGCGTGCCCGTCAGGCGGTAGCCCGTGGCGCGCAGGCGCGGCCCGACCAGGGTCTGGTCGATGGCGAGCAACGGCACCGGAACCGGCCAGGTCGCGCTCCAGCCGGCGCCGGCCTCGTCGTAGGCGTGGCGCCATCCCGGCGGCAGCCGCCCCAGCGCACGCGAGCGGCGAGGCGCGTTGAAGTCGCCCACCACCAGGTCGGGCCGCCGGGCCTCGAGCTGAGCCACCACCCGGCGCAGCGACGGGTCCCGGGGTTCGAGCAGCGAGGAACCGAGATTGACGGCGAAGACGCTCCAGCTCCGGCCGCCCCAGCCGAAGCGTCCGCGCACCACCTGCAGCCGCCGGTCGCGCTCCAGCCACTCCCCGTCCAGGAGCTCGCGCGCCAGCAGCGTCAGGGAACCGAAGGTCTCGTGCCGGAAGCCGGGCAGCGCGGGCGCCACGCGGCGCGCCACGCGCTCGGGCGCCTCCGAGAGAACCACCAGGTCCGGCCGGAGCCTCGCGATCTCCCGCGCCTGGAGCTCCGGGGCGACCCAGCCCCCCGAGACGTTCCAGTGCACGACCCGCAGGGGCGCGCCGCCGGCCACCGGCGCGACCGTCGCGGGAAGCCAGCGACACTCGATCAGCAGCGCGACCGCGGCGGGCGCGAGCGCCGAGACCGCGATGCGCAACCAGGGCAGACGCCGAAACCGCGCCACCAGCGCCACCGCCAGCAGGAGCAGGGCGACCAGCGGCGAAGGAACGTAGAAGAGAAGCGCCGTGGGCAGGATGGCGTCGCGAGCGAGCTGACCGAGCGCCCAGGCGGCCAGGATCGCGCCGGCGATCCAGTCGGCGCCCGAGATCCTCCGCCCCGTCGCGGCCGTCGCGCCCCTGCTGGCCCTCTTCGCGATCTCCGGTCCCTCCCGCGCGCCGGAGTCTCCCCCCACAGGGCCCCGGGCTTCAAGCCGGAATTCCCCTAGAATCCGCCCCGTTCCCCGTCCTGCGGAGCCTGCGATGAACCTCGACCCGCCCGAGGATCTCAATCTCGCCGACTGGCTCGTCGAAGCCCGCGTGCGCGAGGGCCGCGGCGAGCGCGTGGCGCTGCGCCTGCCGGACCGCGAGCTGACCTACCGCGACGTACAGCGGCTGGCGCACCGGTTCGCCAACGTCCTGGTCGGGCTCGGCCTGCGCCCGGAGGAACGGGTCCTGCTCGCGCTGCGCGACGGTGCGGAGTTCGTCGGCGCGCTGTTCGGAGCCCTCGCGGCCGGCGCCTCGGTCGTGATGCTCAATCCAGACCTGGGCGCGGAGGCGATCGCCGGCCTGGTCGACTACCTGCGGCCCCGCCTGGCGGTCGTCGACGGACGGCTGGTGCCGGTCTTCGCCGATGCGCTCGGCAGGGCGCGCGAGCGGCTCACGCTGGTCACCGTCGGCGAGGCCGCCCCCGGCCTGCCCTCGTTCGAGGAGCTGGCGCGCACCGTCGCCGAGGGGTTCACCGCGGTGCGCACCCATCGCGACGACCCCGCGGTCTGGCTCTTCTCGGGCGGCACCACGGGCAGGCCGAAGGCGGTGATCCAGAGCCACGGCTCCTATGCCTTCACCACCGTCGCGTATGGGCAGCGCACGCTCGGCCTCGCCGAGGACGACATCACGCTCTCGGTGCCCAAGCTCTACTTCGGCTACGCGCTGGGCTCCAACCTCTTCTTCCCGTTCTCGGTCGGTGCCAGCGCCTGCCTGTTCCCGGAACGGGCCACCGCCGAATCGGTGTTCGCGGCGCTCGGCAGGCACCGGCCCACCGTGCTGGTCAACGTGCCGACCATGATCCACCAGATGGTCAGCCATCCGGATGCGGCAGCCCAGGACCTCTCCAGCCTGCGCCTCGCCACCTCGGCGGGCGAGGCCCTGCCGGCGGCGCTCTACGAGCGCTGGCGGGCGACCTTCGGCGTCGAGCTGCTGGACGGCCTGGGCACCGCCGAGCAGTGGCACGTGTTCCTGAGCAATCACCCGGGCGAAGTGCGCCCGGGGACGCTCGGACGCGTGGTCGAGGGCTTCGAGCTGCGCGTGCGCGACGAGGAGGGGCGCGATCTTCCCGACGGCGAGACCGGCTGGCTCTGGGTACGCGGCGGCGCCCGCGCCTGGGGCTACTGGCGCGAGATGGCGAAGACGCAGGCGACCTTCAGAGGCGATTGGGTGGTCACCGGCGACCTGGTCGCGCGCGACGCCGACGGCTTCGTGACCTATCACGGTCGGGGCGACGACGCGCTCAAGATCGCGGGCAGGTGGTTCTCCCCCGCCGAGGTCGAGGACTGCCTTGCGCGCCACCCCGCGGTGGCCGAGTGCGTCGTCGTCGGCGTGCCCGACGAGAGCGGCCTGACCAAGCCGCACGCCTGGGTGATCGCTCGCGCGCCGAGCGACGACCTCGCGCGCGAGCTGAAGGACTTCGTGGCGAGCGAGCTCCAGCCCTACAAGGCGCCGCGCGCGGTCCACCTCGTCGCCGACCTGCCCCGCACCCACCTCGGCAAGGTCGACCGCGGCGCCCTGCGGCGCAACCCCTGACGCTGGAGGAGCGGAACCCTACTCCACGGCGCGCGGCGTGGACTGGAGCCAGACCACGCCGACCACGCCGGCCAGGGTGAGCACGCAGCCGGCCAGCGCGCGGGCGCCCAGCCGTTCGCCGAGCCAGAGCGCGCCCGCCGCGAGCGAGACGATCACGGTGAGCTGCGCCAATACGCCCGCCTGCAGGTTCGTGACCCAGCGGTAGGCGTAGGTCATCAGCAGCTGGGCGGCGATCGAAAACCCACCAACCGCCGCCAGCAGGGCCCACTCGCGCGCGGTGGGGGTCCGGAAGCCGGCGAAGCCGAAGGGCGCGGCCACCACCAGCCCGAAGATCGAGAAGCTGCCGTAGATCGCCCACGAGCTCTCGCTGCGCCGCGCCGCCCGGATCGCCGCCACCGCGGCCCCCGAGAGCACCGCCGAGGCCAGCCCCGCGAGCTCCCAGCGGCCGAATGTCAGCCCGCCCGCGAGCTCCGTGCGTCCGGTCGAGACCAGGAAGACACCGGCGAGCGCCGCCACGAACGGCCCGAGCAGGCGCGGGTCGGCGCGCTCGCCGAGGAACACGGCGGCGAAGAGCACGCTGAAGACGGGCGAGGAGTAGTTGAGCAGTGTGGCGATGCCGACCGGAACGTGCGCGATCGCGAAGAAGTAGAGCAGGACCGCGAGTCCGCCGAACAGGCCCCGGTAGACGAGCAGGTCGAGGCGCTGGAAACGGAGCGCCTGCCGCCGCCAGCCCGGAACCAGGGCGAGCGGCAGCAGCATGATCGCGAAACGCACCAGCGTGATCTCGCCCGCGGGCAACGTGCGCGACGCGAGCTTGGCCGCAAGCGCCATGCAGGCGAAACAGAGCGCCGAGGCGAGCATGAGGAGCATCGGGCGGCGCGGCGGCACGAGCGCCTCAGCCGGGCGGCAGCAGCCGCGCGCGGAGCCAGTCCGGGACCGGGCGCCTCCCGAAGCTCGCCATGTCGACCAGGACGGTCACGATGCGCGCCTCGGTCGAGGGCTCCGGCGTGCCCTCGTGCCAGAAGCGGTGGTGCCAGGCGACCGAGGTGGTGCCCACCCGCTCGACGGCGACCTCGAGCTCGACCTGGTCGCGATAGCGGATCGGCCGCCGGTGGTCGACCTCCGTGCGCACCGCGGGCAGGCCGAGCCCGTGCTCGTCGAGAAAGGCCGGGTAGTCGATGCCGACGACATGGCGGAAGTACTCCTCCATGCCGACGTGACAGAAATGCAGATAGCGGGGGTAGTAGACGATGCCCGCGGAGTCGAGGTCCCCGAAGCGCACTTCGAGCCGGAACCGATGCGGCTTCGACATGGCGCAAGAGTCTAGCCTCCCGCGCGGCCGACCTCTGCCGGCTCCGCTATCATGCGCCGGCTTCGAGGGAGAAAGCGCATGAGCGTCCCAGCCGCACGGGCGGACCGGTCCATTTCGCGCCAGGCCCTCGACCTGTTCCTGATCAGCCTGCTCGCGCTCTTCGCGGAGCTGGTGGTGATCCGCTGGCTGGCGTCCGAGATCCGCGTCTTCGCCTACCTCAAGAACCTGCCCCTGCTGGCGAGCTTCTTCGGCCTCGGGCTGGGCTGCGCCCTGCCTGCGGACCGCCGGCTCCCGCGCCTCTTTCCCGTGCTCTTCGGCAGCCTCGCGCTGGTGATCGCCTTCGCGGGACCGCTCGAGCTGGTGCACCTGCGCTTCCCGGACGTCTCGGTCTCGCTGTGGACGGCGGACCAGGCCGCGCCCTGGGCGGTCGGGGCGCTCTTCCTGTTCGTGGTCCTGGTCATCGTCGCCTGGGTGGTGGCCGCCTTCGCCGCCGTCGGCGTGCGCCTGGGCCGGCTCTTCGACCGCTTCACGCCCCTCACCGCCTACTCGGTGAACGTCGCGGGCAGTCTCGCCGGCATCGTCCTCTTCTTCGCGCTCTCGCTCGCCGGCACCGGCCCGCTGGTCTGGCTCGCCGTGGTGGCACTGCTCTCGCTCTGGTTCGAGCGCAGCTGGCGCGGCGCCGCGGCCTGGGGCGCCGCCCTCGCGCTCGTCGCGCTCGCGCCGCAGGCCACGGCATGGTCCCCCTACTACCGGATCGACACCGAACCGTTCGTGCTCGACACCCGCAAGGGCGAGGTTCCGCTCGGCATCGAGCTGCGGGTCAACCACGACTACCACCAGCGCGCCCTCGACCTGAGCCCGGGGTTCCTCGAGCGTCACCCGCAGGTGGCCGACACCGACTGGGTGCGGCGTGCGCGCTTCGCCTACGACCTGCCCTATCGCGTGGCGCCCGCGGCGAAGCGCGTCCTCGTGGTCGGGGCGGGCACGGGCAACGACGTCGCCGCGGCGCTGCGCCACGGCGCCGAGCGGATCGACGCGGTGGAGATCGACGCCCGGATCCTCGAGATCGGCGAGCGCGAGCATCCCGAGCGGCCCTACTCCTCGCCCGCCGTCTCGGTCGCGGTCGCCGACGCGCGCGCCTTCCTCCGCCGCAGCGACGCGACCTACGACCTCATCGTCTTCGGCCTGCTCGACTCGCACACGATGTTCTCCTCGCTGTCCTCGCTCCGCCTCGACAACTACGTCTACACCGTCGAGAGCTTCCGCGAGGCGGCGCGCCACCTCGCACCCGACGGAGTGCTCTCGGTCTCCTTCTCGGTCGCGGCCGGCGACTGGATCGGGCAGCGTCTGTCCAACACCCTGCGCGCGGCGACCGGCCAGGAGCCGGTGGCGATCCGCACCGGCTACGACGTGGGCGTGGCCTACTTCGCGGGCCCGGGCCTCCCCCGCCTGCGCGCCGAGGGATTCGAGCCGTGGCGTCCGGCGGGCGGGCGGCAGGAGTCGGTACGCCCGGCCACCGACGACTGGCCCTTTCTCTACATCCGGCCGGGCAGCCGGCCCACCGCGTACGTCCTCACGCTCGGCGCGATCCTCCTCGGCGCCTGGGTGGCGGTGCGCCGCTCGCTGCTCGGCGCCCCGGCCGGCCGCGGTTTCGACGCGCACCTCTTCCTCATGGGCGCCGCGTTCATGCTGGTCGAGACCAAGTGCATCGCGGAGCTCTCGCTGCTGTTCGGGTCGACCTGGACCGTGAACGCGGCCGTGTTCGCCGGTATCCTGACCATGATCCTCGCCGCCAACGCCGTCGTTGCCCGTGCCAGGCCCGCGCGCGTCGAGGGCTGGTTCCTCGGCCTCGGCGCGGCGATCCTGCTGCCGTTCCTGGTGCCGCTGGGCGCCCTCAACGCTCTCCCCTTCGCTGCGCGCGCAACGCTCGGGGCGCTCTTCGTCTCGCTCCCGATCCTCTTCGCCGGCGTCGTCTTCGCGACCTCGTTCCGGAAGGCGCCGGCACCGAGCGCGGCGCTCGCCTCGAACCTGTTCGGCGCCCTGGCAGGCGGCGTGCTCGAGTACGGCTCGATGTTCTTCGGGATCCGGAGCCTCAACCTGCTCGCGCTCGCGCTCTACGGGCTCGCCTTCCTCGCGCTCCGGCGCCGCCCGCACGCCTTCGCCTGAGCCGCCGTGCTCTGCGCGGCATCCGGTCAGCGTCCCGCGGGCGGCTTGCCGCGCAGGTACTGCCCCGGCCAGGGGACCTCGACGCCGTAGCGGCTCGCGGCGCGCAGCGTGAGGTGGGGATCGGCGAGATGCGCGCGCGCGATCGCCACCAGGTCGGCGCGGCCTGCGCCGAGCACCGTGTTGGCGTGGTCGGCGTCCATGATGCCGCCCACCGCCATGACGCGCACGCCCGCCTCGAAGCGGATGCGCTCGGCGAACGGCACCTGGTACATGCGGCCGAAGTCCGGTCTCGAATCGGGCGAGTTGCCGCCCGAGGAGACGTCGATCACGTCGCAGCCTGCGTCCCTCAACTCTCGGGCCAGAGCCACCGAGTCCTCGAGCGTCGTACCCCGTCCCTCTTCCTCGAACCAGTCGGTGGCGGAGATGCGCACCGACATGGGCTTGGCCGTCGGCCAGGCCGCGCGCACGGCCCCGAACACCTCGAGCGGATAGCGCATCCGGTTCGCGAGCGAGCCGCCGTAGCGGTCCTCCCTGAAGTTGGCGAGCGGCGAGAGGAACGAGGACAGCAGATAGCCGTGCGCGAAGTGGAGCTCGAGCCAGTCGAAGCCGGCCTCGTCAGCGCGGCGGGCCGCGGCCACGAACGCTTCGCGCACCCGCTCGAGGTCCTCGAGGCCCATGGCCCGGGGCGCGGGCCACTCCGGGCGGAAGGGCACGGCGGAGGGAGCGAGCGCGATCCAGCCGCCGTCCTCGACCGCGAGCGGCACGTCCCCCCCCGCCCATGGATGGCGCATCGACGCCTTGCGCCCGGCATGCGCGAGCTGGATCCCGATCCTCGCCGCGCTGTGCGCATGGACGAACTCCACCACGCGGCGCCAGGCGGCGGTGTGCGCCTCCGACCAGAGTCCGGCGCAGTAGGGCGTGATGCGACCCTCGGGCGAGACGTCGGTCATCTCCGCGATCACCAGACCGGCGCCACCTATCGCGCGCGCCCCGAGGTGCATCAGGTGCCAGTCCCCGACCGCGCCGTCGGCCGCCGAGTACTGGCACATCGGCGACACCACGATCCGGTTGCGCAGTGTCACCGAGCGCGCCGAGAAGGGCGTGAAGGCAGGCGGCGGCGCCGTCCCGGCGGAGGTCCCCGGACCGCCGTTCACGCGCTGGAAGGCGGCGTCGACCGAGGCCACGAGCGCGGGGTCGCGCTGGCGCAGGCTGTCGTAGGTGATGCGCTTCGAGCGCGTCATCAGATTGAAGGTGAAGACCTCCGGGACCTGGCCGAAGTAGCGGCGGGAGGACTCGAACCAGCGGCGGGAGTCGCGCGCGGCGCGCTGGATCTTCGCCACCTCGGGACGCCGCCTCGCCTCGTAGCCGGCGAGCGCGCGCGGCACGTCGGCGAGGCCCGAGGCCCGGAAGGCCTCGACCAGCGCGATCGCGTCCTCCATCGCCAGCTTGGTGCCCGAGCCGATCGAGAAGTGGGCCGTGTGGGCGGCGTCGCCGAGCAGCGCGACGTGGCCGTGGCTCCAGGCCTCGCAGGTGAGGGTCGGGAACTGGCGCCAGATCGAGCGGTTGGCGAGCAGCCGGTGGCCGTCGAGGAAGCCGGCGAAGAGGCGCTCGCAGATCGCCACCGTGTCGGCCTCCGAGGCGCGGTCGAGCCCGGCCGCACGCCAGGCGCCGTCGTGGGTCTCGACGATGAAGGTCGAGCGGTCGGCGGCGTAGGGATAGGCGTGGACCTGGAACAGGCCGTGCTCGGTCTCCGCGAACAGGAAGGTGAAGGCATCGAGCGGCAGGTCGCTGCCGAGCCAGCAGAACCGGCAGGCGCCGAGCTCGACGTGCGGCCGGAACTCGGCGGCGAAACGGCCGCGCACCGAGCTGTTGACCCCGTCGGCGCCCAGCACCAGGTCCGCCTCGAGATGGCGCTCGACGTCCGCGACCTCGCTCTCGAAGGCCAGCTCGCAGCCGGCCTCGAGCGCATGGCGCTGCAGCACCTCGAGCAGGGCGGCGCGCGAGAGGGCCGAGAAGCCGTGCCCGCTCGAGCGCGTCCACCGGCCGCGGTACCAGGTGCGGATGTCGGTCCAGGACCGGAAGCGCTCGCGCAGGGCCGCGAAGCTCCCGGGGTCGGCTTCGGCGAGGGCGCCGAGCGTCTCGTCGGAGAAGACGACGCCGAAGCCGAAGGTGTCGTCGGGCCGGTTCCGCTCGTGGATCTCGACGCGTACCCGCGGGAAGGCCCTCCGCATCAGGATGCCGAAGTAGAGCCCCGCCGGCCCGCCACCCACCGACACGACGCGCATGGCGCGCCATTCTACGGACTTCGAATACGCTCCGCGCCGTGGACTGGCAGCTCGCCGCACTCCTGCTCGAGGTCGCCTGGATCGTCTTCGTCGCGCTCTGGATCGCCGCCGAGCGGCGCCCGCCGGCCGCGACCCTGGCCTGGATCCTCGGCCTGGCCCTCCTGCCCCTGGTCGGTGCGCCGATCTACTGGGTATTCGGCCCGCGCCGCCTGAGGCGCCGCAGGCTCCGCTACAGCGGCCTGCGCGCCCTGCTCGAGCGGCAGCTCTCGGAGATGGCGACCGGAGCGCCGCTCGAGCCGGACGTGCTGCGCCAGGTGAGGCTCGCGGCGCGCCTCGACGAAGCGCCGCTCGCCACGGCCACGTCCCTCGACCTGTTTCGCGACGGCCGCGCGCTGTTCGACGCGCTCGAGCGCGACCTGGCGGCGGCGCGCGAGAGCATCCATCTCGAGTACTACATCTGGGAGCGGGACGCGACCGGCCAGCGCCTCCTCGCTCGCCTGGCGGAGAGGGCGGCCGCCGGCATTCGCGTTCGCGTCCTGGTGGACGCCCTGGGAACGACAGCGGGCGACGCCTTCTTCGCGCGCGCTGCCCTCCCGCCTCATCAACTTCCGGACCCACCGCAAGATCGCGGTCGTGGACGGACGCGTCGGCTACCTCGGCGGCATGAACGTGGCGGACTGTCACACCGTGGGCGTGGGCGGCGCTCCACCCTGGCGCGACACCCAACTGCGCGTCGAGGGCACCGCCGTGCGCACGCTGCAGAGGATCTTCTTCGAGAACTGGCAGTTCTCGGCCGGCGCGTGCGCGATCGAGGCCCGGGACTTTCCGGAGCAGCCACGGGGCGAGCATCGTCTCCAGATCCTGCGCTCCGGCCCCGACCGGGACGTCTACCCGATCCACGAGTTCCTGTTCACCGCCGTCGCGGGAGCCGACGAGCGCGTGTGGGTCACGACCGCATACCTCGTTCCCGACGAGCCGCTCCTCACCGCGCTGCGCTCGGCCGCCCACCGCGGCGTGGACGTGCGACTGCTGGTGCCCGTGCGCGGCGACTCGCTGCTGGTCGCCGCCGCCGGCCGCTCCTTCCACGACGAGCTGCTGGAGAGCGGCGCGCGCGTCTGGGAGTACGGGCCCGCGATGCTGCACGCCAAGACGCTCGTCGTCGACCGCGAGCTCGCGCTGGTGGGCAGCGCCAACCTCGACAACCGCAGCTTCCGCCTCAACTTCGAGGTCGCGGCGGCGATCTACGGCGGCGCCGCCGCCGACCGGCTCGCCGGCTGGTTCGAGGAGGACCTCGAGCAGTCGCGCGAGGTGTCGCGCGGCCGCCGCCGGTCGCGCTCGCCGGGCGCGCGCCTCCTGGAATCCGGCGCGCGCCTGTTCGCCGCGGTGCTCTGAGGCCGGACGCCGCGCCGGGCGAGCGAGCGCGCTCCGGACGCACGGCCTAGAATGCCCGGACGTGAGCCGCGATCCGATCCAGCTCGAACGGCTGGCGGCCGAGCGCCAGGTCGGCATCTCGGAGGTCCCGTTCGCCGTGCTGCTCGTCGCCCATCTCGAGTCGGGCACGAGCGGCGGCCTGCGCGCCCGGCGCGGTCCGGTCGAGAAGCGCGTCGTGCTCGAGCGCGGCGTGCCCGTCGATTGCCGCTCGAACCTGCTCCACGAGACGCTCAGCCGGTACCTCGTCGCGATCGGCCGCATCGACGAGGCGAGCGCCAACACCTGCCTGGCGGAGTCGGCCTGGCG
>JAFNAE010000203.1 GCA_017860005.1 Acidobacteriota bacterium | reverse complement strand
GGCTCCACCCGATCCGGCGGAACCGTCCGCCCTCGGACACCCACACGTCGTCGCGCGTGCGCGCCACCACCCGCTCTCCCGCCGCGGCGAGCTGCTCGATCCGCGCCGGGCCCAGCTCGGCCACCCGCCGCCACTCGGCACCCGAGCGCTCGTAGAGGCCACGTTCGGTGCCGGCGAGCACGCCCTGGGGCCCGACCGCGAGGTCGAGCACGGTCGGCAGCTCCGTGGGGCGGGGCTCGAAGGAGACGCCGCGGTCCGGCGAGCGATAGACGCCGGAGAGCGGGCCGGCGTGGGCGAGCGCGGCGAAGACGGTCTCCTCGGCCGCCGCGAGCGCGGCCACGCGCACGTTGGCGGTCGCTACCAGGCGGGGGGCGAGCGTTTCGCCGCCGTCCTCGGAGAGCCAGATGCCCGCGCCCTCGGTGCCGACCAGAATCCGCTCGGGGCGCGCGGGGTGGCGGGCCAGGGCGAGCACCGCCAGGCGTGGATCCGAGGTGCGGCGGAAGCTGCGCCCGCCGTCCACCGAGAGGTGCAGGCCGGCCACCGTGCCGGCGAGCACGCGCTGCGCGGAGAGCGCGAGCAGCGACGGCGTCCGGCGTTCCGCGAAGCCGGCCGTCACCCGCGACCAGCGCGCGCCGAAGTCCTCGCCGCGGTAGATCCAGCCGCACGTCGAGGCCCACAGGTCACCATCGCCGCCCGGGACCGGATCGAGGGCGAAGACCTCCGAGTCGAGGAACATGCCCTCGAAGGATCCGCGCCAGGTCGCGCCGCCGTCGTCGCTGCGAAAGGCCCGCCGCCAGGTGCCGGCGAGGATGCGGCGCGGGTCCCGCTCGTCCACCAGCAGGCTCGAGACGTGGACGAGCTCGGGCGCCGACTCGGAGAGCTTGCGCCAGCGGCCGCCGTCGTCGTCGCTCACCCACACGCCGGTGCGCGTCGCCGCGAGCACGCGACCCGCCGCGCCGGGCACCAGGGCGAGCGCGTAGACCTGGTCGCCCGGCGCCAGGCCGTCGTTGCGCCGGGTCCAGGTCGCGCCGAAGTCGTCGGACAGCGCCACCGCACCGCCGCCCCAGACGCCCCACAGGCCCGCCCAGAGCCGCCCCGCCCGATTGGGATCGAAGCGCAACGAGCCGACCACCCAACCCGGAAAGGGGGCGGCGACGCCGGCGTCGCGCCAGGTCTCGCCGCCGTCGTCGCTCCGGTACACCTGCCCCCCCGAAGTTCCCGCGAAGGCGCGCGCGGCTTCGGCGGGGTCGAAGGCCAGGCTGCGCACGTCGGCGCCGTAGAGCGGCGCCGGCGCGAGCGGGCGCGCGCTCGCGCTGACGGCCGCCCCCGGGAGCAGTGCCACGAGCGAGGCGACGAGGATCCTGAGGTGCGGGCTCGGGCGCATGGGTGGGAATCCTACCGGACGGAGGTCGGCGCGACGGCGGACCCGCGCGGCCCGCGCAGCGCGCTGCTCACTCGCCGCCGGGGGGCTTGGCGCCGCCCGCGGCGTCCGCCTTCGGCGCCGGGCTCGCGGTCTTGTCCGGCGCCTCCTTGGCTTCCGCCTTCGCGGCGCCCGCCGTCTCGCCCTCGGAGCTGCCCGCGGACTTGCCCGCGCCGGAGGCGCCGCCCTTCTTGGCGTAGTCCGTGACGTACCAGCCCTGGCCCTTGAACTGGAAGGCCGGCGCGGAGACCAGCTTCTTGAGCGGTCCGCCGCAATGGGCGCAGGACTCGGGCGGCGGATCCGAGAAGCGCTGCAGCGCCTCGGTCACGCGCGCGCAGCGCTCGCACTGGTATTCGTAGATCGGCATCGGCGTCAGGTCTCGGAACGCAGCTTGATCTTGATCGGCGAGCCGGCGCGCCGCTCGGGGGCGTCCCCGGCGCCGGACCTCCGGACCAGACCGAGCACGGAGAAGGCGTAGAGCAGCCGCGCCGCGTCGGCAGCGGGACCCGGGCCGCCGGTGCACAGCTCGTAGAGGGTCCGCTTGCCGTCCACGCGCGCCAGCAGCGCGTAACCGCCGCCGTCGAGGGCGATCTCGATCAGGTCCTCGTAGCGGAAGACCGGCTCGAAGCGGGTCTCCTTGCCGCCCATGCGCTGGACCAGCGACTTCGCGTTGGCGGCGCGCACCACGCCCTGCAGGATCACCTGGCGCAGCGGGATCTGGATCCTCACGATGCCGGTCAGGTCGGGTTGGCCGATCGAGAAGCTGACCTCGCCCTCCTCCCACGAGAACAGACTCCAGAGGATCGCCTCGACGTGCTCGCGGATCGCCTGGTAGACCTGGGCGGGGGTGAGCAGGCCCTGCTCGATGACCACCTCGCCCAGCCGCCTCGAGACCTCGCTGCGCTTGCGCATCGCGGCCTGGTACTGGCTCTCGGAGATCTTCCCGGCGCGGCGCAGGTAGCTGCCGAGGCTGTCCGCGAGGTCGCTCGAAGCGGCGTGGACGACGCAGCCGTCGTCGAGGTAGATCTTCTTCGAGAAGTCGCCCGAGACCGCTTCGATGACGCCGGCGACCCGCGTGCGATCGATGATCGCGAGCATCTCGGGCAACGCGGTCTGACTCAGGTCACCGCGGTACTGGGCGGCTCGGTCGCTGTTGCGGCTCATGGCGGAGCGTCCATGTTACCGCAGCGGACGCGCGCGGTTGCGACCAGCGGGGCAGGGGTGATCGACTTCGCGCATGCTCGCCTGCGAGGAGGTCTGGCGCCGGATCGAGCCGGCCACCGCGCCGCGCGGCAGCGAGCGGCTGGCGCGCGCGGCCGCGCTCGGACGGGTGCTGGCCCGGCCGCTGGTCGCGGCGGCCGACCTGCCCGCCGCCGACGTCTCGGCGCTCGACGGCTTCGCCCTCGCGGGCGCGGTCGCGGCCGGCGCCGTGCTGCCCGTGGCCGCCACCGCGGCGGCAGGCGCACCGCCCGGGCGCCCGCTCGCGCCCGGGAGCGCGGTCGAGATCTGGACCGGGGCCCTGGTGCCGCCGGGCGCGGACCGGGTGGTCGGCGTCGAGCAGACCGCGCCGGCCGGCGCCGGACGGATCCGGATCCTGGAGCCCCCAGCGCCCGGACACGCCATCCGCCGCGGCGGCGAAGTCGCGCGCGCGGGCGCCGTGCTGGCCGCGGTGGGAACGCCGCTCACACCCGCCACCCTCGCTCTCGCCGCGAGCCAGGGCTGCGCCGAGCTGGAGGTCCACCGCGCGCCGCGCGTCGCCTTCCTGGTCACCGGCGACGAGGTGCTGCCGCCCGAGAGCGTCCCCGCACCCGGACAGCTCCGGGACTCGCACTCCGACTTCCTGCTCGCCGCGGGGCGACGCCTCGGACTCGCCTTCGAGGCGCTCGGCCACTCACCCGACCACCCCGGACGGCTCGGCGCGCGCCTCCGGGACGCGCTCGACGGCTCCGACGTGGTGCTGACCTGCGGCGGCGTCTCGATGGGCGGCGCCGACCACGTGCGCGCCGTGCTCGAGGACCTGGGCTGCGAGATCGGCCTGCACGGCGTCGCCATGCAGCCCGGCAAGCCGCTGCTCGTCGCCCGCCGCGCCGAGACCCTCGTTTTCGGCCTGCCCGGCAATCCGGCCTCGGTGATGGTCGCCTTCCGCGTCTTCGTCCGCCCGGCGCTCGAACGCATGCTCGGCCGCGCCGCCGCGTTCTGGAGCGACGCGGTCGAGGTGGCCCTCGAGGGACCGATCCCCGCCGGGCGCGGGCGCGACCGCTTCCTGCCCGCGCGCCGGGAAGGGCCTCGCGCGGCGCGGCCGCTCGAGGCTCGCGGCTCGCACGACCTGCTCGCCTTCGGGCTCGCCGATCTGCTCGTGCGCGCTCGCCCCGGCGACGCCGGACGCGAGGCCGGCGCCACGGCGGAGGCGATCGACTTCCCCTGAGCAGGGACGGATTGGCGGAAGCGCATGGGAATCGAACCCACCTCCGCCGCCACCAGGGGCGCCGGACGACGGTTTTGAAGACCGCGGAAGGCACCAGCCCCCGCGCGCTTCCGCCTCGATTCTAGCCCTGCCCGCCCGCCGCGCGGGCGCTCGCAGCGCCGGACCGGTCCTCGGGCTCGGCAGCCGCGGGTGCCGTCGGCGGCTGCGTCGGGATCGGCTTCCTCGGCAGCATCTCGTCGCGCTGGGCCGCCTGCCAGAGGAAGGTCGCCATCACGATCGAGGCCTGAACGAGGTCTTCGCGCTGGAGCCGTTCGAAGGTGTCGAGATTCGTGTGGTGGGTGTGCTTCATGTAGTCCAGCGGGTCCTGGATGAACTGGAAGGCGGGCACTCCCACACGGTCGAACGGCACGTGGTCGGTCGAGCCCGTGCTCTCGTTGGTCACCGTGGTGGCACCCAGGTCGGCGAGCGGCGCCAGCCAGCTCTGGAAGATGGGCGCAACGGCGAGATTCCCCTGGGTGTAGATGCCGCGGATCCTGCCGCCGCCGTTGTCGAGGTTGAAGTAGGCCGAGATCCGCCCGTGCTCGGGCTTGGGGCGGATCGGCCAGGTCGGCTCGCGCAGGCCCCTCGGCAGCGCGAGCTCCGCGGCGTCGGTGGGTTCGGGCCGGTCGGCCACGAACCTCTCGACGTAGGAGACCGAGCCGAGCAGCCCCTGCTCTTCACCGCCCCAGAGCGCGAAGCGGAGGGTCCGTCGCGGCCGCACCCCGAGGCTCCGGAGGATGCGCGCCGCTTCCAGGACCACCGCCACGCCCGCGCCGTCGTCGGTGGCGCCGGTGCCGGCGTGCCACGAGTCGAGATGCGCCCCGGCCACGACCAGCTCCCGCGCGCGGTCCGTGCCCGGGATCTCGGCGACCGTCGAATAGGCCTTCGAGTCGTCGGCCAGGAAACTCGCCTCGACCGCGATCTCGAGCTCCACCTTCTCGCCCTTCTCGAGCAATCGCACGATGCGCTGGTAGGGCTCGGCGGCCATCACGACCTCCGGCACG
>JAFNAE010000202.1 GCA_017860005.1 Acidobacteriota bacterium | reverse complement strand
TCGCCCCGATCGCGATGGAGAAGGGCGTCCGGTTCGCCATCCGCGAGGGTGGACGCACCATCGGCGCCGGTACGGTCACCGAAGTCGTCGAGTAAGCGCAGGAACGGAGCCATCGAACCCAGGGCAGTAGCTCGAACTGGTAGAGCGCCGGTCTCCAAAACCGGATGTTGGGGGTTCGAATCCCTCCTGCCCTGCCAAGAAATCTCAGGAACGCTATGAACGGTCTCGCCAAGGTCCGCGAATTCTTCGCCTCGATCCCGCGCTTCCTCTCGGAGGTGAAGGCGGAGATGAAGAAGGTCTCCTTCCCCTCGCGCGACGAGGTGGTCGGCACGACGTTGGTCGTCCTGGTGACGAGCTTCGTCTTCGCGGTCTATCTCTGGCTCGCCGATCTGGTGATCGTCCAGCTCTTCAAGGTGGTGGGCTCGTGACCACGACGACGGCACGCAAGCGCTCCTGGTACATCGTCCACACCTACTCCGGATTCGAGGAGCGGGTCAAGGAGACGTTGCGTCAGCGCGCCGACGCGCTCGGCATGGGGGAGTCGATCGGCGAGATCCGCATCCCGATGGAGACCGTGGTCGAGAACAAGGGCGGCAAGAAGCGCGAGACCCAGCGCAAGTTCTTCCCCGGCTACATCCTGGTCGAGATGCAGATGTCCGACGAGGCCTGGCACCTGGTCAAGAGCACGCCCAAGGTCACCGGCTTCGTGGGCACCGGCAAGGAGCCGACGCCGCTCTCCCAGGACGAGGTCGACAACATCCTCGCCCAGGTCGTGTCCGCCAAGGAGAAGCCGAAGCCGAAGTACGTGTTCGAGAAGGGCGAGCCGGTCAAGATCATCGAGGGGCCGTTCAGCAACTTCACGGGCACGGTGGAGGACATCAACCTGGACCGCAACACCCTCAAGGTGATGGTGACGATCTTCGGCCGCCACACGCCGGTCGAGCTCGACTTCCTCGGGGTGCAGAAGCTCTAGTCCTGGAAAGGACCGAAGATGGCGAAGAAAATCGTCGCGCAGATCAAGCTCCAGATTCCGGCCGCAGCGGCCACGCCCGCTCCGCCGGTGGGCACGGCCCTCGGTCCCGCGGGCGTCAACCTGATGGACTTCTGCAAGACCTTCAACTCGCGCACCGAGTCGCAGCGCGGCCTGATCATCCCGGTGGTCGTGACGGTCTACGCCGACCGTTCCTACACCTTCATCACCAAGACCCCTCCCGCCTCGATCCTGCTGATCAAGGCGGCCGGCATCGAGAAGGGCTCGGGCGTTCCGAACCGCGACAAGGTCGGCAAGGTGACGCGCCAGCAGGTCGAGGAGATCGCGCGCCAGAAGATGCCGGATCTCAACGCCGCCAGCCTCGAGGCGGCGATCCGGACCGTCGAAGGCACCGCCCGCTCGATGGGCATCGAAGTGCAGGGGTAGCAGCGCCGCGGCGCCCGCGGACGGGCGCCGCCGGACCGCTCTGGGAGGCCGCCGCGGCGGCCGCTTGGACCAGAGGAGGACGCGAATGAGCAGACACGGGAAGAACTACCGCAACGCGGCCGCCAAGGTCGAGGTCAGGGCCTATCCGCTCGCCGACGCCATCCGGCTGGCGACCGAGACCGCCTACGCCAAGTTCGACGAGACGGTCGACATCGCGATGCGTCTCGGGGTGGACCCGAAGCACGCCGACCAGATGGTGCGCGGCACGGTCGTGCTGCCCCACGGTCTCGGACGCAGCGCTCGGGTGCTGGTGTTCGCGCAGGGCGAGAAGATCAAGGAGGCCGAGGAGGCCGGCGCCGACTTCGTGGGCGGCGACGACATGGCCAAGAAGATCGAAGGCGGCTGGCTCGACTTCGAGGCGGTGGTCGCCACGCCGGACATGATGCGGGTGGTCGGCAGGCTGGGCAAGGTGCTCGGACCGCGCGGCCTGATGCCCAATCCGAAGACCGGCACCGTCACCGCCGACGTCGCCAAGGCGATCCAGGAGATCAAGGCCGGCAAGGTCGAGTTCCGGGTCGACAAGACCGGCATCATCCACGCTCCGTTCGGCAAGCGCTCGTTCGGTGCCGAGAAGCTCCACGACAACGCCCAGGCGCTGGTGGCGGCGGTCCTCAAGGCCAAGCCGGCGGCGGCCAAGGGCAAGTACTTCCGGACGGTGACGGTCTCCTCCACGATGGGCCCCGGGGTCCGCGTGGACGAGTCGCTGCTGGTCGCCGCCGAGGCCTGAGGAGGGGCGTCATGGCTGTCAGTCGCGCCAAGAAGGAAACGCTCGTCGCGGGCTACGAGGAGTCGATGGCCTCGGCGCAGCACGCGTTCGTGGTCGGCTTCAAGGGCATCTCCGTCGAGAAGGTCACCGAGCTGCGCCGCCGCATCCGGGAGAAGGGCGGCCACTACGTCGTGGTCAAGAACACGCTCGCGCGCCGCGCCGTCGCCGGCAAGCCGCTCGAGCAGGTCAAGGAGCACTTCACCGGTCCGACCGCGATCGCCTTCAGCCTCACCGATCCGGTCTCGATCGCGAAGGTCCTCACCGACTTCGCGAAGGAGGCCCCCGTTCTCGAGTTCAAGGCGGGCGTCGTCGAAGGTCGCCCGATCGCGGCCAACCAGGTCGGCGAGATCGCCGCGCTGCCGGGCCGCCAGGAGTTGATCGCCAAGCTGCTGTTCATGCTCCAGTCGCCGATCGCCCGCTTCGTGCGCGTGCTCGCGGCGGCGGGCCCGCAGCGTCTCGCCACGGTCCTCGACCAGGTGGCAAAGCAGAAGAATCCCTAAAGGCCCGGACCGAGGTCCGCAAGGCAAGGAGGAAGAGATGGCCATTGCAGCCCAGGAGTTCATCAAGCAGATCGACGAGATGTCGGTGCTCGACCTGAACAATCTCGTCAAGGCGCTCGAGGACCACTACGGGGTCTCCGCCGCCGCCGCCGCGATGCCGGTGGCCGTGGCCGCGGCTGCCGCGGCCCCCGCGGCCGAGGAGAAGACGGAGTTCGACGTCGTCCTCACCGACGCTGGCGCCACCAAGATCAACGTCATCAAGGCCGTTCGCGAGGTGACCAGCCTCGGTCTCAAGGAGGCCAAGGACCTGGTCGAGGGTGCGCCCCAGAAGATCAAGGAGGGCATCTCGAAGGCGGACGCCGAGGCGATCAAGAAGAAGTTCGAAGAGGCCGGAGCGAAGGTCGAGATCAAGTAAAGGCCGCTTTGAGCGAGCGGCACTCAGCCGGAGGCCCGCGCCGCCGTGAATGGCGCCGCGAGGCTCGCGCATCGCGCCACGCCCCCGCTGGCCGGGACAAGCCGAGCCGGGGGTGTGGTGTCTTCTGTTGAATGAAGCCCCGGGTCACGAGGTCGACGAAACCGAGATCATGGAAACCAACATCCAGACCCAGAACCGAATCCGTCGTGACTTTTCGAGGATCCAGGCGTCGTTGCCGATCCCGAACCTGATCGAGGTCCAGAAGCGCTCCTACGACCGGTTCCTGCAGATGAACCTGCTGCCCGAGGAGCGGGCCAACCAGGGGCTGCAGTCGGTCTTCACCAGCATCTTCCCGTTCTCCGACTTCCGCGAGACCTGCTCGCTCGACTTCGTCAAGTACTCGATCGGCGAGTGGCAGTGCAAGTGCGGGGAGCTCAAGGGGCTCGAGTACCTGCGCATGACCTGCACCAACTGCGGTGCGAAGGTCATGACCGAGCATCCGCACGAGGAGACGGTCACCTGCACGCAGTGCGGATCGGTGCAGAAGAACCAGGTCACCAAGTGCGACACCTGCGGCAATCCGGTCGACCTGCGCCTCGAGTACTCGATCCAGGACTGCCAGGAGCGGGGCATGACCTTCGCGGTGCCGCTCAAGGTCACCTTCCGCCTGTTCGTCTACGACAAGGACCCCGAGACCGGTTCGCGCATGATGCGCGACGCCAAGGAGGAGGAGGTCTACTTCGGCGAGATCCCGTTGATGACGGACCACGGGACCTTCATCGTCAACGGCACCGAGCGCGTCATCGTCTCGCAGCTGCACCGCTCGCCCGGCGTGTTCTTCACCAAGGAAGGGCCGCGCACCTACCTGTCCAAGATCATCCCGTATCGCGGCTCCTGGGTGGAGTTCGAGTACGACCAGAAGGAAGTGCTCTCGGTCCGCATCGACCGCAAGCGCAAGTTCCACGGCACCGTCTTCCTGCGCGCGCTCGGGCTGGAGAGCGACGAGGCCATCCTGCGCAAGTTCTACGCCACGGTCCCGCTCACGGTGGAGGGGCCGGGCTCCTACCGGCTTGCCATCGGCCCTGCCGTGCTCGAGCGGGAGCGGCTCCGCGACCGCCAGCACCGCGGCCGCCGCGAGTCCTATCAGGTGTTCGCCGGGCTGCACCTCGGTGGCGACCTCTTGCCGCGCCTCGAGGCGGGCGAGGAGATCCAGGTGAGCGTGCCCGCGGCGGAGGTCGAGGCCGCGAGATTCGTCGCGGACGTGGTCGATCTCGAGACCGGCGAGGTGATCTTCGAGGCCAACGACCCGCTGCCGGCCGACCTGGCCGAGCGCCTGAAGGGCCGTCACCACACCGCGCTCGAGCTGTTCTTCCCCGAGTGGGACCTGTGCGGCATGGTGCTCGCGAACACGCTCGCCAAGGACGGCACCCGCAACGCACGCGAGGCGCTGCTCGAGATCTACCGCCGCATGCGCCCGGGCGATCCGCCGACGCTCGACTCGGCGCGCTCGCTGTTCTACGGCATGTTCTTCGACGCGAAGCGCTACGACTTCTCGCGCGTCGGCCGCTTCAAGTTCAACATCAAGCTCGACACCGAGGTGCCGGTCGAGCAGAAGACGCTCTCCGCCGACGACTTCATCCGCGTCATCGAGTACCTGCTCCGCCTGCACCGCGACGTCGGCCGCGTGGACGACATCGACAACCTCGGCAACCGGCGCGTGCGCGCGGTGGGCGAGCTGCTCGAG
>JAFNAE010000079.1 GCA_017860005.1 Acidobacteriota bacterium | reverse complement strand
TCAGCTGCGCGCCAGGCGCTTCAGGAGCTGGATCTGGCCCGCGTGGTAGAGATCGTGCGCGGCGATTCCGAGCAGGGTGTCGAGCGCGCTGTAGCGGCTCCCCCGCACGCGCCGCCGCAACTGCTCCGGGGAGAGCCCTTCGGCCACGGCGCGCAGCGCGGCGTGCGTCTCGTCGAGCAGCGCGACGTCGCGTCTCCAGGCCGCGCGCGAGTCGTCCGCTCCGGGTCGCGGGAAGAAGTTCGAGCCCGCGAGCGGGAAGGAGCCGCGCTTCTCGCCGGTCAGGCGCCGACGCACCGCGTACTTCCAGTACGCACAGTGGACCACTAGCTCCCAGACGTTGTGACGGCGGGGGCCCGGGCGGAAGGCTGCGACCTCCGGCGTCAGGCCGCGCACCGAACCGCGCAGGTTGGTGCCGTGCCAGGCGTGCGCGTCGTAGGCCTGGTCGATCGATCGCAGGACGAGATCCAGAGCTTGATTCGACATGTCGATCCTCCGGGATCCGGATTCCGTCATTTCTATCGCAATCGGGCTAGCATCCGGGTCGTGCGATGGGAGGAGCTGCGCTGGCCGGAGCTCGCCGACGACCGGGGCGGGGTGGCGATCCTGCCGCTCGGCGCGGTCGAGGCGCACGGTCCGCACCTGCCGCTCGGCACCGACTGCCTGATCGCGGAGGCGATGGCGCGGGACGCCGCGCGTCGATTGTCGGAGGCGGGTATCCGGGCCCTCGTGCTGCCGACGCTCGCCTATGCGCCGGCGCCGTTCGCGCAGGAGTTCCCGGGCACGCTGTCGATCCGGCCGGCGACCCTGGCGGCGCTGGTGCTCGACCTCGCCGAGTCGCTCGCTGCGCGCGGTGTGGGCGTCCTCGCCCTCGCCAACGCCCACTTCGATCCCGCCCAGGTCGCGGCGCTGCGCGAAGCCGCGGTGCGAGTGGTGGACCGGGGCCGGCCACGACTCGCGTTCCCCGACCTGACCCGGCGCGAGCTCGCCTCCGGGCTCGGCGAGGAGTTCCGGTCCGGAGCCTGTCACGCCGGGCGCTACGAGACCTCGATCGTCCTCGCCGAACGGCCCGACCTGGTGTCCGAGGCGGAGCGCGTCCGGCTGCCCGCGCTGCCGGTGTCGCTCTCCGCGGCGGCGCGTGCCGGGCAGACCGGGTTCCGCGAGGCCGGCCTCGCCGCCGCCTACTGCGGCGATCCGGCGGCGGCGAGCGCCGCGGAGGGGCGCGAGCTGGTGGCCCGCCTGGGCGAGATCCTCGCCCGTGCGGTGCGCGCGGTGCTCGCTCCACCCGGCGAGGACCCGATTCCAGAGGAGAATCGATCATGAGCATGGCTTCCGAGTTCAGGACCTTCGTCCAGCGTGGCAACGTCGTGGACATGGCGGTGGGCGTGATTGTCGGCGCCGCGTTCGGGAAGATCGTCACTGCGCTGGTCAACGGGGTCCTCATGCCGCCGATCGGGCTCGCGGTGGGGGGCGTCAGCTTCTCCGATCTCTCGGTGCGCCTCGGCGGCACCGAGGAGGCGCCGGTGACGCTCGCCTACGGCGCGTTCCTGCAGACCGTCCTGGACTTCCTGATCGTCGCGTTCTGCGTCTTCCTGCTGGTCAAGGCGGTCAACGCGATGAAGAAGCCGGAGGCGCCGGCGGCGCCCCCCGAGCCGAGCGCCGAGCAGAAGCTGCTGGGCGAGATCCGCGACCTGCTGCGCCAGCGCGCCTGATCAGAGCTCGGCGGCGGCGAACGGACCGCGCGCCCGCGCCAGGCCGTGCGGCAGCGCCGCCGCGCAGTCGGCGCAGAAGTCGAGGCCCCGCTCGTCGGCGGCCTCGACGCTGGAGGCGAACGACATCAGGCACGAGCGGTTCGGGCAGTGCGCTCGTCCGGCCACGTGCCCGAGCTCGTGCAGGATCTCGGCGGCGGCGCGCCGCGCGAGCAGCTCCGGATCCTCGGGCAGGCCGTAGAACTCCGGCCGCAGCCGGGCGAGCGACACCACCGCCGCGCGGCCGCCCAGGCGCGCGCGTCCGAAGACGAAGGTGAACAGGGGCACTCCGAAGTCCTGGCCGGCCACCACCACCAGCGGGGCGGTGGCCGCGGCCGCCGACTCGACGCGCTCGAGCAGGCGGTCGGCGTCGACCTGGCTCCGGCCCGGGACCTGGAGCGGAGGCCCGCCGGCGGGCGCAGGCAGCCGCCGGCAGGGCAGCTCGGTGTGGCGGGAGAGCTCGGCCAGGAGCCGCTCGAAGACGGCAGCCGCCGAGTCGTCGAGCGGAGCCAGGCCGATCTCCCGCCAGAGGTGCGGAGCCTCAGCGGTCGTCTCGGCGTCCATCTCCGCTCGTCTCCGCCGCTCTCTCCTCAGGCCGGCACGCGCTCGAATCCGTAGCGTCGGATCTTGGCGTAGAGCGTGCCGCGATCGATGCCGAGCACCTTGGCGGCCTGCGAGATGTTCCAGTCGCAGCCGTCGAGCACTCTCCGGATGTGCCCTTTCTCGACCTCCTCGAGTGACATCGGGCCCGAGCGCGGCGAGGATTCGCCGATGCGGAGGGGGAGATCGGCAGCCTCGATCGTCGGCGGCTTGCCGAGCACCACGGCGCGTTCGATGGCGTTCTGCAGCTCGCGCACGTTGCCCGGCCAGGAGTAGGCCCGCAGGGCCTCGAGCGCGGCCGGCGCCAGCGACATGGCGGGCCTGTTCATGGCGGTCGCGAAGCGCTCGAGGAAGTGCTCGGCGAGCGCCTGGATGTCCTCCGGACGCTCGCGCAGCGGCGGCAGGTCGATGACGAAGACGTTCAGGCGCCAGAACAGGTCCTCGCGGAAGCGGCCGTCGCGCACCGCCGCCTCCAGGTCCTGGTTGGTGGCGGCGACGACCCGGAAGTCGGTGCGCACCGGCACGGTGCCGCCCACGCGCGTCACCGTCTTCTCCTCGAGCACGCGCAGAAGCTCGATCTGGACGCGGGAAGTCACCGTGCCGATCTCGTCGAGGAACACGGTGCCGCCGTCGGCGAGCTCGAACTTGCCCTTGTGCCGGTACTGCGCGCCGGTGAAGGAGCCCTTCTCGTGGCCGAACAGGGCGCTCTCGAGCACGCCCTCCGGCAGGGCGCCGCAGTTGACCACCACGAGCGGACCGAATCGGCGCGGCGAGCGGGCGTGGATGGCGCGCGCGACCAGCTCCTTGCCGGTGCCCGACTCGCCGCGCACGAGCACGGTGGCGTCGCTGGCCGCGACCGCGTCGATCAGCTCGTGGACGTGGCGCATCGCGCTCGAGACGCCGACCAGCGGCGCCGGCCCGGCCACCGAGGCGAGCTGCTCCTTGAGGCGGGCGTTCTCCGACTTCAGCGAGCGGTGCTCGATCGCCCGGCGCACCAGGTGGGAGAGGTCGTCCGGGTCGAACGGCTTGGTGATGTAGTCGTAGGCGCCCGCCTTGAGCGCGCGCACCGCCGATTCGATCGAGGCGTAGGCCGTCATGACGATGACCGTGAGGTCCGGCACCTCCTTGGCGAGCCGCTCCTGGAGCTCCAGGCCGTCCACGCCCGGCATCTTGATGTCGAGCAGGGCGATGTCGTGGTGGCGCTCGGCGGCGAGCCGCAGCGCCTCCTTGGCGTTGGAGGCGGTGTCCACGTGGTAGCCATCCTGGCGGAACCAGTCGCCGAGCGACTGCAGCACGATCGGCTCGTCGTCGACCACCAGGATCGAGCCCAGCGGTTCCTTGCGTGCGCTCTCGCTCATGCGAACCTCCGGCCGACTCCGGCGGGAGCCGGGACCGCGGGCTGGCGAACCGGCAGCTCGATCGTGAACACCGTGCCGCCCCCGGGCTTCGACTTGACGTCGATCGTACCGTGGTGGCGCTCGATGATGCCGTAGACGATGGCGAGACCCAGGCCGACCCCCGCGGCCTGGGCCTTGGTGGTGAAGAAGGGCTCGAAGATGTGGTCGATGACGTCGGGCGGGATGCCGCGCCCGGTGTCGGAGATCGAGATCCTCACCGTGTCGCCGGCGCCCCGCTCGACGCCCACGCCCACCCGTCCGCCTTCGGGCGTGGCTTCGAGGGCGTTGATCAGCATCGCGAGCATCGCCTGGTGGATCTGGGCCGCGTCGCACTCGGGCGCGGGCAGGCCGGGAGCGACCTCGGAAGTCAGCTCGATGCCGGCCAGCTGCGCCTGGTGGCGGATCAGCATGAAGCAACGCTCGACGATCGGGCCGACCTCGGCGGGCGCGAACAACGCCCCCGGCATGCGCGAGAAGAGCAGCAGGTTGCGCACGATGTCCCCGCAGCGCAGCGCCTCCTCCTCGACCATCTTGAGGATGCGCGAGTTGTCGTCGCCGGGGGTCACCGGGGTGCCGCTCGCTTCGGCTTCCTCGCGCCGGCGCCTGAGCAGGCGTGCGTAGGTGGCGATTCCCGCCAGCGGGTTGTTGAGCTCGTGGGCGACGCTCGCCGCCAGCTTGCCCAGGGAGGCCATCTTCTCGACGCGCAGCAGGGTCTGGTGGGTGGCTTCGAGCTCGCGCGTCTTCTGCTCGATCCGCACCTCGAGGCGCCGGCCCCAGTCGGCGAGCTCGGCGTGGGCGTCGCCGAGATCGAGCGCCATCCGGTTCCAGGCGCGCGCGAGATCGCCGATCTCGTCCCGCGAGCCTTCGGGGACGCGCGCGGAGAAGTCGCCGGCGGCGAGCAGCGGTGCGGCCGCCGTGAGCGCGCCGACCGGGCGCAGCACGAACAGCCAGACGAGGAGGAACGCCAACGCCACGACCGCGGCCACGGTGGCGACGAGGCCGACCAGGAGCTGCCGCTGCGAGGCGGCGACCGCGGCGTCGACGCCCGCCAGCGGCATCTGGACGTCGAGCACGCCGAGCACGGTCTGCGCCGAGTCGTGGGCGTGGCAGTCGCCGGTCGAGCAGGCCCGTTCGTTGCGGATCGGGGCGATGAGCCCGAGCGTGCGGCCCTCGCCGGGGCGCGAGAAGATACGCGCGCGTTCGGCGCGCTCGGGCTCGCGGAGCGCTCCGCCCTCGACGTGGCAGCTGACGCACTGCTCGGCGGTGGCGTCGACCTGGTGTCCGATCTCGGCGGGGGCGCTCGAGTGCGTGATGCGGCCCTGCTTGTCGAACACGCGCACGCGGTCGATCGGCTCCTGGGCGGCGAGGGTGGCGATGATCCGCGCCAGCTCGTCCGAGTCGTTGCGCAGCATCGACTCGCGGGTGGCGCCGCGCACCACTTCGACCACCGAATCCGCCTGCGACTGGACGATGTGGGTCAGCTGCTGCCGCTGGGAGGCGAGGTGCCAGTACCCGGCGGTGACGAGGATCGCCGCCGCGCCCAGGGAGAGGACCAGGGCGAGACGGGAGGCGAGGCGAGAAGGCGGAAGCCGCCGGGGGGCGGCTTCCGCCGGGGGATTCGGCATCGCGGCCCTTCAGGCCGGGCGACCGGCAGACGGCGCCAGCGCGCGGCTCGGTTTCGCCGGGGCGCGCGGCGCGGCGGCGGACCGCGCAGCGGCCTCCGGGTAGACCCGGAAGTATCGCACCATCAGGCCGAAGGCGCCGAATCCGAGCGCCACCAGGAAGAGCGAGATGGCGATCTCCGAGAAGGCCGGAACGTAATCCGTGCCCGAGGAGCGCTCGAGTCCGGTGACGCTCACGTTGAGGCGGTTGACCAGGAAGCCCGAGACCGCGAGGAGCGCGGCGGGGTAGAGCCTCCGGATGTCCGTGCGCGTGCGCGGCGAGAGCAGGAGCACGAACGGCAGCAGCACGCCGAGCGCGAACTCGAGCGCGAACATCCCCGACTCGTAGCTGGGCCGGAAGACCTCGGCGATCACGCCGCGGTGGACGAGATCGTAGGTGCGCAGGACCGCGAAGACACCGAGCGCGACGAGCAGCGCGCGCGCGATGTCCTTGAGCAGGTGCATCTCGACCGGGCGACCGAACGCGCGCGACGAGAGCCGCGATTCGACGATCACCATGGCGAGGCCGGCGGCGATCGCCGAGGTCCAGAAGATCCACGGCAGCGCCGGGCTGTACCAGAGCGGGTGGAGCTTGTTGGGGACGATCAGGTAGAGCGCCCCGAGCGACGACTGGTGGAGGGTCGAGAGCAGCACGCCGGCGAGGACGAGCGGGATGGTCGCCGCCTTCTGGATCGAGACGGCCCGCTTCCATCCCACGCGCTCGAACACCATGCCCGAGAGCTCGAGCGCGAGCACGGTGGTGTAGAGCATCACGCACCAGCCGACTTCGAACATCACCGAGCGCGGATTCCACATGATGATCGGATGCCAGATGTTCCAGGGCCGCCCGAGGTCGACGAGCAGCGCCATGATCACCAGCAGGTAGCCGAGGAAGGCGGTCAGCACGGTGGGCCGGATGATGGGGTGGAAGCGCTTGAGGTTGAAGATGTAGACCGCCGCCGTCACCGTGAATCCTCCGGCGGCGAGGCCGACCCCGCACAGCAGGTCGAAGCCGATCCAGAGTCCCCACGGGAACTCGTCGGTCAGGTTGGTCACCGCGCCGAGGCCCTGCGTGTAGCGCAGCACCACCAGGGGCAGGCCGATGGCGAGCAGCAGGTAGAAGATCCCGCGCCAGAGCGGGAGTCGGAAGCCGTCACGACCGAGCATTGTGATCCTCCTCCTCGTGCGCGGCAGCCTCTTCCGCGCGCTCCGCGCGCGCGACCTCGTCGCGGCGCTGGGTGATCCACCAGATGCCGGCGAGGACGGCCCCGCCGATCGACAGGATGCCCGGGATCTTCTCGAGCGCCGCGGCGGTGAGCGCCGGGAGCGGCTCGCCGGCGACACTGCGGAAGCCCAGGTCTTCGAAGGCGACCGGCGACAGGAACAGGATCGCGGTGCCGCCCGCCTCGGATTCGCCGTAGACATGCTGGTAGTAGCGCCCGGGCTCTTCGGCCAGGCGGCGGTGGGCCTCGGCGAGCAGCTCGTCCCGGGGTCCGAATACGGTCGCCTCCTCGGGGCAGGCCTCGGTGCAGGCGGTGGGCTTGCCCGCCGCCTGGCGCGCGGCGCAGAAGTCGCACTTGACCACCGCCGGGACCGGCTTGTCCCATTCGTACTTCGGGATGCCGAACGGGCAGGCCTGCATGCAGTAGCGGCAGCCCATGCAGCGCGAGGCGTCGTAGACGACCGGGCCTTCCGGCGTCTTGGTGAACGCCTCGACCGGGCAGACGCTGACGCAGGAGGGCGTCAGGCAGTGGCGGCAGAGCTGGCGCACGTAGACGCCGTCCCGCTCGGTGAGCGCGGTCAGCGCACGCGACGACAGCCCGGTCACGGCCTCGGCGTCGTCACCGAGACCGTGCTCGACCAGGCAGGCCACCACGCACTCCTTGCAGCCGATGCAGCGCGTGAAGTCGATGAGCAGAGCGTTGGAGCGCACGAGGGCCATGGCGCACCTCCTAGGTGAGCAGGAACTCGCGGGTCAGGCGGTGCCAGTCCTCGTCCGACAGGTGCGAGGCGAAGTCGGCAGCGGGCTCTCCGCCGTCCGCCAGGACGGTGCCCGAGAGGGCCATCAGCTCGAGCTGGAGCTTCTCGCGCGAGTCCTCGACGAAGCGGTGCGCGAGGCTGCCCGAGAGCAGGTTGCGAAGGTGGCGGCCGAGCTCGGCGGTGCGCAGCTTGAACAGCCAGCCGCGGCCGTAGGGATCGGTGCTGGCGAGCTCGGGGTCGCTCTCGAGGCGGGAGTTGGTCTCCACGACCACGCCCTCGAGCGGCGCCACCAGCTCGGCGTCGCGTCCGTCGAGCCCGAGCTTCGCGGCGGGCTCGCCCGCGCGCAGCCAGGTGCCCGGCCGCGGCAGCCGGGCCCGGGTCGCGGGACCGATCAGCCGGCGGGCGAAGTCGTCGATGCCGACCACGGCGGTGTCCGGGCCCACGGCGCGCGCCCAGACGTGACCGCGATGGAAGTGGAGGCCGTCGGGCACCTGATAGCCGCTCACCCAGACGGGCTCGAGGTGGAAGCCCTCGGGCTGTTCCGGCGGCGGGGCGGCGACCGCCTGTGCGGGAGCCTCCTTGCGATGGGTCCAGAAGTCGAGGGCCAGGAAGAAGGCCAGGGTCAGAAGAACGAGGAGAACGGTCATGGTGGGCTCCTTTCGCTGTTGCTCTCCGCCGCTCTCTAAGGCAAGGTCGGTGCCGCTTCGGGTCCGCCTCTCGCTGCACGACGCAAGAGGCTGAAAGGACTTCGGTTAGTGGCCTTGCGGCGAGGCCGCCGCGAGCACCTCGAGCGTGGGTGCCGTGGGAATCCTCGACAGCGGCTCCGCGCGCTCCGTCGGAGAATGCAGCGAACGCAAGCGGGACGGGGGTTTGCGGCCGCTGTGGGGTTTCGCCACGCGCTTCGTCGCGAAATCCGACACCGCTCCGGTGCCTTCGTCCGGATCTCGAGGCGGCCCCATGTCGTTGGCGGCCAGAGGTTTCTTGACGCCCCCGGAGGTGCGTTCTAGGGTTCGCGCGCGATGCGGCCAGGACGAGGGGTGGTGGTCACCGGTGGCGGCCGGGGGATCGGCGAGGCCACGGCCCGCGCCCTGGCCGAGGCCGGAGCGCGCGTCGTGGTGGTGGCGCGCGGCGCGGCCGAGATCGAGCTGGTGGCCGCGAAGCTGGCGGCGGCCGGCCACGAGGTGGCGGCGATCGCGTGCGACGTCGCCGATCCGGCCGCGGTCGAGCGCCTGCGCGCGGCGGCTCTCGAGCGGCTCGGGACGGTCGAGATCCTGGTCAACAGCGCGGGCGTCGCCTCCTCGGCGCCGCTCAAGGGCCAGACGATCGAGGAGTGGCGCCGTCTGTTCGCGATCAACGTCGAGGGTACCTTCCTGACCAGTCGCGCCTTCCTGCCCGGGATGCTCGAGCGCGGCTGGGGCCGGATCGTCAACGTCGCCTCGGTCGCCGGCCGCACGGGCGCGCCGTACCTCTCCGCCTATGCCGCGTCGAAGCACGCCGTGGTCGGCTTCACGCGCGCGCTCGCCGCGGAGGTCGCGGCGCGCGGCGTGACGGTCAACGCGGTCTGCCCCGGCTACGTGGCGACGCCGATGACCGAGCGCTCGATCGAGAACATCGTGGCCCGCACCGGCCTGAGCGCCGAAGAGGCGCGCCGCCGCCTGGTCGCGGCGAACCCGCAGGGCCGGCTGATCGAGCCCGAGGAAGTCGCCTTCGTCGTCCAGGCGCTCTGCGACGAGCGTGCGCGCGGCATCAACGGGCAGGCGATCGGCGTCGACGGCGGAGCGTTCCCGGGATGAGCGGCGGCGCGCATCGCAAGCTGAATCCGGAGGAGCTGGGCGCCCCCCGCGGCTACAGCAACGGCGTGCTCGCCCGGGCCGGCGCCCGGCTGCTCTTCGTCGCCGGCCAGGTCGGCTGGAACCGGGACCAGGCCATCGTCTCGGACGACTTCGCCGCGCAGTTCGAGCGCGCGCTCGACAACGTGCTGGCGGTGGTGCGCGAGGCCGGAGGCGCTCCGGAGGACCTGGTGCGCCTGACCGTCTACGTCACGGACCGGAGGCTCTACGAGGCGAGCCTGCGCGAGATCGGCGCGGTGTGGCGCCTGCGCCTGGGCCGGCACTATCCGGCCATGACGCTGATCGAGGTGGCGGGCCTGCTCGAGGCGCGCGCCCTGGTCGAGCTCGAGGCCACGGCGGCGCTGCCGCCGGGAGAGGAGTGACCCGAGGTGGGGATCGCGCCGGACAGCTTCCGCTACGAGCTCGACGCCGCCTCGGCGGTGGCGACGATCACCCTCGACCGCCCCGAGCGGCTCAATGCGCTCACCTTCGAGGTCTACCGGGAGCTGCGTGCGACGTTCGACGCGCTCGACGTCGAGCCGGGCGTGCGCGCGATCCTGCTCACCGGCTCCGGTCGAGCCTTCTGCTCGGGCGGTGACGTCGAGCAGATCATCGGCGCCCTGCTCGAGCGCGACGCGCGCGGCCTGCTCGAGTTCACGCGCTCGACCGGCGCCCTGATCCGCTCCATGTTGCGCTGCCGGCGGCCGATCGTGGGCGCGCTCAACGGCACGGTGGCGGGCGCCGGCGCCGTGATCGCGTGCGCCTGCGACCTGCGCGTCGCGGCCGAGAGCGCGAAGATCGCCTTCCTGTTCTCGAAGGTCGGTCTCTCGGGGGCGGACATGGGCGCCTCGTGGCTCCTGCCGCGGATCGTGGGTCTCGGTCGCGCCATGGAGATCCTGATGACGGGCGAGTTCGTGGATGCCGCGGCCGCCGCGCGCATCGGCCTCTACCACGCGGTGGTGCCCGTCGAGCGCTGCCTGGCCGAGGCGCGGGCGCGCGCCGAGCGGCTCGCAGCGGGACCGCCGTTCGCGCTGGAGGTGACCAAGAAGATGCTCTACCGCGAAGCGGCGATGGACCTCGAGGCCGCGCTCGAGGCGGAGGTCGAGATCCAGGCGCTCTGCATGCAGTCGCCCGACTTCCGCGAGGCCTACCAGGCCTTCCGCGAGAAGCGGGCGCCGGCCTTCCGATGACCGGGGCCCGGCAGCGCGGACCGGGGTCCTCCGGGCCCCTGGCCGACGAGGTCGCGAGCTTCGCGCGCGAGCAACTGCGCCCCCGGCCGGCGCCGGAGGACGACGCGGCGGCGCGGCGCGAGGCGCGCGTGCTGCTGGCGCTGCTCGGCGAGGCGGGGTGGTGCCGGAGCACGGTGCCGGCCGCGTTCGGAGGCGCCACGGAGGCCGTGTCGGTGGCCGCGCTGTGCGCGATCCGCGAGGCGCTCGCCGCGGCATCGCCGCTCGCCGACGCGGTGTTCGCGCTCCAGGCCCTGGGCTCGATGCCGATCACCCTCTCGCGCAACGAAGCCCAGAAGCGGCGCTGGCTGCCGGAGGTCGCCGCCGGCCGCGCGATGGCCGCCTTCGCGATGACCGAGCCCGCGGCCGGCTCGGACGTGGCGTCGCTCGCGACGCGCGCGACGCGCGCGGGCGACGGCTGGCGCCTCGACGGCGGCAAGCACCTGATCTCGAACGCGGGCATCGCCGACGTCTACACCGTCTTCGCGACGGTCGAGCCGGGCGCCGGAGCGCGTGGGATCGCCTGCTTCGTGGTCGGCGCCGACGCGCCGGGGCTGCGCTTCGTCGCGCCCCAGGTGCTCTCCGAGCCGCACCCGCTGGGCGAGATCGCGTTCGAGGCGTGCCAGCTGCCGGGCGACGCGCTGCTCGGCGACGCGGGGGCCGGCCTCAAGCTCGGCCTCGCGGCGCTCGACCGCCTGCGGCCCACCGTCGCCGCGGCGGCGTGCGGCATGGCGGCGCGCGCTTTCGAGGAGGCGCTCGCACACGCCCGCGAGCGCGTCCAGCTCGGGCGCCCGCTCGCCGAGCAGCCGCTCGTCCAGCACAAGCTGGCGCGCATGGCCACCGACCTCGAGGCGGCGCGCCTGCTCACCGCCCGCGCGGCCGGCGCGGCCGACTCGGGCGCAGCCCGATTCACGCTCGAGGCCGCGCAGGCCAAGCTGTTCGCCACCGAGGCCGCCTGGCGCATCGTCGACGACGCGGTCCAGATCCTGGGCGGCCGAGGCGTGCTCGCGTCGAGCCCGGTCGATCGCCTCTACCGCGCGGTGCGCGCCCTGCGCATCTACGAAGGCACGTCCGAGATCCAGCACCTGGTGATCGCCCGCGAGCTGTTGCGCCGGACGTCCTAGACTCCCGTCCATGTGGAAGCCCGCGGAGCGGATCCGTCACGAGCGGCTCGAGCCGGGCTGGCCGACTGCGGAGGACGCCGCGCGCGCCCGCCTGTTCTCGCCGGTGCGCGTCGGCGCGGTCGAGCTCGAGCAGCGCACCTGGGTGCCGGCCATGGTGCCCTGGCGGGCGACCGAGGACGGCTTCGTCACCGACGACCTGCTCGCCTGGTACGAGCGCTTCGCCCGCGGCCGGCCGGGCGCGCTGGTGGTCGAGGCGACCGGCATCCGGGACATCCCCAGCGGGCCGCTCCTGCGGGTCGGCGACGACCGCTTCGTGCCCGGCCTCGCGCGGCTGGTCGAGACGGTCCGGAAGGCGAGCGCCGGGCACACGCGCCTCTTCCTCCAGATCATCGACTTCCTCGCCATCCGCCGGCGGCCGGAGCGGGAGAAGTACTTCTCCCGGTTCCTGAGGATCACGGACGAGCACTACGAGAAGCTTTCTGTTGAAGGAAGAGACGAATCCGCCGTCCGTGCGGCACTGTCGGCGCTCTCGGACGAGGAGCTCGTGTCGGTCCTGTCGCCGAGGGAGTTCGAGGCTTACGCCTACGGCTACCGCGAGCGCGTGACGGACACCCACCTGCCGCACATCGCGGAGCTTCCGCGCGTCCTTCCGGGTCTCTTCGCCGCCGCCGCGGCGCGCGCGCGCGCCGCCGGATTCGACGGCGTCGAGCTTCATTACGCGCACGCTTACACGATGGCCTCGTTCCTTTC
>JAFNAE010000078.1 GCA_017860005.1 Acidobacteriota bacterium | reverse complement strand
GCCCACTCGAGCGGGCCCGCGAAGAAGGCTTCGAGTCGCTGCCTGTTGCTGTCCTTCCGCTGGCTCTTCGCGACGCCATACCAGAGCTCGAACGCCACGATCGACGACAGCAGAACCACGCTCTGGCGGGCCACTGCACGCTGCAATCGGCGGCGGACGTTGGCCTCGGTGCCGTTGATCAGCGCGATGCAGACGTTCGTATCAAGCAGGTAGGTCGTCATCGAAGTCGTCGCGCCGTGGGGTGGATGGCTGCTGGCGGCCTTCCGGCATGAAGGGCCCGGAGCTCAGGCGGTCCAATTCCGCGAACCACTTCGATACGTCGGTGAACATCGGCTCCAGGAGCACTCCACGCCCGGCGCGGCGTACCCTGACCTCATCTCCTTCGAACCTGAACTCGCGCGGCAGGCGCACGGCCTGGCTGCGTCCGTTCTTGAAGAGCTTGGCGGTGGTGGTCATGGGTCTCCCTTCCTGGAATATACCAAGAGTATAGACCACGCCCCGACCGCCGCGCCGTGGCGGCGGCTCCACCAGGTAACCGACTTCCTGTGGGAGAAGGAGGTAGGTGCCGGCAGCGCGCAGGGAATTCGCTATTCAGCCGCAGGCTGAATCCGAGTCCCGAAGCTTGGAATGGGATGGTAGCGCGTACGGGATTCGAACCCGTGTTACCGACGTGAGAGGCCGGTGTCCTGGACCCCTAGACGAACGCGCCGGGGACGGCGAAATCTATCGAAAACGGGGCCTGCTCAGGTCTGGCGGAAGACGATCTTGACCCCGTCCGGGTCGTGGGTCTCGAACACCAGCGCGCCGTCGGGGTCGGGGCGCAGGCCGCCCGGGATGTTGCGGTCGCGGAAGATCAGGTCCTCGTAGGCCTTTTCGGCCGAGGTCACGGTGAGCACGACGGTCAGCTTCTGCTGCGGCCCCTGGTAGTCGAACGACTCCTCGCGACCGGCCTCGAGGCCGTGCGGGCGGCCGAGCACCTCGATCGCGCCCGTGCCGGCGGCGAACAGCGCGCCGCGTCCGGCCTCGCGGTCCCAGCTCTGCAGGCGCGGCAGCGCCAGCGTCTCACCGTAGAAACGGCAGGAGCGATCGAAGTCGCGCGCGCGCACCACGACGCGGAATTGCCGGATCTCCATGGTTCGTCTCTTTCTCGGAGCCTCGTGCCGGAGCTTCCGCCGCGGATCCTCTCACGGCGCCGCGCGGGCGTCGAGGCCGGTGGTATCGTAGCCGACCGTGACGCCGATGACCCCCGCGCGGGCGCTCCTCGCACTGGCGTTCGCGGGGGTGGCGCTCGCCGCCGCCCAGGAGACTCCCCCCGAGACGCCCCCCCCGCCGCCCGTCGTGGTGGCCGCCGGGACGGGCGTGCTGGCAGTGGCCGGCGCCAGCGAGGTGCCGCTGCCCTGGGTGGACACCGCCGAAGGCACGCTGATCGCGCTCGCGCCGGTGGCCGCCGTGCTCGGCGGGCGGCTCGAGACCGGCACGCTGGGAGTCAGCTACACGCTGACCGTGGGCGACGTCGGCTTCGTGCTCGCCCCCGGCAGCCCGGCGCTCACCCACGGCACCGAGATCCTGACCCTCTCGCGCGGACCCCTCGAGTGGGAGGGGCTCCTCTACGTGCCGCTGGACTTCGTCGAGAGGAGCTACGGCGGGCTGGTCGGCGCGCACGTCGCCTGGGACGGCGCCGCACGCCGCCTGACCCTGACGCGCCCCGAGGTACGCGAGCTGCCGGTCGAGCTCTCGCTGGTGAACGTCGAAGGGGTGACCACCGTCGTGCTGCGCCTGCCCGAGACGGTCCGCTACCGCGTCGTGCGCGGCACGGATTTTCTCGACGTGGTACCGGTGGGGGACCGTTTCCTGCCCGCCGCGACGCGCACGCTCGCGGACGACCCGTACCTGCGCGCGGTGCGCGTGGCGTCCGACCGCGTCCGGCTCGAGCTGGCGGCGGACGTCGAGGCCGACGAGTACGCCCTGCGCGATCCGTTCCGGGTGGTGATCGACCTGTTCCGCCCCCGGGCGGCGCCGATCGGCCCGCTCGGCACGCCCGCGCCGCCGGTGCGCGGCCGGGGCGTGCGCACCGTGGTGGTCGACCCGGGCCACGGCGGCGACGAGACCGGAGCGATCGGCCCCTCCGGCACGATGGAGAAGGACCTGACGCTCGCGATCGCGCGCGAGCTCGCCGAGCGGCTGCGCGCCACGCTCGGCCTCCAGGTGGTGCTGACGCGGGACGAGGACATCGCGGTGGCGCTCGACGCACGCTCCGCGCTCGCCAATCAGCAGAAGGCCGATCTGTTCCTCTCCGTGCACCTGAACGCCACCGTGGCGGGCCGGGCGCGCGGCGCCGAGACCTACTTCCTGTCGCTGCAGGCGACCGACGAGCGGGCCGCCGGTCTGGCGGCGACCGAGAACCTGACCGGCGGCGCGCCGGCGTCGCCGGGCAGCGAGGAGTTCGATCTCCAGCTCCTGCTCTGGGATCTCGCCCAGAGCCGGCATCTCGCGTCGAGCCAGCGCCTCGCCACCTTCATCCAGGAAGAGCTCAACCGTGCGCTCGAGCTGCCCGACCGCGGCGTCAAGCAGGCGCCGTTCCGGGTCCTGACCGGAGCCGCGATGCCCGCCGTGCTGGTCGAGCTCGGCTTCCTCTCCAATGCGGAGGAGGAGAAGCGCCTGCGCGACCCCGCCTACCGGAGCGGCCTCGCCGAGACGCTGGTGCGCGCGGTGGCGCGCTTCAAGTCCGAGCTCGAGGGCGCGGGCGCGGCGGCCGGGGCCGATCCGTGAGCCGGCGCGCCGCCGCGTTCGTGCTCGCGGCCGCGCTCCTGGTGGTGGCGCTCGGTGCGTACTGGGCCTTCGAACGGCGCGCGCTGCGGCGGGGCGCGCCGCCGGTGGCGGCCGAGCCGTCGCCCGCCTCGCCGGCGGCCGAGGCGACCGAGAGCTGGGCGGCGACGCTCTGGCTGCCGTCGGAGTCGGGACGGCTGGCAGGCCAGCCGGCCACGCTGGCCAGCGGCGCAGGCGCGCGCGCGCGCGGCGAGGCGGTGCTTTCCGCGCTGCTCGCCGCGCGGCCCGAGCCGCCGCTCGGACCCGTCTTCCCGGGCGCGGTCAAGGTCGGCCGCCTGCTCCTGGTCGACGGCACCGCCTACGTGGACCTGCGCCCCGAGGACGGAGGCGAGCCGCCCTCGACCGGATCGACGCTGGAGCTCCTGCGCGTCTACTCGGTCGTCCATACCCTGGTGCGCAACGTGCCCGAGGTGCGTCAGGTGGTGTTGATGTGGAACGGCGTCCAGCGCCGGGGCTTTCCCGGGCATATCGACACCGCGCGTCCGCTGGTGCCCCTGGCTGCGCTCGAGGGCTCGTGAGCGACCCGCGCCCGATCGGCGTGTTCGACTCCGGCGTGGGCGGGCTCACGGTCGCCGCGGCGCTCTCGCGTGCGCTGCCCGGCGAGTCGATCCTCTACCTGGGCGACACCGCGCGCCTGCCCTACGGCACGAAGTCCGAGCTCACGGTCGCGCGCTACACGCAGACCAACGTCGACTTCCTGGCCGGGCGCGGGGTCAAGGCGGTCGTGGTGGCCTGCAACACCGCCTCCGCGCTGGCCCTCCCCCACCTCGTCACCGCCCTGCCGGTGTGGGGCGTGATCGAGCCGGGCGCCCGTCGCGCCGCCGCGATCTCGGCCGGGCGCGTGGGCGTCATCGCCACCGAGTCGACCGTGCGCTCGGACGCCTACGCGCGCGCGTTGCGCGCGCTGCGCGCCGATCTCGAGGTCCGCTCGCAGGCCTGCCCGCTGCTGGTGCCGCTGGTGGAGGAGGGCTGGTTCGACGACCCGGTGACGGTGGAGGTGCTGCGGCGCTACCTCGAGCCCCTGCTCGAAGCGGCGATCGACACCCTGGTGCTCGGCTGCACCCACTACCCGCTGCTGGTGCCCGCGCTGCGGCAAGTGGTCGGCGAAGGCGTCGCGCTGGTGGATTCGGCGGCGGCGGTCGCCGCCGAAGTGGCGCGTGATCTCGAGCGCCTCGGGCTGCGCTCGGAGCACCGGGAGGGCGAGGACCACGTGTGCGTCACCGACGCGGTGGAGAGACTCGCGCGCCTCGCGCGCGAGATCCTCCATCGGCCGGTGCGGCTCGAGCTGGTCGACCTGGGCGACGGTGGAGGCGGGACCCGATGAGCGAGGCGGAGCGGAAGCGGGAGGGCGGACGCGGCCACGACGAGCTGCGGCCGACGTCGATCGAGATCGAAGTCTCCAAGTGGGCGGAAGGCTCGGCGCTCGTCACCACCGGCGACACCCGGGTGCTGGTCACGGCCTCGGTCGAGACGCGCGTGCCGGGCTTCCTCGCCGGCAGTGGCCGCGGCTGGCTCACCGCCGAGTACTCGATGCTGCCGCGCGCAACCTCCACGCGCTCCGCGCGCGAGGTCGTCCAGGGCCGGCCCTCGGGGCGCACTTCGGAGATCCAGCGCCTGATCGGTCGCGGGCTGCGCGCCGGCGTCGATCTCGCCGCGCTGGGCGAGCGCACGCTGACCATCGACTGCGACGTGCTCCAGGCCGATGCCGGGACGCGCACCGCCTCGGTTACGGGTGGCTGGGTCGCGGCGGTGCTCGCGCTGTCGAAGCTCTACCTCGCCGGCGACCTCGCCGCGTGGCCGGTGGTGGCGCAGGTGGCGGCGGTGTCGGCGGGCGTCGTCGGCGGCTCGGTCCTGGTGGACCTCGACTTCGCGGAGGATCAGAACGCCGAGGTGGACGTCAACGTGGTGGCGACCGTCGACGGCCGGCTGATCGAGGTCCAGGGCACCGGCGAGCGGCGCGCCTTCGAGCGCGCCGAGCTCGACCGCGTGCTCGATCTCGCGCTGGCCGGCGTCGCCGAGCTCGGCCGCGCCCAGCGGGGCGCCCTCGCCGAGCGGCTGGCCGCGGTCGAGGAGCGCCGCGCGCGCGGCCGCCGGGCGCCCTCGCCGCCACGTCCGGAGCGCGGGCTATGGGGCCCGCCCGGAGGCAAGGCCTAGTCGACCCGTGCCGAGAGCGGGACCACGAGCTCGGGCATCGTGGCGCTGCTCGTCTCGATGCGCAGCTCGCCTTCGACGCGGCCCCTGGGCAGCGTGGGCGCGAGCTCGACGACCACGCGCCAGCGCTTGCCGGCCTCGACCACCTCGGGCCGCGCGCTCACGCCCTCGACGCTGGCGGTGACCGAATGCACCTCGACCGGCTCGGTGCCGAAGTTGATCAGCGTGAGCACCATGCGCCGCGCCTGGCCGGCGAGCGAGAGCTCCCCGAACGCCGCGGAGCCCGGCGTCAGGTGGAGCACGGGGCGCACGACGCCCGAGAGCGGGATCTGGAGCTCGGCCTGCTGCGCGTGGTTCGTGCGCACGATCAGGAAGTCACGCAGCGGGCCGATCGGCGCGTCGGCGCCCAACGTCGCCTCGACCCGCCACTGGCGGCCGGCGGCAGTCGCGACGCGCTCCGCCTCGCTCGCCTCCCGCACGCTCGCGCTGACGAATGGCAGCGTCGATTCGACGGCGGTGACCGCCAGGCCGGGCTCGTCCGGCGAGAAGACGGTCACGCCGACGGTGGGCGGGGGCAGGGTGCGGGTGTGCACGAAGCGCACGTAGGAGGGCTCCGAGAGCAGATGTGCCTCGACCTCGGCCTGCACGGTCAGCAGCAGCCGGGGATGGAGCGGGTCGTTGGACAGGACGGTGAGCGACTTCGAGATCGCCCCCGAGAACGCGGTGGTGTCGACCACGGCCGCGACCTTGCCGGTGGCGCCCGGCGCGACGCTGCGATCGAAGGAGGCGACGGTGCAACCGCAGGCGGGCTGCACGTCGCGGATCTCGAGCGTCCCGGGGCCGCGATTCTCGAGCACGAACTCGACGCGGATCCGCTCGCCGCGCGAGACGCGCCCGGCGTCGATCACCGGCTTGTCGACCGCGAGAGCCGGTGCTTTCTCGGACTCGGCGGGCGGCGTCGCGGCAGGGACCTCGGCGCCGGCGGCGGGCGCGGTGGCGGCCGGTGGCGGAACGGCGGGCGGCTCGGCCTGGGCGGACAACGGCGGCGCCGAGAGCGCGGCGAGGAGCAGGTAAAGGCACAGGAGCGCGGACGGGCGCATGTGGTCCTCCTTCGGATCCCGAGCCGCGATGCTACACTCGAGGCTCGCCCGAGGCGATCCGTTTGCCCGCTCCGCAGCCCCTGGACATCCACCTGATCGCGATCGGCGGCACCGGCATGGCGCCGCTCGCCTGCCTGCTCGCCGCCGACGGTCATCGCGTGCGCGGGTCGGACGCACCCCTCTATCCGCCCATGTCGGCGCTGCTCGAGCGGGCGGGCATCGTGCCCCGGATCGGCTACGATGCGGCTCACCTGGAACCGCGCCCCGACCTCGTGGTGGTCGGCAACGCGGTGCGCCGCGACAATCCGGAAGCGGTCGAGGCCGAGCGCCTGGAACTGGCGCGGCTCTCGATGCCCGAGGCGCTGGCGCGCTTCTTCCTCGCCGACCGCAGGCCGCTCGTGGTGGCGGGCACCCACGGCAAGACGACCACTTCCGCGCTGGCCGCCTGGGTGTGGACGCGCTGTGGGCGCGATCCCGGCTTCCTCATCGGCGGCGTGCCGCTCGATCTCGGCGAGAGCTTCCGTCGTGGCGGAGGCGCGCGCTTCGTGGTCGAGGGCGACGAGTACAACGCCGCCTATTTCGACCGCGGTGCGAAGTTCCTCCACTACCGGCCCGACACCGTGCTGCTCTCCTCGGTCGAGTACGACCATGCCGACCTCTACCCCGACCCGGGCACGCTGGTCGAGGCGTACCGGAAGCTGGCGCGGCTGCTTCCGCCCGCCGGGCTCCTGGTGGCGTGCGGGGACTCGCGCGAGGTGCGCGAAGTGGCGCGCGAGGCGCGCTCGCCGAGCGTCTTCTACGGTGCCGGTGCCGACAACGACGTGCGCTTCCTGGAGCCGCCGCGCGCCTCGGCCGCGGGTGTGCGCTTCACCGTCGTCGAGCGCGACGGCGCGCGCTTCGAGCTCGGGCTCGGGGTGTGGGGGGAGCACAACGCGACCAACGCCCTGGCGGTGTGGGCCGCCGCGCGCCACGAGGGCCTGGAGCCGGAGCAGGTCGCGGAGGCGTTCGCGACATTCCGCGGCGTCGCGCGCCGCCAGCAGGTGGTGGGCGAAGCGGGCGGCGTGACGGTGGTCGACGACTTCGCCCACCACCCGACCGCGGTCGCCAAGACGCTCGAAGCCCTGCGCTCGCGCTTTCCGGGACGTCGCCTCGTCGCCTGCTTCGAGCCGCGCAGCCTGACCGCCGGGCGCGCGTTCTTCCTCGACGGCTACCGCTCGGCGTTCCGCGCCGCCGACGAAGTGCTGCTGGCGCCGATCTACCACCGCGACCGGCTCTCGGAGGGCGAGCGCCTCGATCTCGCGACGCTCGCCGACGACCTCGCACGGGCCGGCATCCAGGCCGAGCCGCTGTCATCGGTCGAAGCCGTGCTCGAGCGCGCCCTCGAGCGTGCCCGTCCGGGCGATCTCGTGGTGACGATGTCCTCGGGCTCGTTCGGCGGCCTGGCCGGCCGGCTCGCCCGGGCGCTGGCCGGGCGCGTGGGCGAGGACTTTCCGACGCCCGCTGCGGGTTGAGGCCCCGGAAATGGCTCTGCTACCATTGTCCTGGCACCCTGAGCGCAGCGACCGACCGGCGACGAACCGTCCGAGCCCATGACCTATCCCGGGAACCCCTCGCTCTCGCCCGACGTCCAGCGCCGCATCCTCACCACGTACCGCCAGTCGTTGCAGAGCGCCCAGCAGGGCAACCTCGACGAGGCGCTCCTGGGCTGCGACTTCGTGCTCCGCCTGGATCCGCAGTTCGGCGCCGCGCGTACGCTGCAGCAGATGATCTCGGCGCGCAAGCCGCCGGAGGCGTTCGCCGAGCTGCTCGCCGCGCTCGACGGCACGGCGGCTCCGCCCGGCGCCTCGGACCTGCGCTCGAGCTTCACCCAGATGCTCGCCGAGCGGCGATTCGCGGAGATCCTCAACGCCGCCGAGCGCGACAAGCGGCTGGTCTCCGCGGACCCGGAGCTGGCGCGCCTGGTCACGGAAGCGCAGTCGCGCTACGAGGCCGACCCCTACGTGGCCAAGTTCGCCGACGCCGCCGCGCTTGCCATGCGCACGGGCGAGCGCGAGGAGGCGCAGCGACTGATCGACAAGGCGCGGTCGCTCGACGCCACCCATCCGCGCATCGTCGAGCTCGACGAGATGGTCGCGCACTACTCCGATCCTTCGCGCGAGATGGGTGGACGCCGTCGGGGAATCGCCGTCGAGGAGGAGGAGCCGGCCGCGAGCGCGCCGGCCGAGGAGGCCGCCGGTGCCCCGCTCGAGCTGCCCGAGCTCGATTTCTCCTTCGGCGACCTGGCCGCCGAGTCGGGGGCAGGCGCCGAGGGCGCCGGGAGCGGTGACGAGGAGCTCGGACGCCCCGCCGAGGAGACCTCGGGGCGCATCGCCGGCCTGCTCACCGAGGGCCAGGCGGCCTTCGATCGCGGCGAGTACCAGGGTGCCATCGACGCCTGGTCCCGCATCTTCCTGATCGACATCGACCATGAGGAGGCGGCGCGCAAGATCGAGCGCGCGCGCCAGCTCAAGTCCGAGCGCGAGCGCGAGATCGAGGAGATCTTCCACGACGGCGTCGGGCGCTTCGACGGCGGCGACCTCGCCGGCTCGCGCCAGGCCTTTCAGCGCGTGCTCGGGCTCAATCCCGGTTACGCGCTCGCCCGCGAGTACCTCGAGAAGATCGAGGAGCGGGAGAGCGGCGTTGCGTTGCCCGGCGCAGGGCTGCCCGAGCTCGCGCCGCTGCCGGGCGCGGCCGCCGCGCCGCCGAAGGCGGGCGATGCGAAGCGACGACCGAGCGGAGAGCTGCCGCTGCCGGTCGAGCGGCCAGCCGCGCGGGAGTCGCCGCGCCGTGCGGTCGGCTCGGGCTACGCCGCCAAGGCGCGTAAGTCGGGCACCGGCGTGTCGCTGCGATTCGTCGCCATCGGCGGTGCCGTACTCGCGCTGCTGGCGGTCGCGGGCTGGCTCCTGTTCACGCAGCGCGAGCGGCTGTTCCCGAACGCGAAGTCGACGCCGACGCCCGCCGCGCCGGCCGAAGCCGACCCGATTCTGCGTGCGCGCGAGCTCCAGGAGCAGGGCAGGACGGCGATGGCGGTGGCGCAGCTCCGGCTCGTGCCGCCCCAGGACTCCCACTACGCGGAAGCGCAGTCGCTGATCTCCCAGTGGGAGAAGCTCGCCGCCCCGGCTGCCACGGAAGTGGACGCGCGGCTGGTGGCGCGCCGGCGGACGCTGCTCGAGCAGGCACAGGCGTCGATCGCCGACGGCGAGCACTTCCGGGCCCGCCGCCTGTTCGCGCAGGCCGCGGAGCTGGCGCCGCTCGACGGCGACTGGGCGCGGATGGCCGCCGCCGCGGAGGAGAGGCTGCGCCCGCTCTCGGGAGAGCTGCAGCTGTTCAAGGACGGCGACTACGAGTACCTGGTGAGCCAGCTCTGGCGGCGACGCGAGGCGGACCCCAACAACCGCGACGTCTCGCGCATGCTGGTCGACGCCTACTACGACCTGGGCGTGCTCGACCTGCAGCGCGGCGATCCGGCGGGAGCGCGCGAGAAGTTCCGCGAGGCGCGCGCCATCGACGGTTCCGACCCCGGGCTGCAGCGACTCGAGCGATTCGCCACCGGCTACGAGAAGAAGAGCCAGGACCTCCTCTACCGGATCTTCGTCAAGTACCTGCCCATGCGATGAGCGAGACCCCGCACGAAGAACCGGGTCTGTTCGACCTCCCGCTCACGCCCGGACGGACGGACGAGCCGGGGGCCGCGGCCCCGGCCCCGGCGCGGCGGACTCGCCGGGCCGCCGGCGAACGGCCGGAATCGCTGCCGCTGTTCACCGTCGAGGAGCTGGAGGGGCCGCCGCCGGTCGAGGAGCGAGTCGAGAGCGAGGCGAGCCGCCCCGTACCGCGGCTGCGCGCGGTGGCGGTCGAGCCGGAGCCACCCGCCCGACCCGGGGCCCCGCTCGGGGCTCGCCTGCGCGCCTCGGCCGGGGACCTGCTCGTGCTCGCCGCGGTGGCGACCCTGGCGATCGCCGGCGCGCGTGCGCTCGGCGCGCCGGTCGCGCCGGCGGCCGCGCCTGCGCTGGGGGTCTTCCTGCTCGCCTGGAGCTTCCTCTACTTCGTCGTCTCGCTCGCGTTCTGGGGCCAGACTCCCGGCATGGCCTGGGCGGGACTCATCGCGCGCGTCGGAGAGAGCGAGCCGCTCTCCTTCGGTCAGACCGCGCGGCGCTGGGTAGCCACCTGGCTGACCTGGGCCTGCGCCGGCCTGCCAGGCCTGCTCGCCCTGACCGGCCGCTCGCTCGCCGACCGCATGTCCGGCTCGCGCACCTACGCGCTCTAGGCGCGGGCGCGCAGCACTCCGAACGCGACCACCAGATTGCCCGCCGCGGTGGCGAGCGCGAAGGCGATCAGCGGGGGCACCCCGGGCACGAGCGCCGCCACGCCGCCCACCTGGTAGACGATCCCCGCCAGCCGCTGCGCGCCCAGGGCGAGCCCGCCGAGTGCGAACAGCGAGTGACCGAGCAGCAGCAGCCAGAGCGCGGGCAGCAGCGCCTCGCGTCCGGCGGCGAGCAGGGCGATGGAGAGCGCGGCGCCGACCAGCGACAGATTGCCCTGCACGCGCATGGCCCAGGCGCCGAGCGCCGAGGATCCGAGGCGGCGCCGGGCGGAGAGCAGCACCGTGCCTTCGACCAGCCCGCCCGCGAGCACCGTGAGCGACCAGAGCGCGAGCACGGCGGGGACCCCGCCGGCGGCCGCGACGCGGCCGGTGGCGAGCGCGGCACCGGGCAGCAGCGCGGCCCACGCGAACCAGGGGAGAGGCGAGGAGAGATAGGGCCGGCTGGCGCGGCGGAAGGCCGCCTGGACGCCGGCCAGGTCGTCGCGCGCAGCGCCGTCCGGCGGCCCGGCACCGAACGCCGGGTCGTACTCGGAGCTCACGCGCGGGATTCGATCACGGAACGCGAAGGAGGGGAGAGACGGACCGAGGTCCGTCCCTCCCCGGTGCGCGCGCGGGTCAACGCCCGCCGAGAACGATGCGCACGGCGACCTTCTCGGAGTCCTGCTCCCGGTAGGTCACGGAGACCTTCTCGCCCACCTTGAGATCGCCCCACACCGCGGCGTTCTCGCCGCGCGAGAAGCGAGTGGAGTTCTCGGTGCGGAAGACGACCTGTCCGGCGTCGCCCTTCACCGTGACCGTCTTCCTGGCGGCGTCGAGCGCGACGATCTCGCCCTGGAGCACCATCTCCCGCGCGGCGGGCGCCTGGTCGGACGGAGTCGCGGCGTGGTCGCCGGCGACGCTCGCGAGCGCGCCGCCGCTGAGAAGGAACGCCCCGGTCAGGAGCACTGCTGCGGCCTTCTTCATCGCGTCATCCTCCCCGGGGCCGCGGTCGCTCGTGGAGTCCGTTCTCCCGTCGCGCCGAACCCCGAGCAGTCCGCCCCGAGCAGGCTCGATGCCAGCTCGAGCCCGGCGGGCTCAACTGTCTCCGAGCAGGGGACTTGCGTTGGGAGCGCAGAACCGGAGCACGGTCCGCGTGCCGGCGGGCCGCGCCGTTCTGACGACCTCGAACGAGGTCGGTCAGTGGCCGTGGCGGCCGATGGCGCGCGCGCGCTCGAGCGCGCGCAGCTTCCGACGCCAGGCGTCGTCGGAGCCGGCGGAGAGGTCGCGCGCGGCCACCAGCGCGTCGCGGCTCGCCGACCTGGTGAGCTCGGCGGGGTCGGAGGCTTCCTCGGTGAGGACGGTGAGCCGGTCCTCGACCATCTGCGCGAACCCGCCGGAGACGAACAGGCGTCGCTCGCCGCCGCCCGACTGCTCGACGCGCAGGATCCCGGAGCCGAGCTGGACGAGCAGCGGCGCACGCCGGGGCAGCACGCCCATCTCGCCGTCGTAGGCGGGCAGCGCCACGAACCTGGCTTCGACGTTGAGCACCTCGCGCTCGGGCGTGACCACCGCGACCCGGAATGCGCCGGCCATGATCAGGCGGCCTCGATCTTCTCGGCCTTGGCGGCCGCTTCCTCGATCGCGCCCACGTACATGAAGGCCTGGTCGGGGAGGTGGTCCCACTTGCCGTCGCACAGCTCCTCGAAGGAGCGGATGGTGTCCTCGCGCTTGCAGTAGTTGCCCTTGAAGCCGGTGAACTGCTCCGCCACGAAGAAGGGCTGCGAGAGGAAGCGTTCGATCTTGCGCGCGCGGCGGACGATGACCTTGTCGTCCTCGGAGAGCTCGTCGACGCCCAGGATGGCGATGATGTCCTGCAGGTCCTTGTAGCGCTGGAGGATCTGCTGCACTCGCCGGGCCACGCGGTAGTGCTGCTCGCCGACGCTCTCGGGCGAGAGCAGGCGGCTGGACGAGGCCAGCGGGTCGACCGCCGGGTAGATGCCCTTCTCGGCGATCGAGCGCTCCAGGTTGACCGTGGAGTCGAGGTGGGTGAAGGCGTTGGCCGGCGCCGGGTCGGTGTAGTCGTCGGCCGGCACGTAGATGGCCTGGATCGAGGTCACCGCGCCGCGCCGGGTGGAGGTGATGCGCTCCTGGAGCTCGCCCATCTCGGTCGCGAGCGTGGGCTGGTAGCCGACCGCCGAGGGCATGCGGCCGAGCAGGGCCGAGACCTCCGAGCCCGCCTGCGTGAAGCGGAAGATGTTGTCGATGAACAGGAGGGTGTCGGATCCGGTCTGGTCGCGGAAGTACTCGGCCATGGTGAGCGCGGAGAGCGCGACGCGCAGGCGCGCGCCCGGCGGCTCGTTCATCTGCCCGAAGACCATCACGGTCTGGTCGATCACCGACTTGCCGGTGTCGCCGATCTTGGCCTCCTGCATCTCGAGCCAGAGGTCGTTGCCCTCGCGCGTGCGCTCGCCGACGCCGGCGAAGCAGGAGTAGCCGGAGTGGAAGCGGGCGAGGCGGGCGATGAGCTCCTGGATGATGACGGTCTTGCCCACGCCGGCGCCGCCGAACAGGCCCGCCTTGCCGCCGCGCACGAGCGGGCAGAGCAGGTCGATGACCTTGATGCCGGTCTCGAAGATCTCGGTCTTCGAGGACAGCTCCGACATCTC
>JAFNAE010000077.1 GCA_017860005.1 Acidobacteriota bacterium | reverse complement strand
CGGCCCAGTGGCAGTCGCGCACCGAGACCTTCTTCGCCTCCCTCGAGCGCGAGATCCTGCGCCTCGAGCTCGCCAGGGGCCGCGAGCCGAAGACGCCGTGAGGCCGCCGGCGGACTCACCTCGCTTGGCGTAGTGACGACGCGCTGCAACTCGCTGCTGCGTTCCTGATCCCATCAGAGGACCCTTCCGCGCCTCGACCGAGGTCCCGCGGCCGCCTCACCCAGTGCCAGCGTGTCCTGGGCGAAACCTCCTACACCCGCATCAGCACCGCGCCCCAGTGAAGGCCGGCGCCGAGGGCGGCGAAGGCGACCAGGGCGCCTTGCGGGGCCTTGCCCGCCTGGCGGGCCTCGTGGAAGGCGAGGGGCAGGGTGGCGGAGGTGGTGTTGCCGTAGCGGTCGATGTTGTTGTGGACCTTGGCGTCGGGCAGGCCGAGGGCCTTCTGGGCCGCCTCGTTGATGCGCAGGTTGGCCTGGTGCATCACCAGCAGGTCGAGGTCGCCCACGCCGTGGCCGTGGCGGGCGAGCAGGGCGCGCGTCGCCTCGGGCATGCGCGTGACCGCGAGCTTGAACACCTGGCGGCCGTCCATGACCGGCACCGTCTCGCCGGCGGCGATCTGCTCCGCCGTCACCCAGGGGCGGCGCGTCGAGCCCGCGCCCGGCACCGCGAGCACGTCCTTGTGGCCGCCGTCGCCGTAGAGCAGGCAGCCCAGGATGCCGCGCCCGTCGCCGGCCGCCGAGGCGCGGAAGACCATCGCGCCGGCGGCGTCGCCGAACAGCACCACCAGGTGCCGGTAGCGCGAGTTCCACTCGAAGTCCTCGGCCGGCAGCGGCCCGGGATCGCGGCCCTCGAGCACCGCCCAGGTGCGCTCCGAGAACGGCATCAGCGCGGTGTGGACGTCGCAGCCGACGAGCAGGACGCTCGCGGCTGTTCCCGAGCCGATCAGCGCGTCGACGACCTGCAGGCCGTAGGCGAAGCCCGCGCACTGCTGCCGGATGTCGAGCGCGGGCAGCGGCGAGAGTCCCAGCTTGTGCTGGACGAGGGTCGCCGGCCCCGGGAAGTAGTGGTCCGGGGTCATCGTCGCGCACACCACGTAGTCGAGCTCCGCGGCGGCCATCCCGGCGTCGTCGAGCGCCGCGCGCGCCGCCTCGGTGCCCAGGTCCGACGCGCCCACGCCGCGCTCCACGAAACGCCGCTCCCGGATGCCGCTGCGCTCGAAGATCCACTCGTCGGAGGTCTCGAGCACGCGCGCGAAGTCGTGGTTGGTCACCACCCGCGGCGGCAGCGCGACGCCGCAGCCGGCCAGCAGCGCGCGCGGCCGGCTCACCGCCCGCCGCCGCGCGGCGGCCGCGGATCCTTGTCCGTGTAGCGCCCCGGCCGGCCCGGGATGTAGAAGGCGGTGACGTCGCCGCGCTTGACGAAGCGGTAGAGCCGTGCCGGGCGCTTGCCGTCGAGCCCCACCGGAGCGCCCGCCGGATAGCGCCAGTGCTCGAGCGGCGGCTCGCCGTAGAGCGGGCTCGGCTCGTAGACGATCGACTCCGGCTCGCCGTGGAGCACGTAGATCGAGCCGCGGTCCGTGCGCCGGCCCGACACGCCCGCCTCGCTGAAGCGGCGGTCGGCCTCGATCGCGCGCTGCTCCGCCTGCTCGCGCACGGGGTTGCCCGGCCGCTCGGGGTCGGGGTCGCGCGCGGCCCAGAAGCGCTCGATGAAGGCGGCGGCCTCCTCGTCGCGGGTCAGCTTCAGGTAGGACTCGACTTCGGCGTCGCTGGCCAGGTAGGAGATCGGGCCGACCAGGAAGCTCGCGTACTCGGGGTCGAGGGCGACGTTGATCAGGTCGATCGCGTCGCGCGAGACGCCCGCGCCGGCCGGCGCCGCCGCCAGGAGAGCCAGGAGCGCCGCAGCCGCCCTCATGCCTCGCTCCGGCGCAACAGGTCGAGGAACTCCTCGCGCACCGGCCGCTGGTGGAAGATGCCGCGGATCGACGAAGTGACGGTCACCGCGCCCGGCTTGCGCACGCCCCTCATCTCGACGCAGAGATGGCGCGCCTCGATCACCACCATCACGCCCTGGGGGGCGAGCTTGGCCGCCAGGTAGTCCGCCACCTGCTCGGTCAGGCGCTCCTGAAGCTGCGGGCGCTTGGCGTAGAACTCGAGGATGCGCGCGAACTTCGAGAGACCGAGGATGGAGTCGTTCGGGATGTAGGCGAGGTGGGCGTGGCCGTAGAAGGGCACCAGGTGGTGCGCGCACATGGAGTAGAAGGGGATCTGCTTCTCCATCACCATCGCGCTATAGCGCTCCTCGTTCGGGAACACCGTGATGGCGGGCTCGGCGCCCTCCTGCAGGCCGTGGAACATCTCGGCGTACATCTTCGCCACCCGCCGGTCGGTCTCGGCGAGGTTGGGGTCGGCCAGGTCGAGGCCGAGCTCGCGCAGGATGCCGCGCACGTGCGCGGCGATGCGGTCGAGGCGCTCGGGGGCCAGCAGGTCGAGGGCGTCGTTCGTACGCGTGTCCGGGCTCATCGTTGGCATCCTAGCCCACCCGAATAGAATGGCCTGCGCATGCGTCTCGCCTTCGATCCCGGCCCCCGGCCGCGCGGCCTCGACGCCTTCCTCGGCGAGATCCCCGACGCCCTCTTCGACGACCGCACCTTCGCCTGCTGCGAGCTGGTGGCGCGCTACGCCGACGACCTGGCGCTCGACCTCGCCCGCCGGCTGAACCTGGCGCCGGCGCTCGCGCGCGGCGCGAGCACGGCCGAGCTCGCGTCGGGCCTGGGCTTCGCCGACTCGTTCCGGCCCGCGCTCGAATCGCTGCTCGGCCGGCTCGCCGCGGCGGGCGAGCTCGAGCGGAGCCCCTGTGACTGCGGTGCCGCGGTCTGGGTCGCGCCCCGGCCGCTGCGCGAGCCCGAGCTCGCCGAGCTGCGCGCCCGCGGCCTGGAGCTCGATCCCGCCATGGCGCCCAGCCTCGACCTGCTCGACGCCGCCGCGGCGGCCTATCCGGCGGTCGCCGCCGGCCTCACCACCGGCGAGCACGAGCTGTTCTCGGCGGGGCGGATCGCGCTCTGGCTCGCCTACTTCTCGAACCGGAACCCCGTCTACGCCCTCAACAACCTGCAGACCGCGGTGGTGGCGGCCCGCCGCCTCGGCGCGCGGCCGGGCGCGCGCGTGCTCGAGGTGGGCGGCGGCGCCGGGTCCTTCAGCGTCGCGCTGCTCGAGGAGCTCGACCGGCAGGGACGACTCGCCGACCTCGCGCTCTACGACTTCACCGAGCCCTCGCCGTTCTTCCGGCGGCGCGGCGAACGCGAGCTCCACGCGCGCTTCCCCGGCGTGGCGCTGCGCGCCCGCGGCCTCGACATCGACCTGCCCTACGAAGAGCAGGGCCCGGTGGACGGACCCTACGATCTCGCGGTCGGGGTCAACGTCCTGCACGTGGCGCGCGACCTGGTGGCCACCCTGACGCGGCTGCGCGAAGCCCTGCGCCCGGGCGGCTGGCTGGTCGCGGGCGAGTGCCTGCGCCTGTTCCCGGACCAGCCGGTGCCCGCCGACCTCGTCTTCCAGATCTTCCGCAGCTTCACCGAGGTCTCGACCGACCCCGAGCTGCGCCCGTCGCACGGCTTCCTGGAGCCCTCGAGCTGGCGCCGCGCGCTGGCCGCTGCCGGCTTCGAGGAGGTCTCGGTGGTGCCCGACCTCGACCGCATCCGCGATCTCTATCCGCGTTTCTTCGCCGGCGTCGTCCTCGGCCGGCGTCCGCTCTGAGCCATCCTCGAGGCAGCGAAGGGAGCCCCCATGCCCGCCCGCGTCACGATCGAATACTGCGTGGTCTGAAACTACGAACCGCGGGCCGCCGGTCTGGCGGCCGAGATCGAGCGGCGGACCGGAGCGCGGCCCGGGCTGATCAAGGGCTCGGGCGGCGTCTTCGAGGTGCGCGCCGACGGCGAGCTGGTCTTCTCCAAGAAGCAGGCCGGGCGGTTCCCGGAGCCCGCGGAGGTGCTCGCGGCGCTCGAAGCGCACGGCGGCTGAGGCGCAGGCCGTGATCGGGGCCGCCGCGCTGGTCGCCGTCCTGGCGGCCGCCTTCGGCGCCCGGCTGGCCTTCCGGCGCGCGCGCGCGCCGCGCCTGCCCGCGCCGCTCGGCGACCCGCCCGCGGTGGCCGTGCTGCTGCCCGTGCGCGACGAAGCGGACAACGTCGAGCCCTGCCTGGCGACGCTGCTCGCGCAGAGCACGCCGGTCGAGATTCTCGTGCTCGACGACGGCTCGACCGACGCTACGCGCGCCCTGGTGGAGCGAGTCGCCGCGGCCGACCCGCGGGTCGAGGTGGTCTCGGTGCCGACGCCGCCGGCTGGCCAGAGCGGCAAGGTGAACGCCCTCTGCTTCGGGCTCGAACGCCTCGGGCAACAAGCGAGAAGCTCCATAGAATGGGTCCTGACCCTCGACGCCGACTCGAGACCGGGGCCGCAGGCCCTCGCCCGCGCGCTGGCCGCGGCGCGAGGCAACGAGCTCGCCGCGATCTCCCTTGCCGCTCGACAGTGCACCGGATCGGCGGGTGAAGCGCTGCTCACACCGCTCGTCTTCGCCCTGCTCGACGCCTTGTTGGGGAGCTGGAGGCGCGCGGCGATCGGCGAGACAGTCGGGACCGCCAACGGACAGTTCTTTCTCTTCAACAGAACGTCTCTGCTTCTCGTTGGCGGTTTCGAAGCCATCCGAGGCGAGCCGCTCGACGACGTGGCGCTGGCGCGGCGCCTCGCCGCCGCCGGGTTCCGGGTCGGCTTCTGGCGCGCCCGCGAGGCGCTCGAGGTGCGCATGTACCGGGGCCTGGCCGCGACGTTCCGGGGCTGGCGGCGCAACCTGGCGCTGATCCTCGGCGCGCGCCGCCTGCCGCTCGCCGCCAGCGTCGCCGCGGCGCTCGCCCCGGCGCTGGTCGCCGCGGCGGCCGTCGCGACGGGGAACGGGCGCGCCGCCCTCCTCGCCTGGGCGGGCGGCGCGCTGGCGAGCCTCCTCGCCCGCGCCGGCACCGGCAGCGCGCCGCTCTGGGGTCTTCTCTATCCGCTGGACGCGCTGATCCTGAGCGGCTGTCTGGTCGCGGCGGCGCGCGACCGCCGGCGCGGGCGCCTGGCCGACTGGCGCGGGCGCGAGCTCTCGACCGGGGGCTGAGCCGCTCAGCGCGCGGCGCCGAGCGGGCCCGAGTACCGGCTGGCCTGGCCGGGCGTCTCGGCGATCTCGACGACAAGCCGGCGCAGGCGCGGCGAGCTCAGGTCGCCCGCCAGCGCCCGCCAGGTCCAGCGCGCCAGCAGCTCCATCGAGACGTTGACCAGCGGCAACAGGACGACCTCGGCGATCGGGAAGCGGTAGACCCGGCCGGCGAAGCGGCATTCCAGCGCCTCGCCTTCGGTGCGGATCTCGAGCCAGGGGCTGCGCTCGGGCAGCAGCACCTTGTCGTCGAGCTCATTGCACAGCTCGCGCACCCGCCGCTTGAGCGAGTCGGTGTCGGCCAGCAGGCCGGCCTCGTCGAGCTCGTCGCCCTCGACCTCCAGCGAGATCCGGTAGTTGTGGCCGTGCAGCGGCTCGGCCTTGGTCGGACCGAACAGCGTGAAGTGGGCCACCGAGAACTTGAAGTCCTCCTTGGCGAGGCAGAGCGACCAGCCGGCAGGGCTCACGCCGCGATTCTAGCTCCGCGCCCGGATCCTCCCCCGGTTCCCGTTCCTGCCTTTCATGAGACCGATCCGAACCCTGGAGTCCTGGTCGCACCCCGCCTTCCCGCGCGCGCTCGGAGAACTGGCCGGCCTCTCAGCCCTTCTCTTCGCCCTCCTCGCACCCGGGACGGCGGGTGCCGAGGCGGTGACGGTCTCCCCGGGCGAGCTCGATCGCGAGGTCGAGGCGGCGAGCGCCTGCCCGAGCTTCTCCTGGAGCCAGGAGCCGGGCGCCCAGGGCTACCAGCTCGCGGTCTTCCGGATCGCCGACGACGAGGAGCCGGAGCTGCTTCTCGACCACGTCGTCGAAGGCTCGGCGACCGCCTGGCAGCCGGCGCGCGAGGCCTGCCTCGAGCCCGGCGGGCGCTACGCCTGGACCGTGCGCGCCCTTGGTGCGGCCGACGCCGCCGAGGGCTCCGCGGACTGGGCTCCGGCGCGCCGGTTCACCGTCTCGGCCGCCCCCGCCGACGAGGAGGTCGCGTCGGCGCTCGAGACCTTGCGGCGCTGGACCGCCTCGCGCGGCGAGCCCGCCCCTGCCGCGGTCCCCTCGAGGCCATCTGCCGCAGGCCCGGACCGGGCCGCGATCCGGGCCCCGCTCCGGGCGGACGAGCGTGCCGTCGAACAGAGGCCGGAGGCGCCGCTCGCCACCGGCGTCGCCGCCGTGCGCGGCGAGATCCCCGACCCGGCCGGCAACACGTTCGGCCTGCTCGGGATCAGCCATTCGCCCGAGGGCGCGGGCGTCGTCGCCCGCAACGAGTCGAGCGGCGCCGACCTCGTGCTCGACGGCGAGGCCGCGGGCGCGACCGACACCCTGCTCCGCGAGGATTCGCTCGACCGTCCCGCGGCCGGCGCCTCGAGCTTCGACTTCCGCAACTCGGGCGCCGGCGCGATGACGGTGCGCGTGGACGGCGTGGACGTGGTCACCACCGAGACCGACCGGGACACTCTCGGCGACCTCTCCTGCCCCGCGGAACAGATCGCGAAGAACGGCACCGGCGGCTGGGCGTGCGCGCCCGACGACGACACGCTGCCCGCCCTCCCGTGCGCCGCCGGCCAGATCCCGCGCTTCGTCGCGGGCGCCTGGACCTGCGACGCGGACGCCGACGCGCTCGCCGCCCTGCTCTGCGCGCCGGGACAGATCGCCAAGGTCGATCCCGCCGGCGAGTGGACCTGCGCCCCGGACGACGACGCGCTCGGCGCGCTCGTCTGCCCCGACGGCCAGGTCGCCAAGCGGGTCGCCGGCGTCTGGGCCTGCGCGCCGGACGACACCGGCTCGGCGACGATCTGGGCCTCCTATCCGGAGGGCACCGATGTCCGGGTCTTCAACGCGGAGGGCAATCGGGTCGGGATCGGCAACCGGCCGATCCAGCCCGTGGGGAGCCTGCCCAGCGAGGACGGGGCGCTGACGGTCGTGCACAGGGCCGCCCTGCCGCTGACCTCCGAGTACTACCTGACCATGGACGGCAAGGGGGTGCAGGCGCGCTCCCGCCCCGGCCTGTTCGACCCGCAGCAGGACGCGCCGCTGCTGCTGAACCGCTACGGCGGCGGGGTCGCGATCGGCAAGGAGACGGCTCCGACCCGCGCGGCGCTCGAGGCCCAGGGCTCGGTGGGCAACACGATGGCGACCTTCCAGCGCAGCGCGGGAGGGCAGGGCCTCGCCCTGGTCGGCGACTGGCCGGGCCTCTACGCCAACGCCTACTTCGCCAACGGCGTCAAGACGATGAGCGGCTCCGGCTACTCCCAGCTCGTCAATTTCGAGCAGAACGACGGCGCCATCGTCTTCCAGACCAGCACCGCCCCCAACACCGTCGCCGACGTGCCGGCCGCCACGATCGCCGAGCGCCTGCGGATCTCGAAGGAGGGTGCGCTGCTCAGCTCGCTCACCCAGAACCAGTTCAACCTGGCGCCGCTCGCGGTGATCTCACTGACCTACCAGTTCCAGTCCGACGGTGGCGGCGGACTGATCATCACGCCGACGAAGCAGCTGATCCGGAGCACGGTACCGGTGACCATCACGCCTCAGAACGTCTCCGAGACGGTGGTGAGATTGCTGGTGCAGGTCTCGGCGCCGGGGAACGCCGAGCTGGTGCCGGTCTTCGGACTGAATTCGGCCACGGGCATGTGGGCAGAAGCCTTGGACATTCGCCCCGTCTCTTCGACCCAGTTCAACGTGCAGCTCATCTCCGGCGTGAGCTTGGTCAATGTCAGCTGGAACCTGCAGCTCGTGGTCTACGGGCTCAACTGATGCGACCTCTGCGCTTCGCTCCAAGGCTGCTGTCCGTGGGAATCCTGATCCAGGCATGGATCTCCCTCGCAGCGCCGTCGCTTGCGGCGGTCTGCCCGGTGCCGTCCGCGGGGCATCCGACGATCGGATCCGCGGTCGCCGACGGCACCTGCACGACCATCCAGCTCGCGGCCGGGTCCTATCCGGAGAACGTCGAGATCGGGCGCGACGTCGCCGTCGCCGGAGCCGGTTCGGCGGCGACGACGCTCCTGGGCGCGCTGCGCAGCACCGGCTCCGGCACCGAGGTCGCCCTGTCGGGCCTGGCCGTGGACGGCTCGGCGCCGGGCGTCGCGGGCTGCTGGCCGGACCTGCTCGAGGCGGCCGGGGGCGGACGCGTGGTGGCCGGGCCCGACGTCGTCGTCCGCAACACCGCCGCAGCGAGCGGTCTGTGCCGGATCTTCGACGACGGGTTCGAGTCCGGGAGCGCGCTCGCCTGGTCGGATTTCGCGCCCTGAGCGCAGGGTGCGCTGCCGCTTCGCCTTGCGCGCGCACCGACGGGGTCGTATCGTGACGTTCGCTTGTCCGACGAACCGGTCACCGAGCTCCTCGCCGCCTCGCGCGGCGGCGACCGCGGCGCCTTCGAGCGCGCCTTCGCCGCCGTCTACGAGGAGCTCTACGTCCTCGCCCGCAGGCAGCGCGCGCGCAGCCGCCCCGGCGAGACGCTCTCGACCACGGTGCTCGTCCACGAGGCCTTCCTCAAGCTCTGCCACGGCCGCGCCGTGGCCGTCCAGGACCGGCAGCACTTCTTCGCGCTGGCCGCCCGCGCCATGCGCCAGATCCTGGTCGACGCGGCGCGCTCCCGCGCGGCCGGGAAGCGGGGTGGAGGCGTGGCCGCGCTCGAGCTCGACGAACGCGACCTGCCGGTCGACGCCGTGGCGGTCGAGGTCGTCGCGCTCGACCGCGCGCTCGAGAAGCTCGCGGCGATCGACGCCCGCCTGGCCAGCCTGGTCGAGGCCCGCTTCTTCGCCGGACTCACCGACGCCGAGCTCGCCCGCGCCTTCGACCGCAACGAGCGCACCGTCCGGCGCGACTGGGAGCGGGCGCGCGCCTTCCTGCTGCGCGAGCTGCGCGGCGCGGCAGCGGACTGATCCGGGCCGGGGCGCAGCGTGAGCGAGGCCGGAAGCGACCGTTGGCCACGCCTCTGGGAACTCTTCGACGCGGCCCGCGAGCGCGCCGGCGGCGAGGAGCGCCGCCGCTTCCTCGACCAGATCTGCGCCGGCGAGCCCGACCTGCGCGCCGAGCTCGAGCAGCTGCTCGTCGCGGGCGACCGGGAGGACCGGCTGCTCGACCGCGACGACCGCTCCTGGGTCACGCCGCTCCTCGCCGCGCCGGAGCCCTCGTCCGACCAAGCGCCGGCTGGAGTGCCGTCCTGCCTCGGGGCCTGGCGCTTGGGCCGCCTGCTCGGCGAGGGCGGCATGGGGGCGGTGTGGGCCGCCGAGCGCAGCGAGGGCGGCTTCACCCAGCGCGCGGCGATCAAGGTGTTGCGCGCCGGCGCCTACTCGCCGGCGCTGCGCGAGCGCTTCCTGACCGAGCGCCGGATCCTCGCCGGCCTGGCGCACCCGGGCATCGCGCACTTCCTCGACGGCGGCTTCGACGGCGACGGTGTGCCCTGGTTCGCGCTCGAGCTGGTCGAGGGCGTGCCGCTCACGACCTGGTGCCGGACGCACGAGGCCGGGCTGGAGCGGCGCCTCGCGCTCTTCCTCGAGGTCTGCGACGCGGTCGGCTACGCCCACCGCCACCTGGTCGTCCACCGCGACCTCAAGCCCTCCAACATCCTGGTGGCCGAGGACGGGCGCGTGAAGCTGCTCGACTTCGGCGTCGCCAAGCTGCTGCCGGCCCCCGGCGAGGAGGTCGGCGCCGCGGCACCGACGCTGCTGCGGGCCTTCACCCCGGAGTACGCGGCGCCCGAGCAGCTCGAGGGCGGCGAGATCACGACCGCGACCGACGTCTTCGCGCTCGGCCTGCTGTTGTTCGAGCTGCTCGCCGGCCGGCGCCCGTCCTCGCGCACCGGCTCCGCCGCCGCGCCGGGCGCCACCGTGCCCGTGACGGACGCCGGCGAGAGACCGAGCGTGGCCGTGCTCGACGTCGTCCGCGGACCGGCCGGGCGCGCCGTCGCGCGCCGCCTGCGCGGCGACCTCGACCGCATCGTCGCCCGCGCGTCCGCCCGCGAGCCCGCCCGGCGCTACGCTTCGGTCGATGCGCTCGCCCAGGACGTGCGCGCCCATCTCGCGGGCCGGCCGGTCTCGGCCCGCGGCGACTCGCTGGGTTACCGGGCCTCCCGCTTCGCGCGCCGCCACCGCGTCGCGGTGGGAGCGGCCGCGGTGGCCGCGCTGGCGCTGGTCGGCGGCCTGGGCGCGGCGCTCTGGCAGGCGCGACGCGCCGAGCGCGAAGCCGCCCGCGCCCGTGCCCAGGCCGAGCTGGCCCAGGCCTCGCGCGACTTCCTGGTCAGCCTGTTCTCGAGCGCCGACCCGAACCTCGCGCAGGGACGGCTGCGCACCGACCGCGAGATGCTCGCGGCGGGCGTGGAGCGGCTCGAGCGCGAGCACGCCGGCCGCCCCGAGCTCCAGCTTCCCCTGCTCGCCGAGATCGCCTCCGTCTACCTCCAGCTCGGCGAGTACGAGCTCGCGGAGCCGCTCGCCGCGCGGGTGCTCGAAGGCGAGAGCACGCGCCACGGCCCCGCCTCGCTCGAGGCAGCGCGCGCCCGCCGCCGGCTGGCCGAGATCCGCTACCAGCGCAACGCCTTCGCCGAGGCCGCCCAGCTCGAGCTGGCGGCGCGCGCGGTGCTCGAGGCGAGCGACCTCGACGCCGACCGGCGCCAGGTCGTCGAGAGCCTCGCGGCGTCGGCCAAGTGCGAGTTCGCCCTCGGCCACTACGAGGCCGCGGCCTCGCTGCTCGAGCGGGCGCTCGACGGGGCACGCCGCGGCTTCGGCGCCGAGAGCCCGGTCGCACTCCACGTCCTGACCACGCGCACCAGCGAGCTGCTGAACTCCGGCCGGATGGCGGAGGGCGCGGCCTCGGCGCGCGAGACCGCCGAGCTCGCCCGCCGGCTGGAGGGTCCGGACGCCCCGGCGACGCTGACCGCGTTGCTCAACGAAGTCGTCGCGGAGTCCAACCTCGGCCACCGCGAGCGGGCCCGCGCGCTGCTCGCGGGGCTGGCGGGTCGGCTCGTGCGGGTGCTCGGCCCCGACCACGGCGAGACGCTGCTCGCGATCCGCCTCGAGGCCCGCCTCGCGGCCGACGACGGCGACTTCGCGACCGCGCGCGCCGCGCTCGGCCGGGTCACCGCGACCCTGCGCGCCGCCGGCCAGGACCAGACGCTCGGCTACACCCTCGTCCAGGCCGCCAACCTCGCCCGGCTCGCCGGCGACGGGGCCGGCGCCGAGGCGCTGGCGCGGGAGGCCGTCGAGCTGTTCACGCGCTTCGCCGGGCCGCGCCACGCCGACACCGCCTTCGCGCGCAGCGCGCTGGGCGCGGCGCTCGCCGCGCGCGGCGCCCTCGACGAGGCGGCGCGCGAGCTCGCCGCCGCCTCCGAGATCGAGGTCGCGGGCGGCTTCGCAGGGAGCGACTTCCACGCCGACACGCTCGAGCGGCAGGGCGCCCTGGAGCTGCGTCGCGGCGCCAGCGCCGCCGCACGGCGCCGGCTCGAGGAGGCGCTCGCGTTGCGCCGCGCCAACTCGCCCGCGGGCAGCCGGGGCACCGGCACCACGCTCGTGCTGCTCGCCCGCGCGCAGGAGGGCGCCGGGCGGGAGGCGCGCTGCCGCGAGCTGCTCGACGAGGCCGTCGCGCTGCTCGCGCGCGCGCTCGGCCCGGAGCACCCGGAGCGGATCGCAGCCGAGGGCGCCCGCGCGGCCTGCGGGGCTCCCGGGGTCGCCGCGGCCGGCTAGTCAACCGCGCTGCGCCACACCCGCGACGCCGGGCAGGACCTCCTCGAGCGCGTCGAACACGGCGTCGCACTCGGCGTCGGTGGCGCAGTAGGGGGGCAGCAGGTAGACGACGTCGCCCAGCGGGCGCACGAAGATGCCGCGCTCGGCGAGCGCCCGGGCGACGCGCGGCCCGCGCGGATCGAGGTAACCCGGCTCCGACGCCGGCGCCAGCTCGGCCACGGCCAGGCCGCCCAGCCCGCGCGTGGCGGCGACGCCGGGCAGAGCGGCCAGGCGCGCCAGCCGGCGCGCGAACAGCCGCTCGAGACCCGCCACGCGCTCGAGCGAGCGCTCCTGCTCGAACAGCCGCAGGCTGGCGAGCGCCGCCGCGCAGGCGACCGGGTTGCCGGTGTAGGAGTGGCCGTGGAAGAAGGCGCGGGCGCGGTCCTCGGCGAGGAACTCGGCGTAGATCTCCTCGCTCGCCAGCGTCGCGGCGAGCGGCAGGAAGCCTCCGGTCAGCCC
>JAFNAE010000201.1 GCA_017860005.1 Acidobacteriota bacterium | reverse complement strand
GGCCGGCGCGGACGCCGCCGGTGCCCGGGCCGGAGCGGCGGCCGCTGCGGGCGCGGGCGGTGCGGCCGGGGCGGGGGTGGAGGGTGCGGCCGGGGCGGGGGCGGCCGCCGCGGGCGGTGCCGCCGCGGGCGCGGCGTCGGCCGCGCCGACCTCGTTGCAGCGCGCCAGCTCGGGCGCGCCGAGGCGCTCGGCCACGGTCCCGAACGCCGTCACCGCCCCGGCCTGGCGCACGAAGGCGGCGCACAGCCCGGGCCACAGCGCGACGTCGTCGGGTCCCCGGGCGGCGCACAACTCGCCACCGCAGGTCCACTCGACGCCCGCGGCCTCGAAGGTCCCCTGCTGTTTCGACGCGGCGCTGGTGAAGGCGAGCAGGTCGCTCGCCGCGGCGAGCGGCGCGGCGAGCGCGAGCGGGGCGAGGAGGAGGGCGGCCGCGAGCGGCCGCCCCCGGAGAACGGAACGGGTGGCACGGTCGATCATGGTGCGCGAAGTCTGCCACGGGACCCGCGCGCCGACGAGCTCCCGCGCGGCGTTCGCGCGCGGGAGCCTTCGCCGGCTCCGCAGACGTCGCGGGCCGCGCTCAGCCGATCGGGATGCGCTCGGCGTTCGCCGCCAGCCAGGCGTCGAAGGGGAGCACCTTCGGGTGGAGGGCGCGCGCGGTCGCGGGCGAGCGGAAGCCGAGGAACTCCTCGCCCAGCAGGGCGTGGAACTGGAACATGTTGCCGAGGTCCTCGGCGCCCGGGAAGCCGAGGCCGCGGTAGACGTCGAAGGGCATGTCGTGGAACGAGACCGGGCGGCCGAGCCGGCGCGTGAACGCCGCCGCCATCTCCGAACCGGTGAGCACCTCGCCCGCCACGCCCGCGCGCTCGCCCACCGCGCTCGGGCCGCGCCGGAAGAGCCCGTAAGCGCAGGCGCCGATGTCCCCGGCGGCGATGCCGGGCAGCGGCGCGCCGCCGAGCGGCAGCGCGAGGACCAGGTTGCCGTCGTCCCCCTTGCGCGGGCCCATGCCGAAGTAGATGAAGTTCTCCCAGTAGAAGGCGGCGAGCAGGTAGCTCGTGGGCGCGGCCTCGGCCGCGAAGATCGCGTCGGCCTCGCCCTTGGCGTCGAAGTGCGGCACCTTGTACTTGCCCATCAGGGTGGGCAGGCGCGCGTCGTCGAGCGGCACCCACTTGCGCGTGTCCTCGAGCGTCGACCAGACCACGTGCTCGACGCCGGCGCGCCGGGTGGCGCGCGCCATCGCTCCTGCCTGCTCGAGCTCGCGCTCGGGCGAGAAGTGCTCCCAGAAGTTGGTCACGCAGAAGGCGCCGGACGCACCCGCGAAGGCGCGCTCGAGGCTGGCCGGCTGGTCGGAGTCCCCGGCCACGACTTCGGCACCCAGCGCCGCGAGCGCCTGCGCCTTCTCCGAATCCGGCTTGCGCGTGATCGCGCGCGCTGCGAATCGCCGCTCCGGGTCGGCGAGGATGGCGCGCACCAGCCCGCCGCCCTGCGCTCCCGTCGCTCCCATGACTGCGATGATCTTGCGCTCTACCATGATCGGGTCTCCTGTCGGGTCCGGGGCGCAGTCGAGCGCCCGCCGGTTCGGGGAAAACAGTACCCGACAATAGTTGATATGTCAAGTAATGCCCCCGGCGCCGGGGCGCTCCCGGTCTCCAGCCCTCCCCGCCCGCTCAGGGCGCCGCGACGACGCGATTGCGGCCCGCCGCCTTCGCCTGGTAGAGGGCCGCGTCGGCGCGCGCGAGCAGCTCCTCGGAGCGCTCGCCAGGCCTGGACTGCGCCACGCCCGCGGAGAGCGTACAGCCGGCCTCGCCCGAGAGCTCGCGCTCGGCTTCGAAGCGGCGCCGCCAGGCCTCCGCCCGGCGCACGCCGACCTCGCGGTCCGCGCCCAGCAGCACGACCGCGAACTCCTCGCCGCCGTAGCGGCAGGCGACGTCGGCCGAACGCGTCTGGGTGAGCAGCAGGCGCCCGAGCTCGGCCAGGATCCGGTCGCCCTCGACGTGCCCCCGGCGGTCGTTGACCTGCTTGAAGTGGTCGAGGTCGAGCATGGCGAGCGCGAGCGTCGTGCGGTCGCGCCCGGCGCGCGCCACCTCGCGCGCCAGCGTCTCGTCGAAGTAGCGCCTGTTGTAGAGGCCGGTGAGCTCGTCGCGGATCGCCTGCTCGCGCACGCGCCCGTGGAGCTCCTCGATCTCGACCAGCCGCTGCCCGAGCTCGGCGTGGGCCTCGCGCAGCGCCAGCTCCGCCTGGACGCGCTCGGTGCCGTCGTGCTTGATCGCGATGAAGTGGCGGATCACGCCCTGGGCGTCGCGCACCGGCGCGATCGTCTGCTCCTCGTGGTAGCGCGAGCCGTCCTTGCGCCGGTTGATGATCGCGCCCTGCCAGGTGCGCCCCGCCCGGATCTCCTCCCAGAGGTGGCGGTAGAAGCCGTCCTCGTGCGCGCCCGACTTGAGCAGGCTCGGCCGCCGCCCGACCAGCTCCTCGGGGCCGTAGCCGGTCATGCGCGTGACGGCGCGATTGGTCCACTCGATGACGCCGTCCGCGTCGGTGATCACGATGCCGTTCGCCGCCTCGTCGAGCGCGATCGACTTGACGCGCAGTTCCTCGAGCCGCGCGCGCTCGGCGCGCACGTCGCGGATCGTCACCAGGACGGCGCCGGCGCCGGCGATCGGACCGAGCGCGATCTCCACCGCGATCTCCTCGCCGTCGCGGTGGAGCGCCACGAGCTGGAGCCCGCCGCCCATCGGGCGCGGGACGGGAGCGGCCTGGAAGCGCTCCCGGTGGGCGCGGTGGCCCGCCTCCAGGCGGACCGGGACCAGGCACTCGACCTCGCGCCCGACCAGCTCCGCCGGGGGCCAGCCGAGCAGGCTCTCGCAGCGCCGGTTGGCGCGGAGGATGCGGCCCTCGCCATCCACGACGACCACCGCGTCGAGCAAGGCTTCGAGCCAGGGGGCGCCCGGGAGACTCTCCACCGGATCATCCTAGGCCCGTTCCCGTGCTCGCTCCACCGCCCCGCACGGCGGGCCTCCCCGGGCCCGGCGACGGGCCCGGTCGCCCCGGCGCGGTAGGCTCCGCCCGGCGGCAGCGACCTTGAGCGATACGACGACCCGCGGCATCCGCATCGTGGCGGTGAGCACCTACGAGCCCGAGCGCAGCGCGCCCGGCGAGGGCTACTTCTTCTTCTCCTACCGCATCCGCATCGAGAACGAGGGCGAGGCCGCGGTGCAGCTGCTCTCGCGCCGGTGGATCATCACCGACGACCGCGGCGAGGTGACCCGGGTCGAGGGCCCGGGCGTGGTGGGCGAAACGCCGCTGCTCCAGCCGGACGAGGCCTTCGAGTACACCAGCTTCTGCCCGCTGCCCACCCAGGTCGGGACCATGGAGGGGCACTTCGTGATGCTCCTGCCCGGCACCGGGGAGCGCTTCGAGGCGCTCATCTCCCCGTTCACGCTCGCCGTGCCGGGCGCGGTGAACTGAGGCGCAGCCGGCCGGGGCGCGCCGGTTGCTAGGCTTCCGGCCGTGCTCCGCTCCGGAGACGCCGTCGCGCGCGCGCCGGCGCCCGCCTCGATCCCGCCGCCGTCGCTGCTCGCCGCCATCGCGATCCAGACGACCCTCGTGCGCGAGCCGCTGCGCCGCCGGCTGGCGCGCGCACGGCTCGACGCGGCGCCGCGCGGCGCCGGCGAGCCCGTGCTCGTCCTGCCCGGCATGGGCGTCGGCGATCTCTCGACCCTGACCCTGCGCCGGTACCTGCGCCGCCGCGGCTTCGACGCGCGCGGCTGGCGGCTCGGCCGCCATCGCCCGGAGGTGCCGCGCACCCTGCTCCGGGCGCTGCCCCGGCTCGAGGCCTTCGCCGCGGAGAGCGGCCGCGCGGTGGCCCTCGTCGGCTGGAGCCTCGGCGGCCTCGTCGCGCGCGAGCTGGCGCGCCTGCGGCCCGACCTCGTCCGGCGCGTGATCACGCTCGGCACACCGGTGGTCGGGGGCTTCAAGCCGACCGCGATCGCCGGGCTCTTCCGGCTCCAGGGCTGGGACCTCGACGAGGTCGAGCGCCTCCTCGCCGAGGCCGAGCGGACGCCGCTGCGCGTCCCGGTCACCGCGATCTGGAGCCGGCGCGACGGCATCGTCGCCTGGCCGGCCTGCGTCGAGCGCGCGACGCCGGGCGCCGAGAATCTCGAGGCGACCTCCTGCCACTGGGGCCTGGGCCTCGACCCCGACGTCCTGGTCGCGCTCGCCGAACGGCTCCGCGACGCCGCCGGCTGACCGCAACGCGCACCCCCGCCGCCCCTTTCCTCGCTCCCGGGTCTCGTGGTATTCCCCGCTGCGACCCGACCACCCGGGGCCAGCGTGACCACGCCGGCCCGCTTCGAGGAGGACGCGCGATGGACTCGACGAGACTTCTGCTGACCTGTGTCGCGGCGCTCGGTGCCACCGCCGCGGCTCCCGCCGCCGACGTGCCGCCGCCCGAGCGGCAGATCGCGATCGCGGTGCAGGCCGCGCCCGAGGAGTTCCGCGCCGGCGCCGCCGTGCTCGGCTACGACGCCGGCGGCGCGCTGGTGATGCTCCGTCAGGGCACCAACGACCTCGTCTGCCTCGCCCACGCTCCCGCCGACCCGGGCGTGCGCGTGGCCTGCTATGCGAAGTCGCTCGAGCCGTTCATGAAGCGCGGGCGCGAGCTCAAGGCGCAGGGCGTCCCCGACGACGAGCGCACGAAGCGGCGCTTCAAGGAGGCCGAGGAGGGCACGCTGGCGATGCCCAGGCAGCCCGCCATGCTCTACGTCCTCTCCGGCGCGGGCGTCGACCCCGCGACGGGCGAGGTCACGGAGCCCTACCGGCGTTACGTCGTCTACACGCCATGGGCGACCTCGGCGTCGACCGGCCTGCCCGAGAAGCCGGTCGCCCCGGGCGCGCCCTGGATCATGTTTCCCGGCACCCCCGGCGCCCACATCATGATCAACCCTCCGAAGGACGC
>JAFNAE010000200.1 GCA_017860005.1 Acidobacteriota bacterium | reverse complement strand
GCCGCCCGCGAGCTCCTCCGGCGCTCCGGGCTCGAGGCCCAGCTGACCCAGGTGGAGGGGGCGGTGCGGGTGGCGATCCTGGAGCACGCGCGCGGCGAGAGCGACCCGCGGCGAGTGGCGGGCGTGACCGACGCCGCCCGCCGCGCGTTCGCCAGCGAGCGGCTGCGCGCCACGGTGGTGCGGCGCCTGGCAGCCCTCGACCGGGCGAGCGCGCGTGCCGCGTTGGCGTTTCTGCGCAGCGCGGCGGGCCGCAGGGCGACCCGCGCCGAGGTCGCGGCCTCCGAGCCGGAAGCGCTGGCGGCCGAGGACGATTCCCGCAGCGGCACCGTCCCGGCGCTCTCCGCCGCCCGGCGCGACCTGATCGCCCGGCTGGAACGCGCGTCCGCGGGCGGTCAGGCCCGCCTCGAGCTCGACGTTCGGCTCTCGTCCGCGATGCTCGAGGGCGCGCTGGCCGCGCGCCCGGAGCTCGCGGCCGTAGCGCCGCGGGCCGAGCGGTCGGGGAGCGAGGCCCACGCCGCGCAGCTCGAGGCCTATCGGGAAGCGGTGCGCCGCGACGATGCGCGCGTCTACCGGGAGCTGACGGACGAAGAGCTCGCGCGCTATGTCGAGTTCGCGGAGAGCCCGGCAGGGCGCCGCTACCAGGCGGCGGTCCGCGCCGCGCTGCTCGCGGCGCTGGAGGAGGCCGGGCGCCTCTTCGGCGAGCTGCTGGTGGGCGAGCGGGCGGCCTGAGCGGACGCCGGTCAGCGCGGCAGCCGGGCGACCAGGTCGATCTCGACGCGCGCGCCGCGCGGCAGCGCGGCGACCTGCACCGTCGAGCGCGCCGGCCGGTGGTCACCGAACGACTCGGCATAGATCCGGTTGAGGACTGGGAAGTCCCCCATGTCGGCGAGGTAGACGGTGGCGCGCAGGACGTCGGCGAAGCCGCATCCGGCGGACGCCAGCACCGCGCCCAGGTTGCCGAACACCTGCCGTGCCTCGGCCTCGAAGCCGCCGCCGACCAGCTCGCCGGTCGCGGGATCGAGCGCGACCTGGCCGGAGGTGAAGAGCAGACCGTCCGCGGAGACCGATTGGGAATAGGGGCCGATCGCCCTGGGCGCGCCCTCGGTGTGGTGAAGCTGGATCATGAGCTCTGCTCCTCGTCGGGGAATTCGACCACCGCGATGTAAGGCAGGTTGCGATACCGCTCGGAGAAGTCGAGACCGTAGCCGACCACGAACTCGCGGCCGATCCGGAACCCGCAATAGTCGATCGGCACGTCGACCTCGCGCGCCTCGTGCTTGTCGAGCAGCGCGCAGAGGCGGACGCTCCGGGCGCCCCGGAAGCGGAAGAGGTCGAGGATCGTGCGCAGGGTCCAGCCGGTGTCCACGATGTCCTCGACGAGCAGGACGTCGCGGCCGCGCACCGACAGGTCGATGTCGCGCTTGATGCGGACCTCGCCGGCGGAGGTGCCGCTGCCGTAGCTCGAGGTCTGGAAGAAGTCGATGGTGAGCGGCACCGTCATGCGTTTGGTCAGCTCGGTGACGAAGAAGACGGCGCCCTTGAGCACTCCGATCACCACCAGGCCCTCGCTGCCAGCGTAGTCGCGGTCGATCTCGGCGGCGAGCTCGGCGACCCGGCGCTCGATCGCCCCGGCCTCGATCAAGGGCCGGATCCTGTGGCTATGTTTCTCAGCAGCCATGGTTTAGAATCGCTCCTCGACCAACCCTCGGGACCCGTGACCGTCCACGACCTCTCGGCCCAGCACCGCCGCTACGTCGGCCTCGCCGGACGTTTCAAGGCCGGCTGGACCTTCCACCAGTTCCTGCAGGGGCTGCAGAAGTTCTTCGTCGAGGCCGAGATTCCGCGCTACCCCTCGGACTTCCAGGAGATCCATGCGACCCTGAAACTGGTCGCCGACAATCTCACCGGAAGCGACCACGACAAGGTGGCCGGAGACCTCGACCGCGCCGCGCGCCAGCTCGCCCAGATGACCGCCCTGCTGTCGGCGGCGGACGCGCGCGTCGCGCCGCCCCTGCTGCGCCAGTTCTTCGAGCGCGTCCGCAACTACGACGATCAGATCCTAGCGCAGATGGTGCGCTTCTACCTGCTGCTCGCGGGCGAGGACGGGCTCTCGGGCGACCGGCTCGACAAGGTCGACTTCCTGGTCACCAAGCTCTCGGAGGAGGTCGATCCCGTGTCGGGCTCCGTCCTGATGCGCGACCGCCGCCGCCTGCGCGAGATCTTCGGTGGCTTCTGGGCGATGTTCGAGGATCTGGCGCCGGACCCGGCCTGGCTCGAGGAGCGCAGGCAGGACATCGACGAGTTCCGGCGCGAGCTCGGCGCGTTGCCCGACCTCGACGCCCTCGCCGAGAGCCGGCTGGTCGCCCGCTACCGCGAGACCAAGCAGATCCTCGGCCGCTACCTCCTCTACCCGGAGGTGCTGACCTCGGTGGTGGAGACCAACCTGGCGATCAAGAACAAGGTGCGCCAGAACTTCCGTGCCGAGGAAGAGCGCATCCTGTCGGAGTCGCAGCGCATCCTCGAGCTCGAGGCGCAGGTGCCGATGGACCTCAAGCTCGACCAGGAGCTGAGCGTCTTCCGGCAGAAGCTCGAGGAGTTCGAGCGCAAGCAGCGCTCGGACAACGTCAAGCTCGAGGACATCGCGTTCCTGCGCCGCCAGGTCGAGGACCTGATGCCCCGGCTCGCGCGCCGCGCGCCATCCGGTCCGCACCTGGTGAGCCCGGGCGACCTGGCGCCCGAGGGCGAGGGCGCGGACGATTCGCCGGTCGCCTCCGACGAGATCCTGACCGTTCACTTCCGGCAGGTGGTCGAGGCGCTCGGCGGGACCGACAATCTCTCGCCGCCGCGCGCGGTCGCGCTCGACCGCGAGGTCTACCACCTCCGTCTCGAGCCCCGCGAGGTCATCGCCTTCCGGCGGGTGTTCGTGACCTCGGAGGGCGATGCCGCAGCGGAGCGCTTCCTGCTCGAGGCCGCTTCGCTGCGGCTGAAGATGAACGAGGAGGCCGCGCAGATCACCGAGATCCTCGACGAGACGGCGGTGACGCGGGATTCGCCCGTGTTCGAGCGCGCGCGGCGCACCACCAAGCTGGGCGACGCCTTCGTGCAGCGCTTCGGCCAGATGATCGAAGAGTCCGTGCGCGCCGGCCTGTTCGCCGAGGCGCAGCAGCTCCAGCTGCTGCGCATGCGCCTGATCCGCGACTACTCCGGCCTCTGGTTGCTGGTCAATCGCCCCGCGATGAGCTGACGCCCGCCGTCAGGCGCGGGTCGGCGAGCAGGGCGGCGAGCAGGGCGCGCACGCGGCCGCCGGCGGCCCGCCCCGCGGCGAGGACCTCCTCGTGGGTGAGCGCCGAGGCGGAGACTCCCGACGCCGGGTTGGCGACCAGCGAGACCACCAGGCAGCGCAGGCCGAGGTGGCGCGCCGCGACCACTTCGTGGACGGTCGACATGCCGACCAGGTCGGCGCCCATCGTGCGCAGCATGCGCACCTCGGCCGGGGTCTCGTAGGCCGGCCCGGGCAGGCCCGCGTAGACGCCCTCGGCGAGCTCGAAGCCGAGCCGCGCGGCGTGCTCGCGCGCGAGCGCGCGCAGCGCGGGGTCGTAGGCGTCCACGAGGTCGGGGAAGCGCGGCCCCCAGTGCGCCGGCGGCTCGCCGGAGAGCGGGCTCCTGCCGGTCAGGTTGAGCTGGTCGGAGATCGCGGCGAGCGTCCCCGCCGGCCACTCGGGCCGGACCCCGCCGGCGGCGTTGGTCATCACCAGCACGCGCGCGCCGAGGCGCGCCGCCAGGCGAACCGGGTAGACGACCTCGGCGGGTTCGTAGCCCTGGTAGGAGTGGAGCCGGCCGCGGAAGTAGAGAACCGGGCGTCCGGCCGCCGCTTCGATCAGCTCGACCTCGTGCCGGTGCCCGGGCACGGTGCGCACCTCGAAGGGCAGCCAGTCGGCGAGCGGCTCGGGACCGGCGAGCGGGGCGCCGAGATCGACGGCGAGCCCGGAGCCCGCGACCAGCGCGAGAGCGGGCGCGGGACGGCCCAGGCTGCGCCAGCGTGCGACGGCGGCTTCGAGGTCCCGCTCGCGATGGTCCACGATGCGCGATCCTAGCAAGGGGCCTTTCGGATAAGCTCATCGGCCCATGTCGGAGCTGGACGACCAGATCGCATTCCGCCGCGAGAAGCGCGAGCGGCTGCGCAGGCGCGGCATCGAGGCCTACCCCGCGCGCGCGCCGTTCGACCTCGAGCCCGCGGAGGTCCAGGCGCGCTTCGGGGAGCGCCCTGCGGCCGAGCTCGAGGCCGAGGCGCCGCGCCTGCGCGTGCCGGGCCGGGTGCGCGCGGCCCGCGACCAGGGCAGGCTGGCCTTCCTCGACCTCTGGGACGGCCGGGCCAAGCTCCAGGTGTTCGTGCGCCGCGACCGGCTCGACGAGGCCTCGCGCGCGCTGCTCGAGGACGTGGATCTCGGCGACTACCTGCTCGCCGAGGGTCCGCTCGGGCGCACCCGGACCGGGGAGCTCTCGATCTTCGCCGAGCGGCTCGAGCTGCTCGCCAAGGCGCTGCGGCCGCTGCCCGAGAAGTGGCACGGGCTCGCCGACGTCGAGGCGAGGTACCGCCAGCGCTATCTCGACCTGGTCGCCAACCCGGAGTCGCGCCAGGTCTTCGAGGTGCGCGCGCGGCTGGTGGCGGGGATCCGGCGCTTCCTCGACGCGCGCGGTTTCCTCGAGGTCGAGACTCCGATGATGCAGACCGTTCCGGGCGGCGCCGCCGCGCGCCCGTTCGTGACCCACCACAACGCCCTCGACCTCGAGCTCTACCTGCGCGTGGCGCCCGAGCTCTACCTCAAGCGCCTGCTCGTAGGCGGGCTGCATCGCGTCTACGAGATCAACCGCAACTTCCGCAACGAGGGGATCTCGACCCAGCACAACCCCGAGTTCACGATGCTCGAGTTCTACCAGGCCTACAGCGACTACCG
>JAFNAE010000076.1 GCA_017860005.1 Acidobacteriota bacterium | reverse complement strand
CGGCGGCTGCCGCTCGCCGCGCGCGGCTGCGCGCTCGCGCTCGGCTTCCTGCTCGTCTCGCTCGAGGTGCGCCAGCTCTTCCGCGGCAGCGACCTCGCCACCGGACCGGCGTCGAACGCCGAGCAGTTCGCCTACTCCGCGGCCTGGGTGCTCTACGGCACGGCGCTGCTGGGCATCGGCCTCGTCCGCCACTCGCGGGCCCTGCGCTTCGCCGCCCTGGCGGTGATGCTGGCCGCGGTGCTCAAGGTCTTCCTCTACGACACGCGCGAGCTCGAGGACCTCTACCGCGTCTTCTCGTTCCTCGGCCTGGGAGCGAGCCTGCTGCTGCTGGCCTGGCTCTACCAGCGCTTCGTCTTCCGCGCCGGGGAGCAGCCGTGAGGCCGGCGCCGGGCCCCGTCTTCGCGCTCGCCCTGCTCGCCGCGGCGCCGGTCGCGGCGCTCGAGCGCGCCCGCTTCGCGATCGACGTGCCGCGGCCGGGCCTGGTGACGGCCGAGCTCGACGCCGCCGCGCTCGCCCGCCTGGGGGACGGCGGCGGCATCGAGGTGCTGGCGCCGGACGGGGCACGGGTCGACGCCGAGCGCCTGCTCGCGGGCGAGGAGGCGCCCTGCCGGGCGGTGGCGGTCGGCGAGGTCGCACGCGCGGCAGGATCCTGGGAGCTGGAGCTCGACCTCGGCGCCGATCCGCCGCCCCACGCCGCGCTCCGCTTCGAGCTCGACGCGACGGTGCTCGCCAGCGGCTGCGAGCTCGAGGGCAGCGCCGACGGCCGCTCCTGGCAGCCGCTCGCCCGCGGCGATCTCTTCCGGCTGGGCGAGGGGAGCGGGCTGGCGCGCACCCGGATCGAGTACCCCAGCTCGCGCTGGCCCCGCCTCCGCCTGCGCTGGCCGGAGGCCGCCGGCGTGCCGCGCGTACGCGCGGTCGAGGTCTGCGCGCCGGAGGAGGCGACGGGTCCGGCAGCGCTCGTCGAGATCGCGGCCGAGCCGGCGGGCGAGGAGCGCGGCGGCGCTCGCTGGCGACTGCCGTTGCCCTCCCGCGCCGCACGGGTGCGCGCTCTCCGGCTGGCGCGCGCGCCGGGAGCGGACGGCGGCCTGGCGCGGCTCGCGTGGCGTCTCGAGCTGGCCCAGGACGGCGCCTGGCACGAGCTCTCGCACGGGGTCTGGCCGGCGGGCGAGGAGCTCGCGCGCGTGGCCCTGGGCGACGTGGCGTTCCTCGGCCCCGCCCTGCGCCTCACGCTCTGGGGCGCCGCGGCTCCCGCGCTCCACCTGCAGTGGGAGCTCGCGCCGCAGCGCATCCGCTTCCGGGCCGTGAGCGCAGGACGCTTCGCGCTCCTGCTGCCGGCAGCGCCGCGGCGCGCGGAGCCCTCGGCGCCAGCCGGGGTCGAGCCGGTCCGGGCGGCGCTCGGCGCGCCCGTCGTGGAGCCGGTCTCGCCCGGGCGCGAAGCCGCGCTCGCCAGCGCGGCACCGGCGCGCCGCTTCGCCGCGCGCTGGCGGCTCGAAGCGCCGGCCGGCCTCGCGCCCGGCGCACCGGTCGTGCTGGCGCTGCCGGCGCTCGACGGCGTGGCCTCCGCGGATCGCGCCGACGTGCGGCTGGTGGCGGCCGGCCGGCTGGTGCCGGCGCGCCTCGGCACGGCGGCGGAGCCGGAAGTGAGGGTCGTGCCGCCGACGAGAGCGCCCGCCGCCGGGGGCGGCGGGCGCAGCCGGATCGGCCTCGCGCTCGGCGAGCGACGGGGCAGGCCGACGGTCCTGCGCCTGCGCGCCCCGCTCGAGGCGGGCGCCTTTCGCCGCGAGGTGGCCCTGGTCGGCCGCCTCGGGCCCGCGGCCGGCGCGCCCGAGGCGACGCTCTCGCGCCTGCGCTGGGAGTGCGCGCCGGACCCGCCGCGGCCTTGCGAGACCTCGTTCCGTCTGCCGGGGGCGGAGCTCCGGGAGGCCGCGCTCGAGCTCGAGGATGGCGACGCGGCGCCGCTGCCGTCGCTCGACGTGGAGCTGGAGAGCGCGCGCGAGGAGGCGGTCTTCCTCTGGCCCGGGGAGGGAGCGGAGCTGGTCGCGGGCGCGCCCGAGCTCGAGGCGCCGCGCTTCGACCTCGCGCGTCTCGACGAGGCGCTCGCCCAGTTCTCGCCGGTCGCCGTGCGCGCGGGCGCGCGTCTTGCGACGTCCGGCGGCCTCGAGCGCTGGAGCCGGCCGCTGCTCGCGGTCGCGGTAGCGGCCGTGGCGATCGCGCTGCTGGCGCTCCTGCGCCGGCTGCTGCCCGGTCCGGGAGCGCCGGGCTAAGATGCCGGCCATGCGCGCCTCCGACCGGATCTCCCTGCTCGCGTCGCTGTCGCTGATGCTCCTCGCCGCGCTGCCCGCCGGGGCACAACCCTGGCTCGGTTCCGCGGGTCTCGAGGTCAAGGCCGAGGATCGCAAGGGCAGGGCCGTGGCGGGCGCCGAGGTGGTGCTGGAGTACCTCGAGACCTCGCCCCCGCTGCCACTGCCGCCCGTGCTCACGGACGAGCGCGGAAAAGTCGCGGTGGGCGGGCTGGCGCCGGGGCGATGGGCGGTCTCGGTGCGCAAGAGCGGACTGATGACCTACCGCGCCGAGCTGCGGCTGAGCGCCGACGGCAAGCCGGAGATCGAGTCCGCGATGCAGGAGAACGTGCCGGGCGCGCTGGCGACGATGCGCGTCAAGCTGAGCCGCGCCTCGGGCGCGGCGGCGCCGGCCCTGCCGCCGGGGACGCCGCGCCAGACGGCGCCGGCGACGCCTGCGCCTCCGGTCGAGCAGGCTCCGGAGAGAGAGGCTGCGCCCGCGCCGCCGGCTCCGGCGGCCGCGCCGGAAGCGCCTGCGCCTCCGGTCGCGAAGGCTCCAGAGAAGAGAGTGGAGGCGCCGGCGACGCCTGCCCCCGCGCCGGCTCCCGCGCCTCCGGTTGCAAAGGCCCCGGAGAAGAAGGTGGAGGCGCCGGCGACGCCCGCACCCGCGCCGGCTCCTGCGCCTCCGGTCGCAAAGGCTCCGGAGAAGAAGGTGGAGGCGCCGGCGACGCCTGCACCCGCGCCGGCTCCCGCGTCGCCGGTCGCAAAGGCCCCGGAGAAGAAGGTGGAAGCGCCGGCGACGCCTGCCCCCGCTCCGGCTCCCGCGCCGCCGATCGCAAAGGCTCCTGAGAAGAAGGTGGTGGCGCCGGCGACCCCCGCCCTCGCTCCGGTTCCCGCGCCGCCGGTCGCAACGGCCCCAGAGAAGAAGGTGGAAGCGGCGGCGACGCCCGCACCCGCGCCGGCTCCTGCGCCTCCGGTCGCAAGGGCCCCGGAGAAGAAGGTGGAGGCGCCGGCGACGCCCGCCCCCGCTCCGGTTCCCGCGCCTCCGGTCGCAAAGGCCCCGGAGAAGAAGGCGGAGGCGCCGGCGACCCCCGCCCCTGTTCCGGCTCCCGCGCCTGCGCCAACGCCGGCTCCAACCCCGGCTCCGGCTCCGCCGGCGGCTGCTGCGCCGACCGTGGCTGCGCCTGCACTTGCTCCGGCGCCCGCGGCGCCGGCCCCGACTCCGGCTCCGCCGACGGCCCCTGCGCCGCCGGTGGCTGCACCTGCTCCAGCGCCGACGATTGCTCCGGAACCTGCGCCGACGATTGCGTCGACAGCCCCGCCCGTCCCTTCTTCTATGGAATCCTCTCGGCCCGCCACGACCACCGCTCCGGTGAGCCCGCCCGCGCCGAGCAGGCCGGAGGCGAAAGCGGAAGAGCCGCTGTTCGCGGTGGCGCGCTCGTCCGACGGGCGGGGGTGGCGGGCGGAGGCGGTCGTGGCGGCGGGCGGGAACGGCTGTCCGGCCGGCCTCGCGGCGCGGCTGACGCTGGTGCCGGTGACCGAGAAGAACCTGCGGACGATGCTCGAATCGCTGCCGACGGGTTGCGCGGTGCTGGGCGTCGCGCTCCCGGCCGGGGCGGTCCCCGCACGCGTGGCGCTCGAGGCGGCGGTCGAGGGAGCGGAGTTCGTGAGCTGCCCGGCGGGCCAGGCGTGTCCGGAGACGGGGAGCTTCTTCGCGGCCGAGCCGGTCACGCGGCGCGGCGCCGCCGGCTCCTTCGTCCTGGTCGCGTTCCAGTCCGTGGCGGAGAGCGCCCGGCGGGCGGCGCTGGTCGTCGAGACGGCGCCCTAGGCGCGCGCGCCGCCGCTCAGCCCAGGCGCTCGACGTCGACGCGCGCGTCGTTGAAGCAGGCGCCGCCGCCGACGTCGGTCAGCGTGTCGGGGGCGAGCGCGTTGGCGGTGGCGCCGTTCTCGGTGTGGTGGCTCCAGAGACCCTTGGGCAGCTCGACCACGCCCGGGCGCAGGCCGTCCGAGACCTGCGCCCGGCAGACCACCTCGCCCCACTCGTTGTGGACGCGCACGCGGTCGCCGTCGGCGATGCCGCGCGCGGCTGCGTCGCTGGCGTGGATCGCGAGCCGCGCCGGTTCGGGATGGAGCTGTCCGAAGGTCGACGAGATGGTCCGCCCGGTCGCGGGCGAGATCAGCGCGAGCGGGTACTCCGCCGTCGCGGGATCGTCGCGGAAGCGGTAGAGCCCCTCGGGCGCCTCGCGGTCCAGCGCTTCGGGCAGGAGGTGGACGCGCCGGCCCGCGGTGCGCGGATGGACGTCCACGAACTGGATCGGACGCTCGCCCGCCTCGGGCGTCGCCCAGCCGCGGCCGGCGAGCTCGTCGCGCAGCTCGTCGCCGCGCCCGGTCGAGTCGAGCAGGAGGCGGATCGCGTCCTCCTCCGAGGGGATCTCGTCGCGCGTCGCCACGCCCGCGGCCAGCGCGAGGTCGGCGAAGACCTCGTAGTTCGGGCGCGCCTCTCCGACGCGCGGGATCACCGGCCCGGCGGCCTGGAGGACGAAGGCGCCGTAGCCGCGCGAGAGCTCGCGGTGCTCGAGGAACGTGGTGGCGGGGAGCACGAGATCGGCGAAGCGCGCGGTGTCGGTGGCGACGGCGTCGAACACGACCGTGAACAGATCGGTGCGCGCGAGCCCGCGCCGGATCAGGCTCTGGTGCGGCGAGGTCGCCAGCGCGTTGGAGTCGTAGACGAACAGGAGGCGGACCGGCGGATCGGCGAGCGAGGTCAGCGCCTCGCCCAGCCGGTTCATGTTGACCACGCGCGTGGCGGGCTCGGGCCCGGCGATCACCCCGGCATCGAAGCGCCAGGCGCCCGAGTTGGAGAGCGTGTAGCCGCCGCCGCGCACGCCGAACTTGCCGGCCACCGCGGGCAGCGCCAGGATGGCCGCCACCGCGGAACCGCCGTTGCGGTTGCGCTCGACCCCCCAGCCGCAGCGCACCACGGCCGGGTTGGTGTCCGCATAGAGCGCGGCCAGGGCGCGCAGATCGCCCTCGGCGACACCGGCGGTCGCCGCGGCGCGCGCCACGGTCCACGGCTCCGCGCGCCGGCGCAACTCCTGCCAGCCTTCGGCGTGGGCGGCGAGGAACGCGAGATCGGCGCGCCCGGTCTCGAACAGCTCGCGGATCAGCGCGAGCGCGAGCACGACGTCGGCGCCGGGTCGGGGCGCCAGGTGCAGATCGGCCTGGCGCGCGAGCGGCGTCGCGCGCGGATCGATCACCACCAGCTTCGCGCCGCGCGCGCGCGCGGCGCGGATCGGCGGCATCAGGTGGATACCCGAGACCTGGGGGTTGGCGCCCCAGACCACGATCAGCCGGGCCTCCGCGTAGTCGGCGGGCGCGACGCCCTCCATCTTCCCGTACATCGCGGTCGCGACCGCTCCGGTCGGGGCGGCGCACACGGTGCGCGCCAGGCGCGACGCGCCCAGGCGCCGGAAGAGGAGCGCGTCGGTGGTGCCCTGCGAGAGCGGCCCGTTCGATCCACCATAGGAGTAGGGCAGGATCGACTCGCCGCCGAATCGGTCGCGCGCTTCGACGAGCCGGCTCGCCAGCAGGGCGATCGCCTCCGGCCAGGTGATCCGCTCGAACCGCCCTGCGCCCTTCTCCCCGGTGCGCAGCATCGGATGGAGGACGCGCTCCTCGCCGTGGACGTGCTCCGGCAGGCGCCGCACCTTGGCGCAGATGAACCCGCTGGTCAGCGGATTGCGATCGCGGGCACCCTCCACGCGCGTGACGCGGCCGTCCTCGACGGTGACTTCGAGCGAGCAGGCGTCGGGGCAGTCGAGCGGACAGGCGGAGGGCAGGGTGGTCGCCACGCCGGGGAGTCTAGCCTCCCCGGCCACGGCCCCGGTGTGGACAAGCCAGGCGTGCGGGCGCACAATCGGACCACTTCCCGGCGCCTCGTCGTGACCCCCTCCGGCCCCCCCTCCGGATCCGAGACTCCAGCCGTCCTGGAGTTGCGCTGGGCGGCGCGCAGCGTGCGCGGCGGGCGTGCCGACAACGAGGACAGCTATCTGGTCGGGCGCGTCCACCGCGCCTTCGACGCGCTCGGCACCAACGTCCCCGGTTCGGCGCTGCCGCGCCGCCTCGAGCAGGACGGCTGGCTGCTGGGCGTCGCGGACGGGCTGGGGGGCGCTGCGGCGGGCGAGGTGGCGAGCGCGCTCGCTCTCTCGGAGGGAGTGCGCTTCGTGCTCTCCGAAGTGCGCTGGAACTTCCGTCTCGAAGAGGCGGACCTGGGCGGGATGCTCGAGCGCGCCGAACGCATCTTCCACTCGATCGACACCGAGATCGCGAGTCGCGCCCGCGAGTCGGTCGATCTCCACGGCATGGGCACGACGCTCACCGCCGGCTATGCGATCGGTCGGCGGCTGCTCCTCCTGCACGTCGGAGACTCGCGCGCCTACCTGATGCGCGCCGGCCGGCTCCGGCGGCTGACCCGCGACCACACGCTGGCCCAGCGGCTCGCGGACCGGGGGGCGATCCGCCAGGCGGAGGTCGAAGGGCATCGGCTGCGCCACGTGCTCGCGCGCGCGATGGGTCGCGACGGGCGCGAGCTGGAGATCGAGGCCGTGGTCGAGACGCTCGCGCCGGGGGACCGCCTCCTGCTCGCGACCGATGGCCTGACCGAGACGGTCGCCGACGAGGAGCTCGCGACGATCCTGGCCAAGCCGGCCTCGGAGGAGCGGGCCTGCGTTGAGCTGGTAGACCGCGCGCTCGCTCGCGGTGCGAGCGACAACGTGACGGTGGTGGTGGCCACCTTCGTCGAGCCCGGAACGGCCTGAACCGGCCGGCTCAGCCGGCGGCGGCGCCGCCGAGCTCGGCGGCCAGCCGGGCCAGGAACGGCTCGAGCGGGCCCGCGGCCGGCACCACGATCTCCCAGACGCCGTTCTCCAGGCGGCGGATGCGGCCGTCGCCGTCGCCCGCGAGCGGCACGCGCACCGCCTCGCGCGAGAGACCGCAGGCGTCGGTCACCTCGAAGATGCGCGCCATGATCGTGGCGTCGACCAGACGCAGCGGGCGGGTCCCGAAGCTCTCCGCGGCGCTCATGGCTCAGAGGAAGAAGTCCGGCACCAGCTCCGCGCCGGGCGTCACGGCGTAGCGGGCGAGGTCGTGAACGCCCGCGCGGGCCAGGACCTCCTCGTCGACGAAGAAGTTCCCGGTGCACTCGCGCGCGGGCTGGGTCAGGATCCAGTGGGCGGCGTCGGCGAGGATCTCCGGCCGGCGGCTGTGGCCGAGCATCTCGTCGCCGCCGAGCATGGCGACCGCCGCGGTGGCGATCGTCGTGCGCGGCCACAGCGCGTTGACCGCCACGCCGCGCTCCCGGAACTCCTCGGCCATGCCGAGCACGCACATCGACATCCCGTACTTGGCCATGGTGTAGGCGACGTGGCCGCGGAACCACTTCGGGTCGAGGTTGAGCGGCGGCGCGAGGTTGAGGATGTGCGGATTGGCGGCGCGCAGCAGGTGCGGCAGGCAGGCCTGGGAGCAGCAGAACGTGCCGCGCACGTTGACCGAGTGCATCAGGTCGAAGCGCTTCATCGGCGTGTCGAGGGTGCCGGTGAGCGAGATCGCCGACGCGTTGTTGACCAGGACGTCGATGCCGCCGAAGGTCTCGACCGCCTTCGCCACTGCGACGGCCACCTGGGCCTCGTCGCGGATGTCGGTGGCGAGCGCCAGCGCCCGCCCGCCCGCCGCTTCGATCTCGGCGGCCGCGGTGTGGATGGTGCCCGGCAGCTTCGGATGCGGCCGCTCGGTCTTGGCGGCGAGGACGACGTGGGCGCCGTCCAGGGCGGCGCGCTTCGCGATTGCCAGCCCGATGCCGCGCGAAGCGCCGGTGATGAACAGGGTCTTGCCGCGCAGCGAGGTCATGCCCTCATCCTAGCCCGGGAGGCCCTCCCACTCGACGGCGCCGGCGGACGGGTGTAGAAAGGCGGCCGGTCGGCGAGAGGAGGCCGCGATGCGTTGGCAAGGCCGCAAGGGCAGCACGCAGGTCGAGGACCGCCGGGGTTTCCCGGGCGGCGGGCGCGGCATGGCAGTCGGCGGCTGCGGCACCCTGATCCTGGTGCTGGTGATCTCGTGGCTGACCGGCGTCGACCCGCTGGCGCTGCTCCAGAACGTCGAGGGCGGGGGCGGGCTCGGGGCGCCCGGTGCCGAGGTGAGCGTGCCGTCCGGAGTCCAGACCGGGACCGGCGCCGCCGACGACCACCTGGCCGAGTTCGCCTCGGTCGTGCTCGCCGACACCGAGGAGACCTGGACCGGGATCTTCCGCGCGCAGGGCGTCGAGTACCGGCTGCCGACCCTCGTGCTGTTCCGCGACGCGGTCGGCTCGGCATGCGGCTTCAACGCCGCGGCGGTGGGGCCGTTCTACTGCCCGGCCGACGGCAAGCTCTACCTCGACCTGTCGTTCTTCGCCGACCTGGAGCGAAGGCTCGGCGCGCCGGGCGACTTCGCCCAGGCCTACGTGATCGCGCACGAGGTCGGCCACCACGTGCAGAACCTGCTCGGGCTCGCCGACCGCGTCACGGAGGCGCAACGGCGCGCGCGCTCCCAGGAGCAGGTCAACGAGCTCTCGGTGCGCATGGAGCTGCAGGCCGACTGCCTCGCCGGTGTGTGGGGCCACTCGGCAGCCGGACGCGGCATCCTCGAGGCGGGCGACGTCGAGGAGGGGCTGCGCGCGGCGGCCGCGATCGGCGACGACCGCATGCAGCACATGGCGCAGGGCCGGATCTCGCCCGAGAGCTGGACCCACGGCTCTTCCGAGATGCGCGTCACCTGGCTCCGCCGCGGCCTCGAGAGCGGCGACCCCGATCGCTGCGACACGTTCGCGGCGGGCGCCGGGGGCTAGCTCCGGTCCGGACCCGGGCCAGGGCCGCCACGAGGCTTCGCGGGTGAGCTCGGCGCTCGATCGCTTCGACGCTCGCGTCGCCGCCTGGTTCCGGCGCCGCTACGGCGCTCCGACCGGAGTCCAGGAGCTGGCCTGGCCGCGCATCGCGGCGGGGGAGCACGTGCTGGCGGTGGCGCCGACCGGGAGCGGCAAGACCCTGGCCGGCTTCCTCTGGGCGCTCGACCGGCTGCTCACCGGCGCCTGGGAGGGCGGCGCGGTGCGCGTCCTCTACGTCTCGCCGCTCAAGGCCCTGAACGCCGACATCGAGCGCAACCTGCGCTCGCCGCTCGCGGAGCTGCGCCGCGAGCTGGCCTCGTCCGGGTTCGATCCGCCCGCCGTGCACGTCGCGGTGCGCAGCGGCGACACGCCTGCGGCCGAGCGCGCCCGCATGCTGCGGCGGGCGCCGGAGATCCTGATCACCACGCCGGAGAGCCTCAACCTCCTGCTCCTCTCGGCGCGCGCGGAGAGCCTGCTCGCCGGAGTGCGCACGGTGATCCTCGACGAGATCCACGCCGTGGTCTCGAACAAGCGCGGCACGCACCTGATCACGGCGGTGGACCGGCTGGTCCGCCTCGCCGGCGAGTTCCAGCGCGTCGCGATGTCGGCCACCGTGCGCCCGGTCGAGCGCGTCGCGCGCTTCGTGGGCGGCTGGCGGAGCGTGCGCGGGGCGGGCGGCGAGGTTCGCCACGAGCCGCGCCCGGTGGCGGTGCTCGCGGCGCGCTCCGACAAGCGCTACGACCTCTCGGTGCGCTTCCCCTTCCCGCCCGCCGGGGAGTCCGACGAGCAGCGCGAGGGCGACGCCTTCTGGCGGCGGCTCGCGGAGGACCTGCACGCGCGCATCCGGGAGAGCCGCTCGACGATCGTCTTCACCAACAGCCGCCGTCTGGCCGAGAAGGCCACCCGCTTCGTGAACGAGGCGGCCGGCCGGGAGATCGCCTGGTCCCACCACGGCTCGCTCTCGCGCGAGTTGCGTCGCGCGGTGGAGGAGCGGCTCAAGGCGGGGAGCCTGCCGGCGATCGTCGCCACCAGCTCGCTCGAGCTCGGCATCGACGTCGGCGCCCTCGACCGGGTGCTGCTCCTGCAGTCGCCGCGCACGCTCTCCTCGGCTGCGCAGCGGGTCGGGCGCGCCGGCCACGGCGTCGGCGAGGTGAGCCGCGCCGTCTTCTACCCGACCCACGCGCGCGACTTCCTCGATTGCGCGGTGGCGGTCGCCGCCGTGCGCGCGGGCGAGATCGAGCCGGTGCGCCCGGTGCGCTCGCCGCTCGACCTGCTCGCCCAGACCGTGCTCGCCTGCGTGGCGCGCGAGCGCTGGGCGCTCGACGAGCTCTATGGATTCCTGCGCGGATCGGATCCCTTCCACGAGCTCGCGCGCGAGCAGTTCGACCTGGTGGTGGAGATGCTGGCCGGGCGCTACGCCCAGGCGCGCGTCGAGGAGCTCCGCCCGCGCGTCGCGATCGACCGGATCGCCGGCACCATCGAGGGCCGTCCGGGACTGGCGCGCCTGCTCGCGCGCGCGGGCGGCACGATCCCCGACCGCGGCTACTTCCAGCTGCGCGTCGAGGGATCGAAGGCGAAGCTCGGGGAGCTCGACGAGGAGTTCGTCTGGGAGCGCTCGGTGGGCGACGGCTTCGTGCTCGGCGCCCAGGCCTGGCGCGTGAGCTCGATCGGCGCCAACGAGGTGCTGGTGACGCCGGCGCGGGGCGGCGCGCTCCTGGCGCCGTTCTGGCGCGCCGACGCGCGCGACCGGGAGGCCTTCTTCTCGGAGCGGGTCGCCGATCTCCTCGAGCGTGCCGAGGCACGCCTCGGGCATCCGGACTTCGCCGACGAGCTCGCCGCCGAGCACGGCTTCGAGCCGGCGGCGGCGGCGGAGCTCGTGCGCCTGTTGCGCGAGCAGCGGGCGGCGTTGGGCGTGCCGCTGCCGCACCGGCGGCACCTGGTGATCGAGGATGCCTCCGCGCACGGCGAAGGCGCCGAGCGCCGGCAGGTGATCCTCTACACTTTCTGGGGCGGCTCGGTGAACCGGCCGCTGGCGCTCGCCCTGACCGCGCTCTGGCAGGAGCGCGAGGGGACGCCGCTCGAGACGGTCGTCAACGACGACGCGGTGCTCTTCGTGCTGCCGCCGGGCGTGGAGGTGCGCGACCTGCTGCTCGCGCTCGAGCCGGAGCGCTGCGAGGAACTGTTACGCGCGCGGCTCGAGAGCACCGGCTTCTTCGGCGCCCACTTCCGGCAGAACGCTCAGCGCGCCCTGCTCCTGCCGCGCGCCGGGCCCAGCCGGCGCACGCCGCTCTGGGTCTCGCGCCAGAACGCGAAGCGGCTGCTCGAGTCGGTGGCGCGCCACGACGACTTCCCCCTGGTGCTCGAGACCTGGCGCACCTGCCTCGCCGACGAGTTCGAGCTCGACGTCTTGCGCGAGCGCCTGCGCGAGCTGGCCGCGGGCGAGGTCCGGCTGAGCTCGGTGCGTACCGCACGGCCGTCGCCGTTCGCCACCGGCCTCGTCCGGGCCCGAACCAACGAGCTGATGTACGAGGACGACACGCCCGAGGCGCGGCGCGCGAGCGCCCTGCGCGGCGACCTGCTGCGCGAGATCGCGCTCCAGGCCTCCGGACGTCCGGCGATCCCTTCCGCTCTGGCCGGGCGGTTCACCGCCAAGGCGCAGCGCCTCCAGCCGGGCTACGCGCCCCGGGATGCCGGAGAGCTGCTCGAGTGGGTCAAGGAGCGGCTGATCCTGCCGTTCGACGAATGGCGCGCCCTGCTCGACGCGATCGACCGCGACCGCGTCGAGTCGGCCGGGGAGCCGGCCGCCGCGGAGATGGTGGCGGCGATCGCGCCGAAGCTGGTGCGTTGGCGGCCGTCGCCCGACCTGGAGGCGGTCTCGGCGCTCGAGAGCGCGTTCCGCCTCCCGACGGGAACGGAAATCGCGCGCGCCTTCGCGGCGAGCGCGCGAGCGCTCCAGGAGGGAGGAGCGCTCGAGGCCGATCCGGGAGAGCTCGGGGCGCGGGCGCCCGGCGCGGAGACGGGTGTCACGGCGCTGGCCACGATCGTGTCGCAGGTCCTGCCCTTCTATGGGAGCCTCTCGCCGAGGCGCCTCGGGGAGCTGACCGGGGCCTCGGAGGCCGAGGTGGAGGGGGCGGTCGGGGAGCTGGTGCGCGCGGAGCGCGCGGTGGCCGGCGAGCTGATCGACGGCGACGGCGAGCGCCGGGTCGCCGCGCG
>JAFNAE010000199.1 GCA_017860005.1 Acidobacteriota bacterium | reverse complement strand
CGCGAAAGTCGTCCCGGGAGAAGGGCCGGCCGAGCGAGGCCTCGCGCCTCTCCAGCCGGAGGTAGGGCTCGGTCGAGAAGAGCCGTTCCCAGTCGGACTCGGCGGGCGCCGTGCCCACGGCGTGCTTCTCGACCAGGTCGAGCACCGCCTCCGCCTGCGCGGTGTCGACCTTGAGCTCGACCCGCGCGCCCGTCGCCGCGGGCGCGGGCGCCGCGAGCAGCGCGAGAGCGGCCAGCAGCTGGAGGAGCCTCGGCATCATCCCGATCTACGCCGGCCGCCGGGCGCGGTTTCGTGGCGCCCGCCCGGTGTTAGGTTTCCGCCGCGCGCGGCGGTGTCTTCCGGCAAGGGTACCGATCGCCGAATCAGGGAGGGAAGCCGATGCCCATCACGACGCTCCGACCGCCCAGAGTTCCGATCGCGGCCGCTCTCCTGGCGCTCCTCGTCGTGCTGCCGGCCGCGGCGCAGAAGTCGCCCCCTCCGGCCGGGACGTATCCGGACTATCCGAGCGAGATCCCCGCGCGGGTGGTCGAGCCGACCTTCGGCTTCGACCACGAGCGGCGCGAGGCGATGATCCCGATGCGGGACGGGGTCCGGCTGCACACCGTGATCCTGGTGCCGAAGGGCGCCGCCGGGGCCCCGATGCTGCTGACCCGCACGCCCTACGAGGCCGACAAGCTGACCCGGAGGAGTCCCAGCGCGCACCTCGGCCCGACGCTCTTCGGCTACGACAACGTCACCGATGTGATCGTCGAGGGCGGCTACATCCGGGTCGTGCAGGACGTGCGCGGCAAGTACCGGTCGGAGGGCGACTACGTCATGAACCGCCCGCTCTCCGGTCCCCAGAACCCGACCCCGGTCGACCATGCGACGGATACGTACGACACCATCGACTGGCTGGTGAAGAACGTCCCGGAGTCGAACGGCCGCGTCGGCATCCTCGGCATCTCCTACGACGGCTTCCTGCCGCTCATGGCGCTGGTGCGGCCGCACCCGGCGCTCAAGGTCGCGGTGCCGATGAACCCGATGGTCGACGGCTGGATGGGGGACGACTGGTTCCACCACGGCGCCTTCCGCCAGACCATGATGCCCTACATCTGGGACCAGGAGGCGACGCGCGAGAACGAGTCGAAGTGGTACACGACCCACTTCGACGAATACGAGGCCTACCTGGCGGCGGGCTCCGCGGGCGAGCTCGGCCGCCGGCGCGGGCTCGAGCAGGTCGGCTTCTGGCGCAAGATCCTCGCGCACCCGGCCTACGACGCCTTCTGGCGCGACCAGGCCGTCGATCGCGTGCTCGCCGCCGAGCCGCTCACCGTGCCGGTGATGATCGTCCACAGCCTGTTCGACCAGGAGGACATCTACGGCGCGCTCGCGGTCTACCGCGCGATCGAGCCCAAGGACGCCGGCAACGACAGGGTGTTCCTGGTCCTGGGTCCGTGGTGCCACGGCCAGGCGATCCGCGACGGCGGCTCGCTCGGCGCCATCCGGTTCGACGCCGACACGGCGCTCGCCTTCCGGCGCGACGTCCTGCGCCCGTTCCTCGACCAGTACCTGAAGGAGGGCGCGCCCGCGGCCGGGATCGCCCCGGTCACCGCCTTCGAGACCGGCACCAACGCCTGGCGGCGGCTGGCCGCCTGGCCGTCCGGCTGCGAGGGCGGCTGCAAGCCCCAGGCGACGCCGCTCTACCTGCGCGCCGGGGGCCGGCTGGCGTTCGAGGCGCCCGCCGCGGGCGAGGCCGAGTTCGAGGAGTACGTCTCGGATCCGGCCAGGCCCGTGCCCTACCGCGCGCGGCCGATCGATGCGACCAGCGACGGCTGGTCGCGCTGGCTGGTGGACGACCAGCGCGCGGCCTCCGGCCGCACGGACGTGGTGACCTTCGTCTCCGAGGTGCTGGAGCGCCCGGTCAAGATCGCGGGCGCGCCGCTCGTCCACCTGGTCGCCTCGACCAGCGGCACCGACTCAGACTGGGTGGTCAAGCTGATCGACCTCCATCCCGACGAGGTCGCCGGGCAGCCCGAGCTCGGCGGCTACCAGCTGATGATCGCGGCCGACATCTTCCGCGGCCGCTACCGGGAGAGCTTCGAGAACCCGAAGGCGCTCGAGCCCGGCGCGGCGCTCGACTACCGCTTCGAGCTGCCCGCCGCGCACCACGTCTTCCGGCGCGGGCACCGGATCCTGGTCCAGGTCCAGTCGAGCTGGTTCCCGCTCTACGACCGCAACCCCCAGACCTTCGTGCCCAGCATCTTCTTCGCGCAGCCCGGCGACTACCGCAAGGCCGTGCAACGCGTCTGGCACGCCAACGGCCGGGCGAGCTTCCTCGAGCTGCCCCTGGTCAAGGCCCCCTGAGAGGACGGAGACCCCATGCGACTCGAGCTTCTGCTGCTCGCCGCGCTGGCCCTGCCCGCGGCGCCCGCCACGGCCCAGCTGCCGGACGCCGCGCCGGAGCCGACCGCGCCCCCGATCACCGTCGACTGGATCTTCAGCGACGCCGGCGAGGCGCTCGGCCGGCCGGGCCGGGCGGTCTGGACCTCGGAGGGCACCGTGCTGCTGCTCGACTTCGGCGCGCCCGCCGCGCAGCGCACCTTCGAGCGCGTCGACCCGCGCACGCTGGCGCGCACGCGCGCGGTCGACGCCGCCGCGGCGCTCGCCAGCCTGGGCGAGCAGCTCGAGGGGGTGGAGGCCCCCGCGGCGCTGGACTGGCCGGAGAGCCTCGACGCGGCGGGACGCAACGCCGTCTACCTCGTCGGCGGCGACCTCTTCCGGCTGCGCCTCGACGCCTCGCGCTTCGAGCGGCTGACCCGCACCGAGGCCGAGGAGTCCGATCCGCGCCTGTCGCCCGACGGGCGCCGGCTCGCCTTCGTGCGCGGCCACGATCTCTGGCTGCTCGATCTCGAGCGCCGCGAGGAGACGCGCGTGACGCGGGACGGCTCCGACGCCGTGCTCAACGGCGCGCTCTCCTGGGTCTACCTCGAGGAGATCTTCGGCCACGAGGGCGCCGGCATCTTCTGGTCCCCCGATTCGAGCGCGCTCGCGTTCCTGCGCACCGACGAGTCGCCGGTCGCGGTCTCGACCTTCGTGGACATCGAGCCGGAGACGCCGCGCGTCCTGCTCCAGCGCTATCCGAAGGCGGGCGGAGCCAACCCGCTCGTGCGCCTCGCCATCCACGACGTCGGCGCGGGCCGCACCACCTGGCTCGACCCGTCCACCGTCGCCTACGAGTACCTGACCCAGATCGAGTGGCTCGACGACAGCCAGGCGCTGGGCGTCGTCGCCCTCAACCGCGCCCAGGACCGCGCCGACCTCTACCGCGTCGAGCGCAACGGCGCCGCGCACCGTGTGCTCACCGAGACCGACCCGGCGTGGGTCAACGCGATCGACTTCCACTTCCTCGCCAACGGCGAGGAGCTGGTCGCCACCTCGCAGGCCGACGGCCACACCCACCTCTACCGCTACACCCTCGGCGGCGAGCGCGTCGGCGCGATCACCTCCGGGCCCTGGTCGATCCGCGGCACCGCGGCCTGGCAGAACTCGACGATCGCGACCACCCTCGACGAGCGCAACGGCTGGGCCTACTTCACCGCCCGCCGGCCCGATCTCACCCAGATCCAGCTCTACCGGGTCGGCCTCGACGGCACCGGGCTCGTGCGCCTGTCGAGCGAGAGCGGCGTGCACGAGGTCGACTGGAGCGACGACCGCCGTTACTACCTCGACGCGCACTCGAGCCACGACCGGCCCCCGGCGCTCACGCTCCACGACGCCGCGGGCACGCGGCTCGCGACGCTCACCAGCGTGGTGCCCGAGCGGCTGGCGGAGCTCGGCCTCCAGCTGCCGGAGCTCCTCACCGTCCCGGCCGCCGACGGTCACCCGCTCCAGGCGCGCCTCTACCGGCCGCGCGACTTCGACCCGGCGCGGAGGTACCCGCTCGTCCTCTACGTCTACGGCGAGCCCAACGCGCCGGCGGTGATGGACAACTGGCGGATCTGGCCGCCGCCGGGCAGCGCGCTGTGGGAGCAGGTTCTCCTCGGCGAGGGCTATCTCGTCGCCACCATCGACTCGCGCGTCGCCACCGCGGAGACCAAGGCGATGGAGAACCGGATCCTGAAGATCGTCTCGGGCGAGGTCGAGGTCGCCGACCTGGTCGCCGGCGTGCGCTGGTTCAAGGCGCAGCCCTGGATCGATCCGGAGCGGGTCGGGATCTGGGGCTGGAGCGGCGGCGGCACGACGACGCTGCTCCTGCTCACGCGCTCGCAGGAGTTCCGCGCCGGCATCGCGGTCGCCCCGGCCTCGGACCGGCGGACCTACGACACCAAGTACACCGAGCCCTACATGAAGACTCCGGCCGAGAACCGGGAGGGCTACGACGAGGTCTCGCTCGTGCCGCGCGCCAAGGACCTCCACGGCAGGCTGCTGCTCGTCCACGGCACCTACGACGACAACGTCCACCCGCAGAACACGCTGCGCTTCGCCGACGCGCTGATCGCGGCCGGCAAGCCGTTCGACCTGATGCTCTACCCGATGCGCAAGCACGACATCGCGGACCGCCCGGCGCGCCGCCACCTCTACCGGCTGATGCTCGACTTCTGGAAGCGCTGGCTCTAGCCCGCGGCGCGCCTCGTCCGGCGCGCGTTCCAGACGCCGTGGGCGCCGCACAGCGGACCGAGCAGGCCGTAGATCCACCCCGGCAGCGCGACGCGCAGCCCGAGGCCGGTCACCGCGAGGAGGATCGAGAGCAGGCCCACGGCGACGAAGATCGCGTAGTGGCGGGCGAGGAAGGCAGCCTGCTCCCGCGCGCCGGGGCCGAGCCCGAGCGCCGCGGCGCGCCGCACGCCGTGCCGGTAGAGCAGCGCGACGAGCAGGAAGATGGCGGCAAAGCCGGCGCCGTACCAGACGAAGAGCCGGCCGAGCTCCTCGAAGCTGCCGATCTCCACGCCGCCCGCCGCCTCGCGCCCGAGCAGCATCGAGGAGACGCTGCGCGC
>JAFNAE010000075.1 GCA_017860005.1 Acidobacteriota bacterium | reverse complement strand
CTCGTCGCGCGCGGCGTGAAGCGGGTCGCCGGGGACCTGGTGCTGGTCAACGGCATCTTCGAGGAGCCGCGCGTGCACCCGGACTGGCCGCGCGACCAGCTCACGACCTGGTACGAGGCGCCGGTGGACGCGCTCTCGTTCAGCGACAACTGCGTGCTGGTGCGCGTGCGCCCCGGGCGCGGGGCCGGCGCGGCGGCGGTGGTCGAGACCGTGCCCGCGCTGCCGCACTTCCGGTTCCGCAACACCGCGCGCACGGTCGAGAAGGGCGGGCGGGTGTTCATCACCCGCGAGGACGGCGCCGACGTCTTCGTGGTCTCCGGCTCGATCGCGCGCCGCTCCGGCGCGCTCGACGTCTGGGTGGCGGTCCACGATCCGGCCGCCTACTTCGCCGGTGCGCTGCGCGCGGCGTTCGCCGAGGAGGGCGTCGAGCTCTCCGCCGGGGTGCGTCCGGCCCACGGCCTGCCGGAGGGGGTCTGGGAGCAGGTCGCGGCCCACCGCAGCGACCTCGCCGCCACGCTGGCGGTGACCAACAAGCGCAGCCAGAATTTCTACGCCGAGTGCCTCGCGAAGCTCCTCGGCCACCGCCTCGAGGGCAAGGGCAGCTGGTCGGCGGCCGCCGCTGCCGTGTCGAAGGTGGTCGCCGGCCTGGGCGTCGACCCCGCGCACTTCCGGATCGCCGACGGCTCGGGACTGTCGCGCGCGGACCAGGCCTCGCCACGAGCGATGACGACGCTGCTCGAGCGCATGTACTTCCACGCCTTCGGGCGCGATTTCGTGCGCTCGCTGCCCTTCTCCGGCGAGGAGGGGCTGGCCTGGCGGCGGCGCCTGGCCGAGCCGCCCTACCGCGGCAACGTCTTCGCCAAGACCGGGACGCTCTCCGGCGTCTCGACCCTGTCGGGCTACGCCAAGGGCGCCACCGGCCGCGTCTACGCCTTCTCGATCCTGTGCAACCAGGTGCGCAGCAACGCCGCCGCGCACGCCGCGCAGGACCGCATCGTGCGCGCGCTGATCGACCGCGGCTGAGCCGGAGCCCGGGACCGTGACCTCGAACGCGCCCGAGACGCGCCCGGCCGGCTACCGGCTGCTGATGAAGAGGGTCGAGCAGGTGGTGGCCGAGATCGAGGCGGCCGGCGAGACCGGCGCCGCGATCCAGGTGCTGGCCGCGGCCGTCATCGACCGGCTGCGCGACGCGCTGGGCATCACCGGCGGGCGCCTCTACCGGCGCGTGGACGGCGGTTACCGCATCGCGTCCACCTTCCCGGCGCCGCGCCCGGAGATCGTCGGCCTGCGCGTCTCGGAGGACTACGCGCCGGTGCACGAGGCGCTCGAGAACGGCGTCGTCTACATGACCGCCGACGACCCCGCGATCGACCGCGAGTTCGAGGCGCGCATCGGCGTCGAGGGCTTCGCGGCGATCGAGGTCGGCGAGGAACGCTTCCTGCTCTCCTTCGACGTCGCGCACGGCGCGCACCGCGACGACGTGCTCTTCTCGCTCGGCATGCTCCGCCACAGCATCAACCAGAAGCTGCGCCAGGACCGCATGAGCGAGGTGTTCGAGCAGGCGCGCCTGATCCAGGCTTCGATCCTGCCCAAGCGCGTGCCGGTCTACGGCCACTTCGACCTGTCCGGCTCGACGCGTCCGATGGAGAAGGTGGGCGGCGACTTCTACGACTTCATCCCGCAGAGCGACAAGATCCTGGGCCTCGCCATCGCCGACGTTTCGGGGCACGGGCTGCCGGCGGCGCTCCAGGTGCGCGACATCTACATGGGCCTGCGCATGGGCCTGGCGCGCGACTTCAAGATCGTGCGCACGGTCGAGCGCCTGAACCAGATCATTCACAAGTCGACGCTGACCAGCCGCTTCGTGTCGATGTTCTACGGCGAGCTCGAGGTCAACGGGGTCTTCATCTACGTCAACGCCGGCCACCCGCCGCCGTTCCACCTCTCGGCCGCGGGCGAGGCGCGTTTCCTCGAGGAGGGTGGCCCGGTGCTCGGTCCTCTCGCCGCCGCCACCTACGACCGCGGCTTCGTCCAGCTCGCCCCCGGCGACATGATCGTGCTCTACACCGACGGCATGATCGAGGCCGCGCCGGACGGCCCGCCGGGCGGCGAGGGCGCCGAGTACGGCGTCGAGCGCCTGGTCGCGCTCGCCAGGAGCCTCGCCGGCCGCCCCGCCAAGGAGATCGTCGAGGCCATGCTCGCCGACGTCGAAGCCTGGTGCGGCGACGCCGCCCCCAACGACGACCGCACGGTCGTCGTGGTCACCAGCCCGCTCGGCACCCCGGCCTGATTCCGGCGGCCGCCGGGCGGCTGCTACCATTCCGGCCATGCGAGCCCTTCCTTCGATGCTTCTCGGTGTGGCGGTCGTGGCGCTCGGCGCCTGCGGTGGCGGGAATGCGCCGGCGCCGCCGGCGGGCGGGTCCTCGGCGACCCAGGAGGACGGCTCGTACGCGGAGCCTGGCGGCGGGTCGGTCGCGGAGGCGGAGCGCACGCGCGAGATGCAGGAGCGGGCGGCGGAGATGGAGCGCGGACTGGCGGAGGCCCAAGCAGGCGGCGCGACCGGGGAGGACGCGGTCAGGGCCTGGGAGAAGTACGAGGCCGAGCGCGCCGAGCTCAACCGGCAGGGTGCGGGGGAGGCGGCCGCGGGCGAGGCCGCGCCGGCCGAGGGCGACAGCTACGAGCCGCCGCCGCCCGGGCCGTGAGGCGCCGCCTCAGCCGCGCGCGAGCCGCACGATCTCGAGCGTCTGGCGCAGCTTGATGATGGCGTCGGCGGGGTAGGCGCCCGAGCGCAGCTGGACGCCGGTGTAGACCTGGGTGCGCGCGCCCACGATCGTGCCCGGGTTGAGCACCGAGTTGCAGCCCACCGCGACGCCGTCGCCGAGCAGGGCGCCCAGCTTGCGGCGGCCGGTGGCGACCTTGTCCCCGCCGGTCGGGATCGCGATCTCGGCGCCGTCGTGGCGGAAGTTCGAGAGCACCGTGCCGGCGCCGAGGTTGACGTCCCTGCCCAGGACCGAGTCGCCGACGTAGGTCAGGTGCGGTGCCTTCGCCCGGTCGAGGAAGATCGCGCGCTTGACCTCGACGCTCGCCCCCACCACGCAGCCGTCGCCCAGCCAGCAGCCGCCGCGCAGGTAGGCGCCGGCGCGGATCTCGCAGTCGCGGCCGATGCGCAGCGGCCCCTCGAGCACCGCGCCCGGCCCGATCCGGGTGCCCTTGCCGATCGCGATCCGATCGCCCGCGAGGTGGACGCGCGGGTCGAGCGCGATCTCGATCGTCGAGGAGGGGAGCGCCGCGAGAGCCGCCTCGAGCGCGGCGTCGAGCAGCGCCCACGGCCGCGCCGGGTCGAGCGCCGAGCGGAACGGCTCCGGCAGCTCCGCCCAGAGCTCGGGCCACCGATCCGCCATGGCTTGCCCCGACGCGCTCATCGCCCGTAGCGCTCCCGGTACCAGGGCAGCGTCCTCGCCAGCCCCTCGGCCAGCGTCGTGCGCGGGCGCGCGCCGAGCGCGCGCCCGGCGAGCGCGGCGTCGAGCGAGTTGCGGCGCAGCTCGGCGAGCAGGGCCGGGGTGTGCACGGGCTCGACGCGCACGCCGAGCGCGGCCGTCACCATCCCGAACAGCGCGTTGACCGAGGTCTCGACCCCGGTGCCGACGTTGTAGGCGCCGGGCGTCCAGCGCTCGAGCGCGGCGCGGTGGACGGCCACGACGTCGCCGACGTGGACGTAGTCGCGCGTCTGCTCGCCGTCGTCGAAGATGCGCGGGGTCTGCCCGGTGAGCAGCTTCTCGGCCAGGATGGCGACGATCCCGGCCTCGCCCTTGGGCTCCTGGCGCGGCCCGTAGACATTGGCGTAGCGCAGCACGATCGGGTCGAGGTCGCCGGCGCGGCGGAAGGCGTCGAGGTAGAGCTCGACCGCGTACTTGGCGCAGCCGTAGGGACTGCCCGGCCGCTTCGGGTGGTCCTCGGCGCAGGGGAAGGTCTCCTGCTCGCCGTAGACGGTGCCGCCGCTCGAGGCGAACAACAGCCGGCGCACGCCGGCGCGCTTGCAGGCGGCGACCAGCGCCAGGCTGCCCAGCACGTTGACGCGCGCGTCGGCGGCCGGGTCGTCGAGCGAGATCCGCACGTTGGCCTGGGCCGCGTGGTGGCTGACCACCTCGACGCGCTCGTCGCGGAGCAGCTCGTCGAGGCCCGGGTCGAGCAGGTCGCGGTGGTGGAAGACGGCGCCGGCGGGGACGTTCTCGCGCTTGCCGGTCGCCAGGTTGTCGAGCACGATCACGCGCTCGCCGTGCCCCAGCGCGTCGTCCGCCAGGTGGCTGCCGATGAAGCCAGCGCCGCCGGTGATCAGGATCGTCCGCACGCGCGGAGCATATCGCGCGCGATGCGGACACCCGCCCTAGAATCGCTTCGTCGTGGGCTCCCTCCGTGCGCTGCAGCGCCATTTCTTCCGGCGCCCGTCCGACCAGGTCGCGCGCGACCTGCTCGGGCGCTACCTGATCCGCGAGCTGGGCGGCCGCCGGCTCGTGCTGCGCCTGGTCGAGACCGAGGCCTACCTGGGCCCGGACGACCGCGCCGCCCACACCTGGGGCGGGCGGAGAACCGAGCGCGTGCGCTCGATGTACCTGGGCGGGGGGCGCGCCTACGTCTACGCCATCTACGGCCTGCACTGCTGCCTCAACGTGGTGTGCGGCGAGGAGGGGTCGGGCAGCGCCGTGCTGCTGCGCGCCGGCGAGGCGGTCGAGGGCGCGGAGCGCATGCGCGAGCTGCGCGCGCTGGCGCGGCCGCCGCGCGCGGGCGAGCTCGCCGGCGGACCCGGCCGCCTCTGCCAGGCGCTCGCCGTCGACCGCCGCCTGGACGGCGTCTCGCTGCTCGCCGGCGAGCTGCGCCTGACGGCGGGCGAGCCGGTTGCGGACGGCGAAGTGGTGCGCGGCGCGCGGATCGGCGTGCACTACGCCGGCGCGGCCGCCGACTGGCCGTTGCGATTCGCGCTGCGTGGCTCCGTCGAGGTCTCGCGGCCCCGGCCGCGCTGAGCGGTGGCGCCGGTCAGCGCCGGCCGTGGAGGCGGATGAGGTCGGCCTTGAGCAGGCGCCAGAACAGGAGCTGGGCGTCGAGCGCCGGCATCGGACCGATCTTGATCAGCGAGGCGAGGTCGCTCGAGCCGTCGATGCGCGTCAGCGCGAAGCCCTCCTGGGGGGAGAGATTGAGCTTGGTCAGCTCCTCCATCGGCATGGCGAGCACGGGCACCGCGTCGAGGCGCATGCCGGAGGTCTCGATCTGCTCGCGCAGGCGCTCCTCGATGCGCTGCGCCGCGGTGGCCACCTTCGGGCTGTCGGGCTCGAGCGCGCGCGCCGCGCGCGCGTGGCGCAGCGCGGCCTCGAGCTCTTTCTTGTCGAGCAGCTGGCGGGCGGCCTCGACCAGGCTCTCGCCGGTGGTCGGCCCGTGGCCGGCGGGCGGCAGCTCGGCGACCTCGGAGTCGGCCTCGATCCGGCGCGGGCGCACCATCTTGAGGCAGCCGGCGGCGAGTTGCCGGACGAGCACGCGACAGACGTGGAACTCGTTGGCGTGCAGCATCTGCGCGATCTCGGCGACGGAGCGGTCGTCGTCCACCAGCGAGAGCACGAGCGGCGTGCCGTCCACGGTGTCGCTGCTGTCGAAGGGGGCGACCGCGACGGGCACGCAGTCCGTGCTCGGGATGACCTCGCGGATGCGCTTCCACTCGTCGAGACGCTGCAGGCCCTCCATGACGATCGCCGCCACGTCGAGCGAGATCGGCACCATGTTGTAGTTGGGGGGCAGTTTGCCGTCCAGGAAGCGGAACTCCCCCTCCGGCCAGGTGAAGACGTCGAAGATCCCCTCCTCCGACTTCATGCGCAGCATGTGATGGAGGTCTTCCTCGGAGACCGCTCCCACCGTGGTGAGGATCTTGCCGAGCAGCATCTTGTTGCTCTGCTGCATCTTCATCGCCTGGGTGAGCTCCATCTCGGTGATGAAGCCGTGGCTGACCAGGAAGGAGCCGAGGTGCTCGCTCGGGTCGGTGGAGGCCGACGAGATGACGCGCCCGTGCTCGAAGAAGATCTGCTTCTGCACGCGGGAGTTGTCGACCACGAGCGTGCCCGTCTTCTTGCTCATCGACAACCACTGCAGGAGCTCGGCGAGCTCCATGGTCTTGAGGTTGCCGGCGATGCTCATGGCCCGGACCGGATTCTATGCGCCCGTCCGGCGCGGAAGACAGGCGGCGGGCGACCGGGGAGGCTTCAGCGGCGGGCGACCGTGGTGCCGCGCTGGCCCTGGTAGTGGGAGGAGGAGCCGGGTTCGCCGTAGGCGACCTCGGGCTCGGACTCCATGGCGACGAAGATCAGCTGCGCGATGCGGCGGCCGGCCTCGAGCACGAAGGGCGTCGGGCCCAGGTTCTGCAGCTCGAGCGTGATGTTGCCCTCGAAGCCGGGGTCGCACCAGCCGGCCAGGGAGTGGTTGATCCACACCCTGCCGAGCGTCGACTTGAGCTTGAGGTCGCAGGCCACGGTGCGCGGGATGCGCACGTACTCGAGGGTCGAGGCGAGCACGACCTCGCCCGGGAACAGCTTGACGTGCGCGGCGCGAAACTCCTCGGGCTCGCGGGTGGGACAGATCCAGTGGTCGGAGACGCGCACGTCGTAGCTCGCGGCGTTGACCTGCGCGGGCTCGTAGGGCTCGACCCCGCCATCCTCCGCCCAGCGGCGGATCCAGCGGTCGGGCTTGATCATGTCTCGAAGTAGACCGGGCGCGCCGGGTCCTCGCGGTGGATGGTGTCGACGAAGCGGATCTCGCGGCGGGTCAGCGACATGAACAGCGTATGGGTGCGGTGGCCGCCGCCGAAGAAGCGCACGCCGCGCAGCAGCTCGCCGTCGGTCACGCCGGTGCACGAGAAGAGGATCTGCTCGCCGGGCGCCAGGTCCTCGGTGGCGTAGACCTTCGACAGGTCGGAGTAGCCGAGCTGCGCCAGCCGGGCGCGCTGGTGGTCGTCGGTGGCCACCAGCCGCGCCTGGATCTCGCCGCCCAGGCAGCGCATCGCGGCGGCGGTGATCACGCCCTCCGGCGCGCCGCCGGTGCCCATCACCGCGTGCACGCCGGTGCCGCGCACGGCGGCGGCGATCCCGGCCGAGAGGTCGCCGTCGCCGATCAGCCGGATGCGCGCGCCGGCGCCCCGGATGTCGGCGATCAGCTGGGCGTGGCGCGGACGGTCGAGCACCACGATCACGAGGTCGTCGACGTCGCGGTCGAAGGCGCGCGCCAGCGCGCGCAGGTTCTCGACCACGGGCGCGTCGATGTGCAGGCGACCGCGCGCGGTCGGCCCCACGATCAGCTTCTGCATGTAGGTGTCGGGGGCGTGGAGCAGGCCGCCGCGCTCGGCCGCGGCGAGCACCGCGGTGGCGTCGTTGGTGCCGGTGGCGCACAGGTTGGTGCCCTCGAGCGGATCGACCGCGATGTCCACGCCGATGCCCTCGGGCTTGCCCCGCAGCGTTCCGAATTCCTCTCCGACGTAGAGCATGGGCGCCTCGTCGCGCTCGCCCTCGCCGATCACGACGCGGCCGGCGATCTCGAGCGAGTCGAGCGCGGCGCGCATGGCCTCGACCGAGACCTGGTCGGAGCGCTTGCGGTCGCCCAGGCCCATGGTGTGCGAGGCGGCGACCGCCGCCGATTCGGTCACGCGGATGAAGTCGTAGCCGAGGATCTCGTCGATGTTGGCCATCAGCGCTTGGCTCCGGCCGGCCTGGGCGCCGCCGTTCTCGCCTTCTTCTCGGCCGCCATGGGCGGGTTGTAGGAAGGGATGCCGGTGACCGCCTCGCCGATGATCAGGCCGTGGATGTCGTGGGTGCCCTCGTAGGTGAAGACCGATTCGATGTTCATCATGTGGCGGATCACCGGGTAGTCGTCCACGATGCCGTTGGCGCCCAGGATCTCGCGCGCCAGGCGCGCGCACTCGCGGGCGACCCAGACGTTGTTGCGCTTGCCGAGTGAGATGTGGTGGGGCTTGATCCGGCCCGTGTCCTTGAGGCGCCCGAGGTGCAGTGCCAGGAGCTGGCCCTTGGTGATCTCGCTGATCATCCAGGCCAGCTTCTCCTGCACGATCTGGTGGGCGGCGATCGGCTGGCCCATGAACTGGACGCGCTGCTTGGCGTACTCGAGCGCCGTCCAGTAGCACTCCATGGCTGCGCCCAGCGCCCCCCAGGCGATGCCGTAGCGGGCCTGGGAGAGGCACGAGAGCGGCGCCTTGATGCCGATCGCGCCGGGCAGGAGCGCGTCGCCCGGGATCCGGCAGTCGTGGAAGCCGAGCTCGGAGGTCACCGAGGCCCGCAGCGAGAACTTGCCGTGCTGCTCGGGCGCGCTGAAGCCGGGCGTGCCCTTCTCGACCAGGAAGCCGCGCACGCCGTCGTCGGTCTGGGCCCAGACCACCGCGACGTCGGCGATGGTGCCGTTGGTGATCCACTGCTTGGCGCCGTCCAGGGTCCAGCCGGCGCCGCTCTTCCTGGCCACCGTGCGCATGCCGCCCGGATTGGAGCCGAAATCGGGCTCGGTCAGGCCGAAGCAGCCGATCGCCTCGCCGGTGGCGAGCCGCGGCAGCCAGCGGTCCTTCTGGGCCTGCGAGCCGTAGGCGTGGATCGGGTACATGACCAGCGAGCTCTGCACCGAGGCGAAGCTGCGCACGCCGGAGTCGCCGCGCTCGAGCTCCTGCATCATGAGGCCGTAGGAGACCTGGTCGAGCCCGGGCAGGCCGTACTCGGAGAGCGTGGCCCCGAACAGGTTGAGCTGCCCCATCTCGGGCACCAGGTGCATCGGGAACCGGCCCTCCCGGTTGCACTCCTCGATCACCGGCTTGACCCGGTCCTCCACCCAGCCGCGCACGCTCTCGCGCACGAGGCGTTGCTCTTCGCTCAGCAGGGAGTCGAAGTCGGCGAAGTCGACGCCGGGAAAGCGGTTCACGGAAGCGACCTCCTTCGGGCGGGGCGGACGGACCGGGAGGCCCCTCCGGGCGGAAACCGGCCGGATCCTAACACGCCGATCGCGGCCTTCCGGACGCGCCGGTGCCCGTGCCGGGCCGGTGTCGGGGCGGCGCGGCGGTGCGCTACCATGCGCCCCCATGGGCAACTTCCCGGGCGGCAGCGCGTGGGCGATGGCGAAGGACATCGCGGAGGGCGTCCTGCTGCCCACCGAGCGCAGCTTCATCCGGCTGCAGCCACCCGAGATGGAGCAGCTCGCGTTCGAGATCGACCGCGCGCTGCGCGACGTGCGCGGCAACCAGCCCTCGCTCGAGGACCAGGCGGCGCTCCAGCAGCGCAACCGCAAGATCATGCGCCTGAACCAGGGGCTCTCGATGCTGCGCGCGGCGCAGGCGAAGCGGCGCCCGGCGCCGACCCCGCCGCCGGGCGGGCCGGCGCGAGGCTGAGCCGGGCGCCGCCTTGGACGAGCTGCTCCGTCAGGCCGGGCCCGCGGCGCTCGCCGCCGCCGCCGCCCTCTATCTCGACCGCCGCACGCGCCGCCTCGGGCTCGACCCGCCCGGCTTCCGGGAGCCGCTGCGGCGCGTCCTCGGGCTGGGCGCGGTCGCCCTGGTGCTGTGGGTCGCGGTCTTCCTGCCGCTCGGGCGGATCGGGAGCGGGGCCGAGGGAGAGCCCGACTTCTCGAGCCTGCCGACCTGGCAGCTCTTCCTGGTGCACCTGCTGCTGCTCGCCGCCCTCGCGGGCTGGTACGGCGCCGGCTTCGGCGGCGCGGCCGGGCGCGGGCCCGGCGCCTCGGCCGCCGAGCAGCTCGGCCTCGCCACGCCGGGCCGCCTGCGCGAGGTCGGCGTCGGGCTCCTGTTCGGGGTGGGCGCCTGGTTCGTGGTCGTGGCGGGTCTCGTCCTGGTGGCCCTCTCGATCGCCTCCCTGGGCGGCGAGGCGCTGCTGCCCAAGCAGCCGCCGCCGGCGATCGAGTGGATCGCCGGCCAGCCCCTCGCCCTGCGCGCGGCGCTGGCGCTGTCGGCCGGCGTGGTCGAGGAGATCTTCTTCCGCGGTCTCCTCCAGCCGCGCGTCGGGCTGCTCTTCTCGACCGGGCTGTTCGCGCTCGCGCACCTGTCCTACGACCAGCCCTTCGTGCTGGTCGGCGTGACGGCGCTCTCGGTGCTCTACGGGCTGCTCGTGCGCTGGCGCCAGAGCCTGTGGGCGGCGATCACCGCGCACGCCCTGTTCGACGCCGTCCAGCTCCTGATCGTGATTCCCACCGTGCTCGATCAGTTCTACCGGGCCGCGCCCGCGCCGTGAGGCTCCGGCCGCGGAGCCCTTCTGTTACACTGCCCGCGGACACCGGGGACATGGGCCCGAGCGCGGACCGCGAGCTCCATCTGACGATCGGCAGCCGGTTCGAGAACATCGAGCTGGTCCAGATGACCGTCGACGAGGTGCTCCGCGAGCGCGGCGTGCCCGAGGACCTCCGCCACTGGATCGGGCTCGCCGTGCGCGAGGCGGTGGCCAACGCGATCAAGCACGGCAACCGGCTCGATCCGGGCAAGCGCGTGGACATCGCGGTAGGCCTCGAGCGGGACCGGGTCGAGATCCGCGTCGGCGACGAAGGGCCGGGGTTCGATCCCGACCGCGTCGGCGATCCGCTCGCGCCCGAGAACCGGTTGCGCACGGACGGCCGCGGCATCTTCTACATGCGCAAGTTCATGGACGAGGTGGGGTACAGTTTCGGACCCGGCGGCGGGACCGTGGTGACCCTGCGCAAGAGACTGAACTCTTCGCCAGCGGCCGGGCCGGGGCGAGAAGAGAGGGGGATGACATGAAGATCGAGAAGCGGGAGCGCGAGGGCGTCACCATCCTGGCGGTCGAGGGCAAGATCACGATCGGCAAGGGCGACGTGGCTCTGCGCGATGCGGTGCACGAGGCGGTGGGGGGCGGCGCGGGCAAGATCCTGATCGACCTCGGCCGGGTGCAGACCATCGACTCCTCGGGCGTGGGCGAGCTGGTCTCCGCCTTCACCACGGTGCGCAACCGCGGCGGCAGGCTGAAGCTGCTCAACCTCCCGGCCAAGGTCAACGACATCCTGCAGATCACCCAGCTCATCACGGTCTTCGAGACCTTCGACAACGAGAGCGAGGCGATCGCCTCGTTCTGACGCGCCACCCGCTCCCTCCCCGTCCTGCGCGCGCCCGGTCTCCCCGCGCGCCGCTGCCGCCCTCCGGGCGGTGAGCCGGGCGCCGGGGAGGGCGCCGCGGGCGCCCACTCCGCAGCGACTCCCGGCCGCTTCAGTGCCGTTCCGCGGCGCGCCCGCGCGCGCTCGCCAGCAGGGCGACCGCCGAGAGCGCGGCGCCGGCGGCGGCGAGGAAGGCGGCGCGCGCGGAGACGCCCTGCCAGAGGGCGCCGAAGGCGAGGCTGGAGAGCGCCGCGCCGAAACCGGCGGCGCGGTGCCAGGCGCCCAGGCTCGTCCCCGCGCGCTCCGCCGCGCCACCCAGCGTCACCGCGAGCGCGCGCTCCGCGCCCTCGACCAGGCCGGCGTGTGCCGCGTAGGGAACGAGCACGAGGAGCAGGGCCGGGAGCGTCGCGGCGAAGGCGAAGGCGCCGTAACAGAGCGCGTAGATCGTCCAGCCGGCGGCGAGCGACGCGCGCGCGCCGATGCGGTCGGCCAGCCTTCCGCCCGGGGCCGACGCCGCCCAGCGCACGACGTGGAACGCGGACCAGAGCAGGGCGAGCGTCGGCGCGGGTGCGCCGAGCTCGGCGGCGCGCAGCAGCAGGAAGGCGTCCGAGGCGTTGGCGAGCGCGAACAGGAAGGCGGCGGCGAGCGCGCGCCGGAGGGCCGGCGGCACCGGCGCCGCCGGGGCGGGCGCCGTGGCCGCCGACGGCGCAGCGCTCTCGCGCGGCAGCCCGAGCAGCACCACCGCGAGGCCGGCCAGGGCCGGCAGCGTCGCGGCCGCGAACACCGCGCGCGCGCCGGCGCCGGCGGCGAGCAGCGCCGCGGCCGCCAGGGGTCCGAGCGCAGCGCCCAGGTGATCGAGGCCACGATGGTAGGCGAACGCGTAGGCGCGCCGGCCGGGTTCGACCGCGCGCGCCAGCAGCGCGTCGCGTGGCGCGGTGCGCACGCCCTTGGCGAGTCGGTCCCAGAGGCGCAACGCCACCACCTGCCAGGCCGCGGCCGCGAGGGCGAGCAGGGGGCGGGCGAGCGCCGAGGCACCGTAGCCGAAGGCGACGAACGGCTTGCGCCGCCCGGCCCGGTCGCTGGCGCGCCCAGCCCAGCCCTTGACCACGGCCACCACCGCCTCGGCCGCCGACTCCATGGCGCCGAGCGTCGCCGGCCCGCCGCCCAGCGCGGCCAGGAAGCCCGGCAGCAGCGGGTAGACCATCTCGCTCGCCACGTCCTGGAAGAACGACGCGGCACCGAGCCTGCGCACCACCGGCGGCAGGTCGCGCCCGGACCAGAGCGCGCGACGGGAGGCC
>JAFNAE010000074.1 GCA_017860005.1 Acidobacteriota bacterium | reverse complement strand
AAGTTCGTGGAGCCGTTCGACCAGCTGCTCGGCGTGGTGGCGGCGCGCGCGCGCGAGCTCGCGCGGCGCCGCGCCTGAGGCCGGAGTAGGAGCGGGAGCGGCGATGGCGGCGCGAGCGGGGGGACGTCCATGAGGCCGAGGCTGCCCGCCTCGGTCGCCGCCGCGCAGCGCCAGGCGCTCGCCTCCTGGCGTTTCCGCGACGGCACGCGGCGGCTGCTCGAGCGCGACGCCACGCTCTGGACGGGCGGCGACGAGGCGCGCTGGCTGGGCTGGCTCGACGCGCCGTCCGCCGCCGGCGCCGACCTGCCCCTGTGGAGCGAGCTCGCCGCCGACGCGCGCACGGGCGGCTTCCGCCACGCGCTCGTGCTCGGCATGGGCGGCTCGAGCCTGGCGCCCGAGGTGCAGCGCGCGGCGCTGCCGCGCGGCCCCGGCCATCCCGAGCTGCTGGTGCTCGACTCGATCCATCCGGACCAGGTGGCCGCGGTCGAGCGGCGCATCGATCCGGCCGCGACCCTCGTCGTGGTGGCCAGCAAGTCGGGCTCGACGCTCGAGCCGAACCTGCTCATGGAGCGCTTCTTCGAGGTGCTCTCCGGGGCGCTCGGCGCGGCGCGCGCCGCGCAGCGCTTCGTCGCCATCACCGACCCCGGCTCGGCGCTCGAGCGGCTCGCCCGCGCGCGCGGCTTCCGGCGCGTGGTACCCGGCGAGCCCTCGATCGGCGGGCGCTTCTCGGCGCTGTCGCCGTTCGGCCTGGTGCCGGCCGCGCTGCAGGGGATCCCGGTCGACGAGTGGCTGGCGCGCGCCGCCGCGCTCGCCGCCGCCTGCCGCGCCGACGACGCGCGGCACAACCCGGGCGTCGCGCTCGGCCTCCTGCTCGTCGCCGGGGTCGCCTGCGGGCGCGACAAGCTGACCCTCGTCGCGCACCCGGCGCTGGCGCCGCTCGGCGCCTGGCTCGAGCAGCTCGTCGCGGAGTCGACCGGCAAGGACGGGCGCGCGGTGCTGCCGTTCGAGGGCGAGCCGCTCGCCGCGCCCGAGGCCTACGGCGCCGACCGCCTGTTCGTGGCGCTCCGGCTCGGGGGCGCGCTCGGCGAGGGCGACGAGGCCCGCCTCGACGCGCTCGTCGCGGCCGGCCACCCGGTGGCGGAGATCGACGTCGCCTCGCCGCTCGACCTCGGCGCGGAGTTCTACCGCTGGGAGTTCGCCACCGCGGTCGCGGGCGCCGAGCTCGGCGTCCATCCGTTCGACCAGCCCGACGTAGAGTCGGCCAAGCTGGAGGCGCGGCGCCTGGCCGAGGAGGTGGAGCGCACCGGAGCGCTGCCCGTCGAGGTTCCCTTCTGGACGGGCGACGGCTGCGCGCTGTTCGCCCCGGAGGAGCAGGCGAAGGTGATCCTCGCGGGCGCGGGGAGGCGGCCCGGCCCGGGCGAGATCCTGCACGCCCACTTCGACCGCCTGCGGCCGGCCGACTACGCGGCGCTGCTGCTCTTCTGCCCGATGTCGGAGGAGAACGTCGCGGCCGCCCGGCGTCTGCGCACGGCGGTGCGGGGCGCGCGCCAGGTCGCGACCTCGGTCGGCTTCGGCCCGCGCTACCTGCACTCGACCGGCCAGGCGCACAAGGGCGGACCGGACCGCGGCGTCTTCCTGATGGTCACCGACGAGCCGGCGGCCGACCTGGCCGTGCCGGACCAGCGCCTGACGCTCGGCCAGGCGCTCGCCGCCCAGGCGCGCGGCGACGCCGAGGTGCTCGCCCGGCGCGGGCGGCGCGTGCTGCGCGTCCACCTCCCGGGCCCGGCCGCGGGCCATCTGCCGGCGTTGGTGGCGGCGGTGGAGGCGAAGTTCCGCTGACCCGGGAGGGGCCCCGGAAGCGCGGGCGCGCGCGCGCCGTGGTCGCGGCGTGGGCGCTCCTGGCGGGCGCGCTCGCGGGCTGCGGCGCGCCGCGGCCGGCGGCGGGGGCGCGCGCGCCGCTCCTCGTGCTGGTCTCGCTCGACGGCTTCGGCTGGGACTTCGGCCGCTATGCGCCGACCCCGAACCTCGACGCGCTCGCCGCGCGCGGCGTGCGCGCCGAGCGGCTGATCCCGGCCTTCCCGAGCAAGACCTTTCCCAACCACTACACGATCGTGACCGGGCTCTACCCCGGGCACCATGGCATCGTCGGCAACACGATCCGGGATCCGCTCCTCGGCCGCTTCGCGCTCGAGGACCGGAAAGCGGTGCGCGACGGCCGCTGGTGGGGCGGGGAGCCGCTCTGGGGGACGCTCTCGCGCCAGGGCGGCTGGAGCGCGCCGCACTTCTGGCCCGGGGCGGAGGCGGAGATCGCGGGCCGGCGGCCGGACGCGTGGCAGGCCTGGAACGGCGGCATGCGCTACGAGGAGCGCGTGTCCTGGATCCTCGAGCGGCTGGGCCGGGCGCCGGCGGACCGGCCGCGCTTCGTCACGCTCTACGTCGAGGCCGTGGACGGCGCCGCGCACGCGCATCCGCTCGCCTCGCCCGCGGTCGCGCGTGCGGTGGCGAGCGCGGACCGCGCGCTCGGCCGGCTCCTGGACGGCCTGGCCGGGCTCGGGCTCGCGGACGCCGCCGACGTGGTGGTGCTCTCGGACCACGGCCACGCGGAGATCGCGCCCGAGCGCACGGTCTTCGTGGACGAGCTGGTCGACCTCGACGCCCTCGACGTCGTGGACTGGAGCCCGCTCTTCCAGGCGAATCCGCGGCCGGGCCGGGAGGCGGAGGCCAGGGCCGCGCTCGCGCGCTCGCCGCACCTCCGCGTCTATCTCCGGGAGGAGACTCCACCGGAGTGGCGCTTCCGCGACTCGCCGCGCGTGCCGCGCCTGCTCGCGCTGGCCGAGGAGGGCTGGTCGATCTCGACCCGCGGCTTCCGGGCGCGCAACCCGGGGCGCGTCGCCGGCAACCACGGCTTCGACCCGGCGCTGCCCTCGATGGGCGGCCTGTTCGTCGCCGCCGGCCCGTCGTTCCGGCGCGGCGCGACGGTGCCGCCGTTCGAGAACGTCCACCTCTACGAGCTGTTCTGCCGCATCCTCGGCGTGGTACCCGCGCCCAACGACGGCGACTTCGAGCGTGTCCGCGGCCTGCTCGCGGACGGCGCGCCCGCGGCGGCCCGGGCCGCGCCGCGCCCCTGACGACGTTTCAGTCGACGACGAACAGGCGGGCGCCGATCGCCGTGCGCGAGCGGTGGGGCTCGGCGCCGTCGGCGACCTGGTAGCTGACGCCGGGGGTGAGGAGGAAGGTCCGCCCGTCGGCGAGCTCGGTGTGGAGCTCGCCTTCGAGGCAGAGCAGGATGTGCCCCTTCGAGCACCAGTGGTCGGCCGAATAGCCGGGCGAGTACTCGACCATGCGCACGCGCAGCTCGCCGAACTGGCGCGTGCGCCAGCTCGCCCACCCGCTCTCGCCGCGCCGCTCGGTGGGCTCGACCGCGGCCCAGTCGGTGACGCCGAACGGAATGCCGGTCATCTTCATGGGGCCTCCTGCGCGTTCTCGAGGGGGTTGGGCGGGGGCATGGCGCTTCGGTGCGCGGCCCGGAGGTCAATCCGCCGCGGGTTCCAGGAAGCGGATCTCGGGCGGCCCGGCGAAGAGCTCGCCCGCGCCGGCGATGAAGGCCTGGAGGTGGGGGGTCTGGAAGTGCGGCCCGAGGTAGGCCTCGCGGCTCGTCCACTCCTCGACGAGCACGGCGACGACCGTGGCGACCAGCCGCCGCAGCGCGCGCGTGGCCTCCGCGACGCGCTCCGGCCGGGCCTGGTAGGTGATGAGCACGGTGATCGGGGGCATGGCCGGTTCGTCTCCTCTGCGCTTCCTCGAGCGCCCGCGGCGGCTTTCGTCCGACGAACGCCCGACCTCCCCCGCGGCCCAGCGCGCAGGTTAGCGCAACCGGGAGCGGATGGGGATGGGATCCGGGCGGCGACGGGACGGTCACCGGTCCGTGAGGTCTCAATCCGGGGTGAGATCGAAGGAAGCGACGTAGGCCGCGCTTTCGCCGTTCTTGTGCTCACCCTCAACGGTGATCAGGAGGCGGCCTTCCCCGGAACGCTCGCACCGAACGGAGTGCGTCTCGAACACGGAGCGCAGGTCGCCGAGGGCCACGGGCAGCGTGGCCTCGATCCGTTCCTTCAGCTCCTCGGACCAGGGTTCGAAGCCGAGGGGCGCCAGGTTGTCCCGGGCGCACTGTGCCAGCAGCTCCGCCACCTTCTCGTGATCGTAGGCGAATCGCCGCCAATCCACGGGGAGCACGGCCACGCCCTCGGGGAGGTGCACCCAGTAGACCTGGGCGTCGCCGTCGGCCCGGGCCGCGATCCGGCAGGCAGCTGCCGCCGGGCCCGAGAACGACAACTCGACGAGCTCGTTCTCGAATCTGCGCAGCGCGATGTCCAGCGTTGGACGCTTGGCCGGGTTCAAGAAGTCCGTCCTCGAGCCGCGTCCGGCGAGGGGCCCGGCGTCTGCCAATGGTCGCAGGCCAGGCCCGGGCAGGCGCCGGTCCCGCGCGGATGCGACTCGGCCCAGACGCGCGCAACCTCCCGCGCGTAATCGACCCAGAGCTCGTCGTGCTCGCCGCGGTGGAAGCTCATCTCGAGGAACTGCGCGCGCAGGCCGTTGTGGCGCAGGCCGTTGCTCAGGGCGCCGGAGTAGTACTTCCGCCAGAGATCGCGCAGCAGGTCCGGATCGAGCTGGGTCGTGATGTACCACTCGTCGAACGCGTGGTGCCAGTAGCGGGTCGCGGCGGCCTTCTCGTCCTCCGAGCCGGGCCGCCAGGCGGGGTCGGCATAGGAGGGCGGCAGCTGGGAGTGGACCTCGAAGAACCGGGTTCGCAGCGTGAGGTAGACCTGCGTCCGCGCCGCGACCTTCGAGCGCGCGTCGGCGCGCTTCGAGAGGTACGCGGCGAAGGCCGACACCGGCAGGGCGGCGAGCGCGGCCACGGCCGCCAGGAGCTCGGCGTTCGAGTTCATGGGTCCCATCCGTTCGGGTCGAAGAGACGTCGCTATGGGCTGGCTCTGATCTTACCCACAGGAGCCCCCGCAGACCTTGCACGGGACGCCGCCCCGGCGCTTCGCCTCCGACAGCGAGATCACGACGCAGTTCTTCGTGCACGCCTTCGCGTGACGGCAATCGAGGCAGTGGTACTTCTTCGACTCGACATTGAACGCGACCTGCTCCTCCGCGCCGAGCGACACGGCGCACAGGGCGAACAGCAGGGCCAGCGACAGTGCGACGATCCGTCTCGCTCTTGCTTCCCTCATGGCATTCCCTCGCGTCATGCCGGTCGCTGGAACGGCCGGGCCCCGAATGGCCTTCGGAGCCGCATTCGGAAGAACTCACGCGTCAGGTCGCAACTACCTGGACTTCGGAGCAAAGGAGCCAGGTCCGGACGGAGCCTAACGAAGCGTGAGCTCATCGGCAGCACAGGCCCCCCTGCTGTCCGCCGAAGCGCCGTGAGGTGCTGAGTCCCCGACACGGCGGGGTGTCTCGGCCGCGAGCAGGGCACCGGCTCTCGCCGACAACCACGCCCGATACGCCTGGGCCGTGGCCACTCATGAGGAGGCCATCGAAGTAGGGAACAAGGCTGCTCTGGCCTTCGGGGCCGGTGCAAGGGACTGGCTCCCCGTGCGCGGGTTTCATCCTGGCCCGGAGCCCACGGGCTCCACCGAGAGGCCGTAGATTCGACTGCAGTCCTGCCCATCGTAAGAAACCTCGAATCGCGCTACTTGCGGGAGGAGTCCAGATACGAGGGGTTGGGCGGCGGAACCCAAGCGCTAGGGCTGCTTCCCTGGCGGCACTTCTGAAGGGGCGGAGTTCCAGGTATCGGCCACGCACTTCCACTTGCCGTCACTACCCTTGCGCCAGACTGTTATCGCTTTCCCGGGGAGAGACACCAACTGACCGTTCTCTCCTGTCAGCGTGACGCGATTCGTCTCAAGTAGGTAGCCGAGATCGCCGGCAGATGCAACGTAGCCACTCTGCGGCTCCCAGGTGATCGTGAATCCCGGAATCTTCAGGCTCTCCGCCACATACTCGCGGATAGCGGCCTTACCCTCAATCGGCGCTCGATCGGGCGCATAGACCACAGCGTCGTCTGCCCAGAACGCGACGATGGCCTCCAGATCGCCCGTCGCCGCCGCGCGGGCCCAATCGCGACTCGTTTGCATGAGGGCGTCTACGTCGGATTGGGCGTCGACCGCTGAGGACGACAGCGTGACGAGGATCGCGGCGAGGGCCAGCTTTCCGATGGTGATCATGGGCAGCACCCTACCCCAGGCCGGTCATTCTGCCGCCTAACAGATCCTGAGTTCAGCCGCGCGCCCCACAGCGCTCAGCGAGCGAAGCGAGCCGAGGCGCAACGGCCGCGTCGGCTGCAACGAATGGCTAGCCGGGATGGCACATGCGAAGGAGGGCACGGACGGGCTCGTTGTCGGAATAAACCTGCCACTCCTCGACGAGACGAGATTCAACTCGCGAACGCACACAAACGGGTGTCGACCACTCACTCTTGGAGATGGCCACGCCTTGAACAGCGAGATTTCCTGATGCGCGGCCAAACAGGACGACGGTGGCACAGGACACCATTTCACTCTCGATCTTGAGACGATAGGCAGGAACCATCTCAAAGTAGCTCCGCCATGCGGCCGTAACATTCTCACGCCCCTCGACCGCTGTACCTAGAGAATCGACAAAGCGATGGCCGGAGGAGAGGAGCTGGCAGAGAGCAGTCGAGTCGTGACTGTTGATTGCATCGACGAAGCGGTGAACGGCCTCTAGGCTTTCGCTTTCCACAGCGTTCTCCACTGCCGCCTAACCAGGATTGATCCTGCGGAGGATAGCGGTCAGGTCGTGTGACATTGCCGAGGGAGGAGTGTCGCACAGTCGGCTGTCAGGCCCTGACAGTGATTGAAGGCGTTCAGCTCGAGGGCGTTGTAGGGCGGAGCGAGGCGAAGGAGCTAGGCGCGTCGTCACAGGGCTAGTCCGGTTCGGTCCGCCCGGGGTCGGGCGGGTGGGGGGCGAGGGCGGGGCCTTGCGGTCGGTTCAGCTCGCGAACGCGGCGAGGGCGAGGGCGGCGTGGGCGGGGCGGCGTGGGCGGCGAGGCCGGAGGCGAGGCCGAGGGCGAAGGGGCGCGGGGCCAGGGTGCGGCTCGCGCGGTGGAGGACGGTGGCGCCCAGGGGGAGGTAGAGGAGGATCCCCGTCGCGGTGCCGGGGGAGTAGGCGCCGAAGGCGAGGCTCGCGGCGGCGTGGAGGAGGCCGTTGACGAAGAGCGCAGCCGCGACCGGCACGGCGGCCGCCGTCCAGCGCGGGCGCAGGGCCGCCGCGGTGCAGAGGCCGAGGGCGAGCGGCCAGACGACCAGGTTGATCGCGACGAAGCGCTCGAGCGTGAAGCCGGGCGCGAGCCGCGCGTTCATCCAGGCCACGAAGCCCGGCCCGCTAAGGATCTCCTCGGCCAGGTGCGCGAGGTAGGCCGCCGGCAGCGCGAGCGGCAGTCCGCGGCCCAGGCCCGACGCGGGCGGCGGGGCGGTCACTTCTTCTTCGCCGTCTTCCTGCGCGCCGCCTCGTGCATGGCGATGAAGTCGTCGGGCGGGGTGCCGGCCAGGATGCGGCCGAGCGCGGAGAGCTCGAGGTCCTCCACCTTGCGGAAGCGCACGCAGCACTTGCCCATGTCCAGCTTCTTGCCGGCGCGCTTGAACTCCGCGCGCAGCCACTTCTCCTCGTCCGAGCTCGAGTAGACGCTCATCAGGTAGAGCGAGACGTAGCTCTTCTGCGAGGCGAGGCCGGCGTAGCAGAGCGGTTGCCCGTTGTAGGTCGAGGGGTAGCGCTCGAGCGGGATCGTCCAGCCGATCATGCCGTAGCCCATCCCCTCGACGTAGCCGCGTGGCAGGTGCTCGTTGACGAAGGCGCGCACCGCGGCCACCACCTCGCGGCGGGCGGGCGGCAGCTCCTCGAGATAGGCCTCGACCGTCTTGGCTCGGCTCTGGACCATGGCAGCCTCCGGGGGTCTGGAACGGGCGGAGACTAGCGCCAGCGCCGGGCCGGCGATAGCGGCCTCTCCGCCGCCCCGCGGCCCCCCGCCGGCCTCAGGCGCGAGCCAGCCGGAAGGCCCAGAGCGCGAGGGCCGCGGCCGCCGGCGCGCCGACCCAGGAGGCCGCGACCGGGAGGCTCCAGGGGCCGATCACGAAGGCCCAGGCGTAGGCCAGCCGGCCCACGTGGAGGAGGGCCACCAGGCTGAAGACGGCCCCGGAGATCAGGCAGTAGGGACGGGTGCGCATGGGAGCCCTTTCTGGGAAGCCGCATCGAGGATACCCCCGCCGGCGGGCGGGGGGTGCCGGCTGCGCTCAGGCCTGCAGGGCGCGCAGCAGGGCGGCGGCCTGGGGGACCTTCGAGGCGAGCACCAGGATGCGCGCCTCCCAGAAGTCCGGCTCCCCGGCCGAGGGCAGCTCCTCGCCCTCCAGCATGCAGAGAGCCGTGCCGGCGTGGATCGCGTAGGGGATCCGCTCGTCCTCGAGCCGCTCGAGCAGCGCACCCAGAAGCTCCGGGTGGCGGGTGACGTGGAAGGGCACCAGGGCGTCCTCGCCGCTGAAGACCGGCTCGCCCGCCGCGGCGGCCTCGAGCGAGGCGACCAGCGGCACGTCGCAGTCGTGACAGCGGGTGAACCCTTCGCGGTACTCGGCGCCGCAGCTCGGACAGATCATGAGAGAAGGCTCCTCGGGACCGGCGGGCGGGACTCTACAGCTGTCCCGAGGCCGAGGCGAGCAGCGCGGCGCGGTAGGCGGGGTCGTCGTAGCGCTCGAGCCGGAACGCCGCAGCCCAGGGCGGCACCGGATCGCCGGCGAGGTAGGCCGCGGCGAGCTCGCCGGCGGCGGGAGCGGCCATGATGCCGAAGCCCGAGAGCGCGCCGACCACCACCGCGCCGCGCGCGCCCTCCGGGTCGAGCGGCCCGATCAGCGGGCGGTTCTCGCGCGTCTTCGTGTAGTAGCCGCCGTCCACGTAGGGCACCCGCCCGCCCGCCTGGTAGACCGCGAAGGCGGGCGCCGCGCGCGCCACGCCGCGCAGCACGACCTGGAAGTGGAGCGGGTCGATCGAGATCGGAAAGCGCGCCTCGACCGGGTCGCAGTGGTAGTTCCAGAGCAGGATCGCCGAGCGGCTCTCGCGCCCGCCCTCGGGCCGGAAGTGCACGCCGGCCGGGAGCTCGTCGAGCAGCGCGCGGGTGGCCGGATCCTCGGCGAGTCCCTCGCGCTCCTCGGGCGACCAGTCCACCGTGACCGGATCGCGCCAGCAGACCAGCGGCAGCTCGCGCGGCAGCACGCGCCGCTCGTCGTCGAAGAAGACCTTGCAGTGCAGCTCGTGGAGGAGCGGCAGCTCGACCCCGGCCAGGCGGGCGACCTCGCCCGCCCACGGCCCGCCGGCGTCGGCGAAGGCGGGGGTGGCGATGCGCTCGACCGGAGCGCCCGCGCCGCGCGCCACGCGCACCGCGACGACCGCGCCGTCGGCGAGCTCGACTCCCACCACGCGCCCCTCGAACCGGCGCGCGCCGGCGGCCAGGGCCTGCTCGAGCAGGAGCATGCCGAGCTGCTGGGCCGAGAGCCAGCCGCAGCGCCGGGTGTGGAGGGCCGCCACCGTGTCCGCGGCGAGCACCGGGAAGCGGCGCCGGATCTCGCCCGCGTCGAGGAAGAGGTCGGCGCCGTCCGCGGTCGCCTCGGGACGGTCCCAGCGCGGCTCGACCCAGGGCGCCCCGCCGGGGCCGCCGGGATGGACGCGCAGCGGCCCGGCGCCGCCGGCGGCGATCGCGCGCGCCTCGCGCTCGAGCGCCGCGGCGCCCGCGCGGCTGGCGGTCGCGAACAGGTAGCCGTTGCGGTTTAGCGCGAAGGCGTTACCGGAGGCGGCGGCGAGCTCGTCGAAGAGCTCGATCGAGCGGTTCATCAGCTCGACCATGGGCCGGTCCGGCCACCAGTTGCGGTAGCACTCGGTCGACTTGTCGCTGGTCACGGTGAGCGGCGGCTGGTCGTCCACGATCACCACGTCGGCGACGCCGCGCCGCACCGCGAGGTGCCAGGCGGTGGCGAGCCCGGCGATGCCGGCGCCACACACCACGACTCCGGCGCCGTGCGGGGCGGTCACGGTGCCACCCCCCGGGCGACCGGCGTGCGGCGGCGGCGCTCCGCGCCGGAAGGCGGGCCGAGCCGGGCGTCGAGCTCGGCCAGGTGCTCGTCCAGGTCGGGGGCCAGCGTGGCGCGCCTCACGTTCGCGTCCGGCGGAATCCTACCCCCCTCCCCGGTAGTGCGTTCCACTCGCCGCGCCGGCCTGTCCCAAGAAGCGTGAACGGTTCCCTCGCTCCGGTTGCGCCCGCCGGCGGCCCCCCCGGGGGCGCCTCGGCCGCCGCCACGCCCGCTTCCGGTAGGCTCCGGCCACGACCCGCGGGCAAGCTCGTCGCCTTCCGGCGCCCGGAGGGAACGCGGCGCGCCGCGGCCGGGACGAGCGTGCCGCCCATCGACTCCGATCGCCAGGCCGACGAACAGCTCGTGCGCGCCGCCCAGCAGGACGCTGCCGCGGCGCCACAGCTGCTCGACGAGCTCTTCCGGCGCCACCAGCGGCGGGTCGGGGCCTGGGCCCTGCGCTGGTGCGACGGACGGACCGAGGATGCGGCCGACCTCGCGCAGGAGGTCTTCCTGCGCGTCCAGGAGAAGCTCGCCGGCTTCCGCTTCGAGAGCGCCTTCACGACCTGGCTCTATCTGGTCACCCGTACGGTGGCCCTGAACCGGGCCGACGCCGCGCGCCGGCGGCCCGCCGTCTCGCTCGAAGAGCACGAGCTCGACCCGGAGGATTCCGCCGCGCCCGCCGACGAGGTCGCCTCGCGCGCCCAGCAGGTCGCCCTGCTGCGCGCCGCGGTGGTGGCCGTGCTCGAGCCGCTCGAGGCGCGCGTGCTCCATCTCCATTACACCGACGGGCTCACCCTGCCCGCCATCGACCGCCTGCTCGGGCTCGACAACAAGTCGGGCGCGAAGGCCTACCTGGTCGCCGCCAAGCGCAAGCTCCGCCGCCACTTCGAGGGGCGGGGCCCGGGCGCGCGCGCGGCCGCCGAGGAGGAGGCATGACCCCCCGCGTCCCGCCCGAAGAGAACCCCGAGCTGCTGGCGCTCGCCCTCGGCCGCACCTCCGAGTGCCCGCCGCTCGAGCGGCTCGCCGCGGCGGCGCTCGGCGATCTGACCGAGGCCGAGCGCGCGGCGCTCCTCGCCCACGCCGAGCGCTGCCCCGCGTGCGGCGCCGAAGTCGCGCTCGCGGCCGGCTTCGCCGAGCCGGGCGGCGTCGACGATGCGGAGGTCGAGCGCGTGGTCGAGAGACTGCGCGCGGCGGGGCCGGGCGCCGGGCGCGTGCTCGCGTTCCCCGCTCCGCGCGCCGCCGGCGCGCGCTCCGCGGCGCCCGTCTGGGCGCGCTGGGCGGCGGCGGCGCTCGTCGTGCTGGGGGTCGGCTTCCTCTGGCAGGCGTCGCGCACCGCGCTGCCGCCGGAGATCACCGGACCGGGCACGATCGACGTCGTGCGCGGTGGCGAGATCGAGGTCGAGGCGCCGGTCGGCGAGGTGAACGGCGTGCCGGGCGCGCTGTCGTGGCGGCCGGTCGCCGGCGCCGCGCTCTACCGCGTCGAGCTGCTCGACGTCGCCGGCGACCCGCTCGGCGGGGGCGAGACGGTTGCCACCCGCTTCGAGCTCGACCCGGCGCTCGCCGGCCGGCTGCGCGAGCGGGCGCGCTACGCCTGGCGCGTCTCCGCGCTGGACGCCAGCGGGCGCGAGCTCGCGCGCTCGGCCGTGGTCGAGATCTCGATCCTGCCGGTCTCGAAGTGAAGCTCAGCGCGCCCGGCGGCGCGTGCGGGCGAGCAGCGCCGCGCCCGCGGCGAGGCTGAGCGCGCCCGCGGCGGCCCAGGCCCAGGGGCGGCGCGCGGCCACCAGCGGCGGCGGATCGCCGATCAGCACGAAGGCGCTCCAGTCGGCGCGGCCCGCCCAGCGCGCGTCGCCCGCCAACCGCAGCTTGGCGCGGCGCAGCGCTTCGGCGGGCGCGGCGCCGCGCGCCAGCTCCCAGTAGAAGCCGTCCATGAGCGCCGCCGCGGCGCGATCCGGTACCTCCCAGAGGGTCGCCACCACGCCGCGGGCGCCCGCCCCGAGCAGGGCTCCGGCGAGGGTCGCGAGCGAGCGGCCGTCGCGCCGCCCGGCGAGCGCGGTGCGGCAACCGGAGAGCACCGCGAGGCCGGCGGCGAGCGGCCGGCCCGCGAGCTCGGCGGGCGTCACGACGCCGTCCTCGCCCTCGCCCGGGGCGAGGAAGATCGCGGCCCCGCCGTCCAGGCGCTCGTCGACCAGGGTGTGGGCCGCGACCAGCAGGAGGCGGGCCCCTTCGCGCCCCGCGCGCGCGAGGGCGGCCTCGGTCGCCGCCTCGCCCAGGGCGACGCTCGCGCGCCCGCCCAGGCGCTCGGCCGCCGCGCGCGCCTCGCGCTCGGCGCCGGGCAGGGGCGGCAGCCCGAAGCGCGCCGCGAGCACCGCCGCGGCGCCCGCCGGCGGCGCGTCGCCGAGCCGCGGGTCGGCCACCGCGGCCACGGTCCAGGTGGGGGCCGTCGCGGCGTCGAGCGGAGCGCGCGGCAGCCGGTCGAGCACGGAGAGGCTGGGCGCGTAGGCCAGCGCGACCCGCTCGAGGAGTGGCCGGCCGGCGGCGTCCGGGAGCAGCTCGAACGGCAGGTGGAAGAGCGCGCCGTCCGGGACCACCACGAGGCGCCCGCCGGCGGGGGTCTCGGGCACCAGCGCCCGCGCCAGCCGCGCCAGCCGCTCCGCATCGGGCGCGCGGCGGGCGGCCAGCGCGGCGGCCACCGCGCGCGCGTCGGCGAGCAATGCCTCGGCGTCGCCGGCGTCGGCGACCGCGAGCCCGTCGCGGTCGAGCCGGAAGCGCCAGAGGCGGCGCTCGCCGGCGAAGAAGGCGGCGAACGGTCCGTGCGTGCGAGCGAGGCGCGCGAGCGCGCCGGCGTCGAGCGGCGCCGCGGCGTCGCCGCCCAGCGCCTCGAGCAGCTCGCGCGCGCGGGCGCGCTCGGCCACGGCCAGCGCGGCCGCGGCCTCGCCGCGCCCCGCGCGCAGGTCGACGAGCGCGGCGTAGAGGGCGCGTTGGTCGGCGATCAGGCCCTCGCGCAGGCCGGCGCTCGCCACCCCCGCGCCCGCGCGCTCGAGGCCGTCGATCGCCTCGCCCAGGCGCGCGATCGCCTCCGCCTCGCGCCCGCGCGCGGCGGCGGCGCGGCCGAGACCGCCCGCGGCGGTCCAGCGCGTCTCGGCCGAATCGGTGGCCTCCGCCACCGCGAGGCAGGCCGCGAAGGTGCGCTCCGCCTCCGCGGCGCGCCCGGCGGCGAGCTCGGCGCGCGCCAGCGCGCACAGCACGCGTCCCTCCTCCCGGCGATCGCCGGCCGCGCGCGCCAGCTCGAGCGCGGTGCGCAGCTCGCCGGCTGCCGCCTCCGGCTGGTCGAGATCGAGCAGGCGCACGAGGCCGCGGTTCAGGGCGAGGGTGGCGGCGGCCGAACGGTCGCCGGAGCGCGCCACCAGCTCCCCGGCGCGCTCGAGCTCCGCCCAGGCGCGCCAGGGATCGCCCAGGTTACGGTAGAGAACGGCGACGTCGAGCGCGTGCACGGCCGCCTGGGACGGATCGCCGGCGCCGAGCCCGGCTCCCGCGCGCGCCTGGACGAGCGCCTCGCGGTAGGCGCCGAGCCGCTCGAGCGCGACCGCGCGGTTGGTCGCCACCACGCGCAGCTCCTCCTCGGCCCAGGGCTCGGCCGCGTGGTTCCGCGCCAGGCGCTCTTCCTCGTCGAGCAGGGCGAGCGCGGCGCCAGGGTCGCCGCGGCCGATCGCGAGCGAGGCGAGGTTGGAGAGCGTCAGCGCCTGGGCCTCGACGTCCCCGGCGGCGCGGTAGAGGACGAGCGCCTCGCGGTCGGCGCGCTCGGCCTCGGCGCTCTGCCCGAGCGAGTCGAGCGCCAGGCCGAGATTGACCAGCGTGTCGGCGAGCGCCGCGCCGCCGCCCGCGGCGCGGCGCAGGCGCTCCGCCTCGAGGCAGTCGGCGAGGGCCTCGCGGTAGCGGCCGAGGTCGTTGGCGGCGGAGCAGGCGTTGTTGCGCGCCGTGGCGAGCGCGGTCGGGTCGCGCTCGGTCGCCACGATCTCCCGGTAGGCGGCGACCGCCTCCTCGAGCCGGCCGGTGCGCTGGAGCTCGAGCGCGCGCTCGAGCCGGCCGGTCTCGGCCCGGGCCGCTGCGACCAGCGCGAGCAGCGGCGTCAGCGTCGCGAGCAGCCGGCGCGAAGGCATGGGCCGACATCCTAGCTTTCGGGACGGCGCGACGCGGAGCGGGAGGGGCGCCGCCGGCCCCGGTGGACGCGTCCGGGGCCGGCGGGGGAAGGGGGTGGTACGGTCGGAGTTTGCGGCGCGGAGTCGGGAAGCGTCCTCGGCGTACGCTGCCTTGAGACAGGCGCCGGCGGGAGCCGGAACGGGCCGGAGGGGCCGGAGCGGCGTTCCATCTCCCTGCCGGCCCTGTCGGAGAGAATGGAGGCCCTGAAGATGGAGACGAGCCTGCGCACGAGCTGGGTCGGGGTGGCCGCCACGGCCGCGATGGCGGCCCTGGTGTCGCTCGGCCCGGCGCGCCCGGCGGCGGCCCAGAGCTGGCCGGTGGAGCCGCTCGTGCTGCGCGTCTCCGACGCCTGGGTGACGCCCGGCGGCGAGGCCGCCATCGTGTTGCGCACCTACGCGTCGCGCCCGGTGCGGCGCGGCCGGCTGAACGTGCGCGCGACCCCGCCGGCGGCGGCGAACCCCGGCGCCGGAGTGGTGCCGCCGATCGTGTCGTGGAACGGCGGCATCCTGTTCGACGTCGCGGGCTCCCGGGTGGCGGACCTGCTCCCGGGACCGGACGGCCAGTCCGTCGACCTCGACTTCCTGACCAACCCGGACTTCGTCTTCAACCGCCACGACGGCGTGGTGGCGGTGCTCTACGCCACGGTCTCGCCGGCCGCGGTGCCGGGCACCGACTACGACCTGCTCGGCGACGACGCGCTCTCCGAGCTCTTCGACCCCGAGGACGACCCGGTGGACTTCACGCTGCGCGCCGGGCGCCTGCGCATCCGCTCGGCGGCGGCGCCCTACGACTTCGGCACCGGCGACGTCGAGGTCCACCCCGGCTCGGCCGCCGAGATCGAGATTTCGACCGGCGAGCGCTTCGCGATCGGCTCGGGGCAGCTCGTCCTCCACTACGACCCGACGTTGTTGCTGCCCGGACGACTGCCCACCGCCGTCGCCGACGGCCGCCACGGACTGGTGAACGTCGCCGTCGACGCCTCGGTGCCCGGCACGATCACGATCGGCCTCGACTCGCCCGACGGTTCCTGGAACTCGGAGGTGCCGGGCGACCTGCTCGTCGTCCACCTGCCGACCGATCCGGGCGTGCCGATGGGCACGAACTCGAATCTGTCCTTCGACCCGTCGAGCATGCTCGCCGCGCCGGGCGGCGCGCCGCTCCCGGTCTTCCTCGAGAGCGGGCTGCTCCAGTTCCGGTCCAAGCCCCAGATCTTCCGCGACAACTTCGAGATCGGCGACGCCGGCTGGTGGTCCGAAGTGGCGCCCTGAGGGGCACCCGCGCCGGACCCCCTGACTTCCTCCACCCCGCAGAGCGGGGCACGCCCGCCCCACCGAGGTGTTCCGGCCCCGCACGAGGGGCGTAGGTTCCCGTGCAGGTCTTCAGAAGGGGGGATTCGCGGGCCAGAGTCGCGAAAGGAGGCGACATGCTGGCTTCGAGAACGGCAGGTTGGCCCGCAGGCTTGTGCTTCTTCGCGGCGGTGCTCCTGATCGGGGCGCCGCTCGCTGCAGCGGACGACGGCGAGGCGCCCGGCCGGGCCGGCGTCGTGGGGGAGGCGATCATCGAGGAGGAGACGCTCTCGCCCGCGGCGCTCGAGTACTGGCGCGCGTCGGCGGACACCTTCGTCTCGTACGACGACGACAACACCTGGGTGTACGGGGGAGGAGGCTGCATCTATCGCACGGGGGGCACGAACTTCTTCGACATCGACCTCCAGCTCCCGGACGGAGTCGAGATCACCTTCCTCCGTGTCTACTATTACGACAACGACGGGACCGCCAACGCGAGGGCGATCCTCTACAGCTTCGACGGGGCGGGGGGCTTCACGAGTCTCGCCGAGGCCGAGTCCAGCGGCACGCCGGGCTGGAGCTCGGTCGGCGTGGCCCTCTCGCACATCGTGAACACCACCGCCGAGGCGCTCGCGGTGCGGCTCAATTTCCTGGGAGCCACGACCGCGGACCTCCAGATCTGCGGTGTCCGCGTCCAGTACGACACGCCGTGAGGGGAGACCGGGCATGCGCAACAAGCAACGGTCTCGTCCCGGCGAGCCCGGCGTGATCCGGCTCGGGCTCGCGCTCGCCGGCGTCGCCGCGCTGGTCCTCGTCGGTTCGTCCTCGGTGGGCGCTCGGGAGCTTCCGGCCACGAACGGTGAGCCGGGGCGCGCGCTGCTGCCGGCCGTTCCGGGCTTCCAGGAAGAGCTGCCCGGCGAATCGCCGACGCTGGACATCACCTTCCTGTTCAGCGCCGTCGCCACCTTCTCGCCGCTCGACAGCTCGACCGCCTGGAGCTACTGGGGCGCTGGGTGCCGGGTGATCTCGGGCGGCACGGCAGCGCTCGACATGGATCTCCATCTCCCGAACCAGGCGATCCTCGACTACCTGCGGGTCTACTACTACGACGCCGACGCAGCTCTCGACGTCTCGGCCCGCCTCTACAGCTTCGACGCCGCCGGCACCGCCACGGAGCTCGCCCTCGCGGAGAGCTCCGGCTCCGCCGGCTGGGGCGACGCGGGGAGCGGCTTCTTCTTCCACCGCGTCAACAACGTGTCGGAGTCGCTCGCGATTCGCGTCGAGACGGGGGGCGCGAGCGGGAACATCTACGTCTGCGGCGTCCGTGTCCGCTACAGCCCTGCGCTGATCTTCGCGGACGGCTTCGAGACGGGCAACACCACGCTCTGGTCGGTCGCGGTGCCGTAGCCACGCCGCGAACCTCGACGGCGGGGCCGGCGGTCCATCGGCCGCCGCGCTCCGCCGTCTCGTGCCGAGCTCGCCGCGCAGCCGGCGAGAAGCTCCACAGAAGGGGTTGTGGCCGTGGCGGCTCGGTCGAGCGCGCTGCCCCGGCGATAGCGCAGCCCCGACCGAGCCGCCGGCGTCGCCCGCCCCGCGCCTTCCCTCCATGGAGCTTCTACCCGGTCGCGGTCACCGCGATGGCCCCGGGCTCGCTCGCGCGGTCAGAAGTGCGACCAGAGGAACTGGTTGGTGACCTCGTGGTGGAACTGGATCTCGCTGCGCTTGACGCGCGCGCCCAGCGCCTTCGGGCAGCGCTCGGCCTGGGCGAGCTTGAGCTCGGCGAACTTCTCGTGCACCTCGGCGCCCAGGATCTCCTGCGCGAGCTTGGAGGACTTGAAGAGACGGATCGCGTCGTAGATGTTGTCGGGCAGGAAGCGCGTGCGCGGGCGCTTCTCGTTGTCCTCTTCGGCGAGCGGGCCCGAGACTCCGGCGCGCAGCAGTGCGTAGATGGCGAGATAGGGATTGGCGTCGGGCGCGATCGAGCGCACCTCGATGCGTGCCGACTTCTCGTTGCCGATCGGGATGCGGATCATCGAGCCGCGGTCGGACGGCGAGACCTTGATCTGGTTGGGCGCCTCGAAGTGCGGATCGAGCCGGCGGTACGAATTGACGCTGGAGTTGAGGATCAGGCAGATGTCGTTGGCGTTGGCGAGGATGCGGTGGACGAAGCTCCATGCCTCGGCCGACAGGCCGTCCTGGCCCTTGCGGTCGTGGAAGGCGTTCTTGCCGCGGCGTGAGAGCGAGATGTTGGTGTGCATGCCGTTGCCGTTGACGCCCGCCACCGGCTTGGGCAGGAAGCACGCGGTCAGGCCCATCTGGGCCGCGGTCTGGCGCGCGACCAGCTTGTAGAGCTGCACCTGGTCCGCGGCCACCGTGGCCTCGGTGTAGCCGTAGTTCATCTCGAACTGCGAGGGCGCCACCTCGGGGTGGTCCTTCTCGTTGCCGAAGCCGAGCGCGCGCTGCACCTCCGCGGCGCGGTCGATGAACTGGCGCAGCGTGTCGCCGGGCAGCGAATGGTAGTAGCCGCCGGTGGACGGGAACTCGAAGGCGCCGGTCTCGTAGTAGCGCCGCTCCGCGTCGCGCCCGTTGAACAGGAAGCCCTCGATCTCGTTGGAGACGTGGGCCACCATCTCCTTCCTGGCGAGCCCGGCGCAGAAGCCCTTGAGTCGCGCGCGCAGGTCCCCGGCGTAGGGCTTGCCGTCCTGGTCCTGGACCTCGCCGAAGGCGAGCACCTTGCCGGGGCCGAAGACGTCGGCGGGCAGCCAGTAGAAGGCGGGCCAGTCGATGCCCAGGCGCAGGTCGGACTCGGCCTGGCGCGAGAAGCCGCGGATCGAGGAGCCGTCGAAAGTCAGGTTGTCGGCCGCCTTGAGCAGGAACTTCTTGTCGTAGTCGAGCATGTGGAGGCGGCCCTCGAGGTCGGTGAAGCAGACGGTCAGGGCCTTGATCCGCTTCTCGTCGGTGAGCGCCCTCATGCGCGCTTCGCGCACCTTGCCGGGGTCCTTGCCCGCGATGCGCTCGGACTTGGCGGCCAGGTTCATCTCCTCCAGATGGTCGTACGGGATCTCCAGGAAGTCGCGCAACGGCTGCATGGGCGGGGTCTCCTCTCGGTGCCGGTGGTGGAACTCCCGTCCAAGATAGTCATTTTTAGTCTTAAAAGCAATACTTTTAGGCTAAAAACTATTCCATTAATGAAATAGAGGCCATCCGGGGCGGATCCAGGCGGTGCCGGGCCCGGGACGAGGCCCGCGCCGCGCGCCGGCCGGGAGGTCCCGGACCGGTCAGCGGGGGGTGAGGGCCGGCCCGCGTGGCAGTCCGGCGGCCAGGGCGACCACCGACAGGCCCCCGAGCGCGGCCACCCACGAGACGTCGCCGGTGAGCAGCGTGGTCACGGCGCCGACCAGGCCGGTCGCCTCGCGCAGCCCGAGCACCGCGAGCCGGCGGCCCGGCGTCGACGCGTCGAGCACGACCGAGATCGCCAGCGGCAGCAGCGCGGCGCCGCACAGCAACCAGGCCACGGTAGGGGTCACCCGGGCCGGCCGCTCGCCCGCCAGGACGGCGACCATCGCGCCGAGCAGGACCACGCCGGTGATCATCCCGGCGCAGACCAGGCGCAGGCGGAGGATCTCGGCGGCGTCAGGAGGCGAGTCGGGGCGCATGGGCGGTCTCCCGGGCGGGCACGGTTCCGGCGTCAGGACGCTATCGCGGCTGTGGATGGCTCCACACCGGGTCCGGCCGACTGGCGTCGATGTTGCTTCCTACGCCCCCGGAAGGAGAAGCCCATGTCCGACGCCAGGAACTCGCGCATCCTGTTCTTCGTGGTGCTGCTGCTGGTCGCGGCGGGCGCCGGCTTCCTGCTCGGACGGGCTCGCGAGGCGGGACCGGAGCGCGCGCCGGCGGCG
>JAFNAE010000198.1 GCA_017860005.1 Acidobacteriota bacterium | reverse complement strand
GTCCGCGGCCTCCAGGGTCGAGCACGGAGAGCGCGAGCAGGTTCGGGGCGCCGGCCGCGAAGCGCGCCAGCACCGGCCCCACCCAGGGCTCGCGCAGCCGCTCCTCGACCGACGCCGGGCCCGGGAAGGTGAGCAGGCTCGCACCCAGCTGCTCGAGGCTCGAGCGCGTGCCGGCCAGGTAGTCGTTGAGCTCGCGCGACAGCGACTGCGCGGACTCGGTGAGGTAGCGCTTCTCCTCGGTGCGCAGCAGCTCACGGTTCTGGAAGATGATGAGCGAGGTTGAGATGGCGAGCGGCGCCACCCCGACCAGGAGGAGGACGAGCAGTACGAGCGGCCGCAGCCGCAGGCGCCCCAGGAAGCCGATCACCGGACCGGATTATAGAGAGTCGGAAGGAGGACCTCCGAGCCAGGACTCCAGCTCGCGCCGGACCAGCCCGGGAGAGAGCGTCGCGGCGATCCGGCCGCGCCCGGGCCCGTCGACCAGGACCCAGGCGAGCCCGTCTTCGCGCGCCTTCTTGTCGAGCGCGACGCGGGCGAGCAGGGCCTCGGCGCCCAGGGGCGGCAGGGCGGGCACCGCGAGGCGCTCGAGCAGGCGGCCGAGACGCCCGGCGAAGGCCGGATCGCCGCCCGCCGCGAGCGAGAGCCGCAGCGCGAAGCGCAGCCCGTGCGCGACCGCGTCCCCGTGCGAGATCGCGACGTAGCCGGTCTCGGCCTCGATCGCGTGTCCCAGGGTGTGGCCGAGGTTGAGCAGCTTGCGCGCCCCGGCCTCCTCCGGGTCGCTCTCGACCAGCGCCGCTTTGGCGCGCGCCGCGCCGGCGGCGACCTCGGCCAGGGCGCCGGGCTCGCCGGCGAGCAGGCGGTCGAGCCGCGCCTCGACGAGATCGAAGAGGCGGGCGTCGGCGACCGCCGCGGTCTTGATCGCCTCGACCAGGCCGGCGCGCACGTGCTGCGGTCCGAGCGTCGCGAGCAGGTCCGCGTCGGCCACCACCGCCAGCGGGTGATGGAAGATGCCGACCGCGTTCTTGGCCTCCGCGAGGTCGATCGCGGTCTTGCCGCCGACCGCCGCGTCCACCTGGGCGAGGAGCGTGGTCGGGACCTGGATCCAGGCGACGCCGCGCAGGAAGGTGCCGGCCGCGAAGCCGGCCAGGTCCCCGACGCTGCCGCCGCCGAAGGCGATCACGCGCGAGTCGCGCTTGCCGCCCGCGCTCGTCATCCGGCGCCAGAGCCGCTCCGCCTCGGCCGCGGACTTCGCCGCTTCGCCGTCCGGGACTTCGAACAGGTGGAACGAGCGGGCCAGGCGCCGGGCCGGCTCCAGCCTGGCGCCGTGCAGGTCGAGGATCGGCCGCGATGAGACCGCGAACAGGGTCCGCCCGGAGAGCTCGGGTGCCAGCGCCGCCCAGCCCGCGGCGAGCGCCCCGGCGCCGTAGAAATGGCGCGTCGTCCCGCGCGGGTGCCGCAGCTCGAAGGTCTCGACCGCCTCCCGGCTCACGTTGCAGGTCCCTCCAGCGTTCTCGCCCGGTCCCTCGAGAGACTTCCACAGAAGGAAAGGCCGGACAATCCGCCGCTCGCGCGAGTCCGGCGCCATCGCCGCGACGGGGACGAGAGGCTTCCATGGAAGGGAAGGAGGGGCGGCACGCCGGCGGGTCCCTTCGCCCCGGTCGCGGGCACGATCGCTGCGGGGGCGCGGGACTTCGGATCGGCAGCCCGACTCGGCCTCGCCACGGTGGCCCCGCAACCAGCCCCTTCTATGGAAACAAGGTCAGACTCGACACCGAGGCCACGAACTCGCTGCGACGCACCGTGGTCCGAAGCCTTGCGGCTCGGGGCCGCGGCGTACGGGTTCCGCGTCACTTGCGGCGCAGGGCGATCGCGAGCTCCTCGAGCTGCCTGGGATCGACCTCCGAGGGTGCTTCGGTCATCAGGTCGGTCGCCGAGGCGGTCTTCGGGAACGCGATCACGTCGCGCAGCGAGGCGACGCCCGCCATCAGCATGACCAGGCGGTCGAGGCCGAGGGCGAGCCCGCCGTGCGGAGGCGCGCCGAAGCGCAGCGCGTCGAGCAGGAAGCCGAAGCGCTGGCGCGCCTCCTCTTCGCCGATGCCCAGGATCCGGAACACCTGCGACTGCAGGCGCGGTTCGTGGATCCGGATCGAGCCGCCGCCGAGCTCGGTGCCGTTGAGCACGACGTCGTAGGCACGCGCGCGCACCGAGCCGGGGTCGCTGTCGAGACGATCGAGGTCGCGCGGATCGGGACTGGTGAAGGGATGGTGCGTGGAGTACCAGCGGCCGTCGTCGGGATGCCACTCGAAGAGCGGGAAGTCCGTGATCCACACGAACTCCCAGCGATTCTCCGGGATCCAGCCGAGCTGGCGCGCCAGCTCGAGGCGCAGCGCGCCGAGGGCGGGCGCCACCGTCGCCGCGGCGCCCGCGGCGAGCAGCGCGAGGTCGCCCTCGCCCACTCCCAACCCCTCCGCGAGGCGCGTCCTCTCGGCTGCGCTCAGCCCCTCCCTGACCGAGAAGACCGGCTCGCCTCCCTGGCGCTTGAGGTGCAGCAGCCCCGGCAGGCCGAGCTTCTTCGCGAAGTCGTTCCAACCGTCGAGCTTCGAGCGCGAGGTCGCCGCACCGCCCGGAACCACCAGCGCTCGAACCACGCCCCCTTCACTGGAGGTCTTTTCGAACACCCGGAACGAGCTGCCCCGGACGTCCGCCGTCACGTCGCGGATCTCGGCGCCGAAGCGCAGGTCCGGCCGGTCGACGCCGTACTTCTCCATCGCCTCGGCGTAGCTCATGCGCCGGAACGGCGTCGCCGGCTCGACGCCGACGATCGGGAAGATGCGCGCGAACAGCCCCTCGATCAGCTCGTAGACCGTCTCCTCGGTCGGAAACGACAGCTCGAGGTCGATCTGGGTGAACTCGGGCTGACGGTCGGCGCGCAGGTCCTCGTCGCGGAAGCAGCGCGCGATCTGCACGTAGCGCTCGAAGCCGGAGATCATCAGCAGCTGCTTGAACAGCTGCGGCGACTGGGGCAGGGCGTAGAACTCGCCGGCGTGGACGCGCGACGGCACGAGGTAGTCGCGCGCACCCTCGGGCGTCGACCTGGTGAGGATCGGAGTCTCGACCTCGAGGAAGCCCTGCTCGTCGAAGTAGCGCCGCGCCTCCTGCGTCACGCGGTGGCGCAGGATCAGGTTGCGTTGCAGCTCGGGGCGGCGCAGCTCGAGGTAACGGTACTTGAGGCGCGTCTCCTCGCTCGCCTCGGCGTGGCCGTCGAGCGCGTAGGGCAGCGCGTCGGAGTGGGCCAGCACCACCGCGCGGGTGGCCACCACCTCGATCTCGCCGGTGGGCATCTTCGGGTTCACCGACTCGCGCGCGAGCACCTCGCCCTCGACCTCGACCACCCACTCCGCGCGCACCGCGGCGAGCGCCTCGACGATCTCCGGGTGGTCCTCGGGCCGCACCACGACCTGGGCCACCCCGCTGCGGTCGCGCAGGTCGAGGAAGAGCAGCCCGCCCAGGTCCCTCCGGCGCTGCACCCAGCCCTTGAGCAGGATCTGCTCTCCGATCTGCGCTCGTCCCAGCGTCCCGGCCCACGTGCGCTTCATTGCGACATCACCTCGGCTCGAAGAGTAAGGCCCATCTAAGGAAAGGACTGCCTCAGGCGCGCGATCGCGGCCTCCACCGGCAGCCTCTCCTGCGCGCGCGTGCTCACGTTGCGGACCGAGTACGAGCCCTCGGCCAGCTCTTCGTCCCCGATGAACACCACGAACGGCGAGCCGAGCCTCTCGGCGAGCTCGAAGAGCCTGCCGCCGCGAGCGGACGACTCGATGGCCGGAATGCCGGCGCTGCGGAGCCGTTCCACGATCCGGACCATCCCGCGGACTCCTTCGACGACCTGCTCCGCGACGTTCCCCATGGCGGCCACCAGCACCGGACCGGGGACGACCCGGCGCGCGGGCGAGTCGGCGGGCAGCACCTCGAGCAGGCGGTCCTCGCCGATCGCGAAGCCCACGCCGTAGGTCGCGGGCCCGCCCAGCTCGGCGATCAGGCTCTCGTAGGCGCCGCCGCCGCAGATCGCGTTCTGGGCGCCCAGGCCCTCCGAGACGATCTCGAAGACCGTGTTCGTGTAGTAGTCGAGGCCGCGCACGAGGCGCGGCTCGATCGAGTGGCGCAGGCCAAATGCATCCAGAGAAGATAGGACGCGGCCGAAGTGATCCCGGCTGTCCGGTGTCAGCGAGTCGGCGAGCGCCGGAGCGCCCGCGAGCACTTCCTGCTCGTCTGCGCTCTTCGTGTCCAGGATGCGCAAGGGGTTCGAGTCGAGCCGCCGGCGGCTGTCCTCGGAGAGCCTCTCCTTCATTGGAAGCAGGTAGCTTCTCAACGCCTCCCGGTATGCGGTCCGGGACTCCGCGTCGCCCACGGTGTTGAGCAGGACCTGGAGCTTCAGAAAGCCGAGCTCCTCGAGGAAGCGGACGAGCATCAGGAGGATCTCCGCGTCGGACTCCGGGCCCTTGCCGCCGAGCAGCTCCGCTCCGATCTGGTGGAACTGGCGGAAGCGCCCCTTCTGCGGCCGCTCGTAGCGGAACTGGGGCCCGACGTAGAACAGCCGCACCGGCTGCGGCTGCCGGTCCATGCCGTGCTCGACGTAGGCGCGGCAGACCGGGGCCGTGTTCTCGGGCCGCAGCGTGAGGCTGCGGCCGCCCTTGTCGGTGAAGGTGTACATCTCTTTGCCGACGATGTCGGTGCCCTCGCCGACGCCGCGCGCGAACAGCTCGGTCTCCTCGAACAGCGGGGTGCGGATCTCGCGGTAGCCGTAGAGGCCGAACACGCGTCGCGCCGTGTCCTCGACCGCCGCCCAGACGGCGGTCTCGGGCGGCAGCAGGTCGCGCGTCCCCTTCGGGGCCTGGAAGCGTTTCGCCATGCCCGTTCCCTAGTAGCCCCGCCCGATCTCGGCGAGGTAGCGGTCCTTGACCCGCACGTAGCGCTGGGCGATCTCCGG
>JAFNAE010000319.1 GCA_017860005.1 Acidobacteriota bacterium | reverse complement strand
GAGGAGGTCCAGCCGTTGGCGCCGGCCTCGAAGCCGTACTCGTAGGCGATGTCGGCCACCGTGCCGAGCCCGCAGTCGCCGGGCAGCGCCGCGGTGGTGAACGAGAAGACCGGGGAGGCGGTCGAGCCGCACGGGTTGTTGGCGGTCACGCGCCAGTAGAGATGGGTGTTGGAGGGCAGATCGGTGTTCGGCGTGTGGCTGGTGGTGGCCACCGTGGCGGTGTAGACCGGGCTCGAGAAGTTGGCCGTGTCGTCGACCTCGAGCAGGTAGTCGAAGGCGAGCGGAGAGGCGGTCCAGGCGAAGGCCGGGCGGACCGGCACGTTGGTCGCGCCGTTGGCGGGTGAAGTGAGCGTCGACGGGTCCGGCACCGGGCACGAGCCGGTGGCCGTGGCGTCCACGCAGGCCGAGAGCACCGACTCGCAGGGCTGGTCGGCGTCCACGGCGGTCATCTGGTAGGCGTAGGTCGAGCCGCCGAGCACCGCCAGATCCGAGTAGCTGGTCGAGGTCAGGTCGTCGGCGAGCAGCGCCCACGAAGTGCCCGGACAGGCGCCGAAGGAGCGGAAGACGCGGTAGGTCTCGGCGCCGGCGACCGTGTCCCAGGAGACGTCGATCCGGTTGTCGCCGTTGGGCGCGGCGGCCGGATTCGCGGGCGGGTCGGGCGGCGTGCACAGGTCGACGCCGTCGAGCGTGATCACGCCGGTATTGCCGGGATCGAGCCAGTTGGAGACGCGCGTCGCGTTGGTGCCGCCGCCGGTCCAGGAGACCGAGAGCCGGCCGTAGATGTCGGACAGGTCGTCGCCGGTGGCGCCACAGGCCGAGGCGCCGCCGTGGAGCTGGCCGATGAAGCGCCGGTTCTGGTCGTAGAACGGCGAGCCGGACGAGCCGGGCTCGGTGACTCCCGGCGGGCTGGGGAAGTAGGGCGGATCGTCGTCCCAGTGGACCCAGATATGGCTGCCGTCGCCGGGGGTGGGCGGCGGCGTTCCGCCCCAGCTCGAGGTGATCGTCGGCTGGTCCGAGAAGGTGATGCGCATCTCGTCGTTGTTGGGATGGTGGACGCCGGCGCACAGCGCGGCCTCGGAGCAGGGCGACTCGGAGGACGAGCGGTTCCAGCCCGCCCAGTGGTGGCCGAACGCGGGGTCGGGTCCGCCGCCGGGCGTGAACTCGATCAGGGTGAAGTCGGAGGCCGAGCTGGCGGAGCGGAAGATCGCGCCGGAGTAGAACTGGGCGAGCGAGCCGTCCCCCGCCCCGCCGCTCGCCGGGCTGCCCGGCACGCGGCAGGTCGAGTTGCGGTAGTTCCAGTAGGCGACCACCGAGGCCGCGTTACCGGAGTTGACGCCGCAGTGATTGGCGGTCATGAAGTAGAGCTTGCGGTCCTGCGCCGTGTTGTTGAGCAGCGATCCCGTGCAGGTCCAGCTGCCGCTCACCGTGTAGTCGCCGACCGCGCGCGCGTTCGCGCGCCAGGGATCGGCGGCGGCGATGCACTCGATGTCCATGTTGCAGGCGCCCGAGAGCACGCTCTCGAAGCTGGAGCCGAAGCCGCGGTAGCCCTGGCCGATGCGGGTGAGCGCGAGCTCGAGCTCGGCGCGGCGCGCGGCCGGCACGGTGACCTCGATCGTGGAGGAGCAGGCGTCCGCCTTCTGGCATGCGGTAGCGGGCGAAGCCCAGGTTCAGCGAGTAGGCGTCGAGCGACTCGATGCGCAGGCGCCAGACCAGAGTGCCGTCGCCGGCGTCCTCCCAGAGGCCGTCGCGGTCGGGGGTGATCTTGACGTCGTAGGGCAGCGCGAAGCGGTAGGGCATCCCCCCGGCCTCGCGCCGCGCGTCCTCGTCTGCGAGCGCGGCCCGGTCGAGGCCGGGGAGCCGGATCGCGGGCACGCTGTCGAGCGGGGCGGAATCGAACGTCCAGGCGGTGGGCACGGCGAGCGGGTCGTCGGCGGCGAGCGCCGGCGTGACGACGAGCAGGGCGACGACGGCGAGCCCGGCGAGCCAGGCTCGGCGCGAGAGGGTTGGGGGCAAGGGACCTCCTTGTGCGGGGTGGCGTCGCGGAATCGGCGCCGGTTGGCGGAGACGCTGCCGGAGATCTCAGCACAGGGCCCGTCCCCGGGGCAATGCGACTTGACAACGGACGGCCAAGTGATCTAGTCTTTCATCCGGATATTAGGATGAACGAGCTCCGACGCAGATCTCCCGCGACCCCGGATCCGCTGCTCGCCCGCATGGGCGCGCTCTCCGATCCGGCGCGGCTGCGCCTGCTCGCGCTGCTCTCCGGGCGCGAGCTCTCGGTCTCCGACCTCGCCGAGATCCTGCAGCTGCCGCAGTCGACCGTCTCGCGCCACCTGCGCGTGCTGGTCGACGGCAGCTGGGTGGCGGCGCGCGGCGAGGGCACCGCCAACCTCTACCGCATGCTCGACGGGGACCTGCCGGAGCCGTCGCGCCGGCTCTGGGAGATCGCGCGCGCCGAGCTCGCCGGCTGGCCGGCGCTCGCCCAGGACCGGGTCCGCCTCGAGCGCCGCCTCGAGCGGCGCAGGAACGGCGGCGGCTTCTTCGCCGGCGTGGCCGGGGAGTGGGACCGCCTGCGCCGCGAGCTCTACGGCGAGCGCTTCACCGACGAAGCGCTGCGCGCGCTGCTGCCGAGCCCCTGGACGGTCGCCGACCTGGCCTGCGGCTCCGGCTCGGCTCGGTCGCCGAGCTGCTCGCGCCGCGCGTGAGCAAGGTGATCGCGGTCGATCTCTCGCCGGAGATGCTGGCGGCGGCGCGCGAGCGCCTGGCGGCGTGTCCCAACGTCGAGCTGCGCCAGGGCGCGCTCGAGGCGCTGCCGGTCGAGGACGCCGCCTGCGACGCGGCGCTCATCCTGCTCGCGCTCACCCACGTCGAGGAGCCGGCGCGCGCGACGGCCGAGCTCGGCCGGATCCTCAAGCCCGGTGGACGCGCCGTGGTCGTCGACCTGCTGCGCCACGACCGCGACGACTTTCGCCGCCGGCTCGGGGCGCTGCGCAACGGCTTCGAGCCCGACGAGCTGACCCGCCTGCTGGCGCGCGCCGGCTTGGAGGACGTCAGCTGCGAGACGCTCCCCCCCGCCGCCGAGGCCAAGGGCCCCGCCCTCCTGCTCGCCAGCGGCACGAAGCCGCAGCCGAAAAAGTGTGACGCCGAGAACCCGAAGGGCGGCAAGCGATCCGCCAGGGTGGCCCGCGAGAGCCGCGGAAGAACCCTCCAGAGAGGGATGTCAGCGCCGCCGCGAACGCGGAACCGAGCCACCGGCGCGCCGCCCGCGCCCCCTAGATGAGCGCCTTTGTCTTTACCTTGAACAGAGAAGCCTGAATACGAAAGGAAGAAGAAGATGACGCCGACCGCCGCCGCCGAGAAGAAGCTCGACTTCCACGTCGCGGACCTCGCCCTCGCCGAGTGGGGGCGCAAGGAGATCCGCCTGGCCGAGCAGGAGATGCCGGGCCTGATGGCGGTGCGCGAGGAGTACCGCGCCACGCAGCCGCTCGCCGGCCAGCGCATCATGGGCTCGCTGCACATGACGATCCAGACCGCGGTGCTGATCGAGACGCTCCACGCGCTCGGCGCCGACGTGCGCTGGGTCTCGTGCAACATCTTCTCGACCCAGGACCACGCCGCCGCGGCGGTGGTGGTGGGCCCGGACGGCACGCCCGGGAACCCGCGCGGGGTGCCGGTCTTCGCCTTCAAGGGCGAGTCGCTCGAGCAGTACTGGGACTTCACCGCGCGCGCCCTCGACTTCGGCGGCGGCCTCGGTCCGACCCAGATCGTGGACGACGGCGGCGACGCGACGCTGCTCGTCCACAAGGGCGTCGAGTTCGAGAAGGCCGGCGCCGTGCCGGCGCCGGAGACCGCCGACAGCGAGGAGTACGCCTTCGTGCTCGCGCTGCTCGCGCGCGTCCGGAAGGACGACCCGAAGCGCTGGAGCCGCATCGCCCCGGCGATCCACGGCGTCTC
>JAFNAE010000197.1 GCA_017860005.1 Acidobacteriota bacterium | reverse complement strand
CCGTCGATCTTCTTGGCCTGCTCGAAGGCCTCGAGCAGCGAGGCCACCGAGTGGCCGTTGGCCGGCCCCACGTAGCGGAAGCCGAGCTCCTCGAACAGGGTGCCGGGGGTGAAGACCTGCCGGATGCCCTCCTCCAGGCCGCGCGCCACCTCGAGCATCGGGTCGCCGATGCCCGGGATCCGGTGCAGGACCTTCTTCACGTCGTCCTTGAGCTTCGAGTAGTGCCGCCCCGCCATCAGCGCTTCGAGGTACTTGGTGAGGGCGCCGACCGAGGGCGAGATCGACATCGAGTTGTCGTTGAGCACGACGATCAGCCGATGGCCGACGTGGCCGGCCTGGTTCATCGCCTCGAACGCCATGCCCGCGGTCATCGAGCCGTCGCCGATGATCGCCACCACGTGGTGCGACTCGCCGCGCAGGTCGCGCGCGATGGCGAGGCCCAGGGCGGCCGAGATCGAGGTCGAGGCGTGGCCGGCGGCGAGCACGTCGTACTCCGACTCCTGGCGCAGGCAGAAACCCGACAGGCCGCCGTACTGGCGCAGGGTCGGCATCCGGTCCCGGCGCCCGGTCAGGATCTTGTGCGGATAGGTCTGGTGGCCGACGTCCCAGACCAGCAGGTCGCGCGGCGTCTCGAAGGCGTAGTGGAGCGCGATGGTCAGCTCGACCGAGCCCAGATTCGACGAGAAGTGCCCGCCGGTCTGGGAGACGCAGCGGACGATCTCCTCGCGCAGCTCGTCGGCGAGCGGCGTCAGCTGCTCGCTGTCGAGCTTGCGCAGATCGACGGGGGAATGGACGCGATCGAGCAGGCTGGTCATTGCTCAGGAGGTCCTTTCCGAGAGGAAAACGACCAGGGAGGCCAGCAGATTAGCACTCTCGCCCAGCTCTCCCGCGAGGCCCGTCGCCTCGGCCGCGAGCGCGGCGATCCGGGCGCGGCTCGCGGCGCTGCCGTAGAGGCCCGGATAGGTCAGCTTGCCCGCGGCGGCATCCTTGCCGGGGGTCTTGCCGAGCTCGCCGGCGGTGCCCTCGAGGTCGAGCAGGTCGTCGCGGATCTGGAACAGCAGGCCGAGGCGCTCGCCGTACCCCGCCAGGATCGCGTCCTCGCGCGCGCCCGCCCCGGCGTAGAGGCCGCCCAGGCGCAGGCAGGCGACCAGCAGCGCTCCGGTCTTGCCGCGGTGGATGCGCTCGAGCGCCGCCTCCGGATCCGGCGGCCAGGCCGCCTCGGCCGCCAGGTCCTCGGCCTGGCCGCCGATCATGCCGCCGGTGCCGATCGCCTCCCCCACCAATGCGGCGCCGCGCGCGCGCACCGCGGCGGGCACCGCCTCCGGCTCGCGCGCCAGGACGGTCAGGCCGAGCGTGAGCAGGGCGTCGCCGGCCAGGATCGCGGTCGCCTCGTCGAAGGCGCGGTGCAGCGTCGGCCGGCCGCGCCGCAGCTCGTCGTCGTCGAGCGCCGGCAGGTCGTCGTGCACGAGGCTGTAGGTGTGGACGAGCTCGACCGCCGCGCCGCCGGCGAGCAGGTGCGCGCGCGGCGCGCCCAGCGCCTCGCCCGCCACCGCCACCAGCGCGGGCCGCAGGCGCTTGCCGCCGGCGAGCACCGAGTAGCGCATCGCGGCGTGCAGCCGCGCCGGGAGCGCGTCGGCCGCCGGCAGGAGCCGGTCGAGCTCGCGCTCGACCTCGGGCCGGAGCGCGGCGAGGAAGGCGGTGAAGTCCGCGGCGCCGGCGCTCACCCCGCCTCCCGCGCCTCCCCCGGGCCCGCCGCCAGGCAGAACGGCACCGCGAGCAGGAAGAGCACCAGGCGCTGGACCTCCGTGTCGCCCCAGTTGTTCTCGAACAGCGCCGCGATCGAGAACCCGGCGAGCGCGGCGAGCACCCCCAGGTGGAGGTCGGCGGCGCCGTCGCCGGCGGCGACGCCGCTCCGGTAGCCGCGCCAGGCTGCGGCCGCCGCGCAGCCGAGCAGGGCCAGGTAGGCGGCGAGCGTCAGCAGCCCGCGCTCGGCGGCGAGCTGCACGTAGGCGTTGTGCAGGTGCGGGGTCACCAGGCGCGGCGCGGAGGGATGGCGGTAGACCGGCCAGTAGCGCTTGACCAGGTCCGGACCGACGCCCAGCAGCGGCCGCTCGGCGACCATCCTGAGCCCGGCCTCCGCCATCACGACGCGGTCGTAGTTGGACTCGTCGCGCACGTTGGCGATCGAGATCATGCGGTGCACGAGCGGCACCGGCGCCACGACCAGGAAGACCGCCGCGATCGGCACCGCGGCGAGCAGGTGCCGCGGGCGCGCCACCGCCGCCAGGCCGAGCAGCGCCGCCACCAGGGCGAGCCAGGCGCTGCGCGTCAGGCTCACCAGCAGCGCCAGGCTGATCAGCCCGAGCGCGCTCCACGACACCGCCGGCCGGTCCAGCCACGCGGTCGGCCCCCGCCCCGGCACGCGCTCGCGCCGCACCAGCATGCGCGCGACCAGCAGCAGGTCGAGCAGGAGCAGGGTGCCGGCGAACGTCATGTAGTGCGAGAACGGACCCCGGATGCGGCGATCGATGCCGCCGTAGCCGAGCAGCACCTGGGCGAGACCGGAGAGCGCCACGACGGCGCCGACCAGGATCAGGAGGTCGACCAGGCGGCGCACGTCGCGCTCGCCGCGCAGCCAGACGAGGCCGACGAAGAAGGTGCCGAAGCTGGCGATCTCGGACAGCGCCCCCAGGCTCGCCGCCGGGTCGCGCGAGGCGAGGATCGAAGCCACCAGGAACAGCAGGTAGAGCCCCGCGGCCCCGGCCGCGCGCCGCGCCGCGCGCGCCTGCGGCAGGCGCAGCGCGTCGAGCCAGGGCGCCGCCAGCAGCATGAGACCGAGCAGGACGTTGGAGACCCCGAGCGCCCAGGTCGTCAGCAGGTGGGCCGAATAGAGGAAGGCGCGCGCGCGCCGCGGCGCCGGGGAGCCCGGGCGGCGCCCGCCGGGAACGATCACGCCCGCCCGCGGACGCGGCCGCAAGAGAGCGGCGAACCGCTCAGCGCCCGATCTCCGAGGCCGGCAGCGCCTCGTCGACGAGCAGCACGGGGATGTCCGAGACGATCGGATAGACGAGGCCGGAATCGGCGCAGTAGAGGCCCTGCTCGACCACCGGCGCCTCGTCGCGGAAGTGCTCGCGGTAGCGCTCGACCAGGCGCTCGCGCACCGCCGCCGGCAGCTCCACCACCTCGAGCCGGCCACGGCTCTTCGGGCAGACCAGGATCTCGAGCAGCTCCGAATCGACGGCCATCGCCTTCATCCGCGGAAATTAGCACACGCGGGCCGGGCCCGAGCGCGCGATGGTAGCATCCCGCCGCGGTCCCGCGCTCCGGCGGGCCTCCGGAATCCATGACGACCGAAGCCTCCGACGCGGCCCGAAGCGCGCCGCCCTCGCGCTACCCGCTCACCTGCCGCGGCTGCGCCGCGCCGCTCGCGCGGGTGTTCGTCGACCTCGGCAGCTCGCCGCTCGCCAACTCCTACCTCGAGCCGGCCGACCTCGCCGCCGCCGAGCGCTTCTACCCGCTCGCCGTCTACGTCTGCGAGCGCTGCTGGCTCTGCCAGCTGCCCGAGGCGGCCTCACCGGCCGAGATCTTCGGCGACTACGCCTACTTCTCCTCCTACTCGACCTCCTGGCTCGAGCACGCCCGGCGCTACGTCGACGCGATGATCTCCCGCTTCGGCCTCGGGGCGTCCCACCAGGTGGTCGAGATCGCCTCCAACGACGGCTACCTGCTGCGCTGGTTCCGCGAGCGCGGCGTGCCGGTGCTCGGCGTCGAGCCCGCGGCCAACGTCGCCGCCGCCGCGCGCGAGCTCGGCATCCCGACCGAGGTGCGCTTCTTCGGCCTCGAGACCGCGCGCGACCTGGTCGCGCGCGGCCTCGCCGCGGACCTGGCGCTCGGCAACAATGTGCTCGCGCACGTGCCCGACCTCGACGACTTCCTGGCCGGGATCGCGGTGCTGCTCAAGCCCGGCGGGCTCGCCACCTTCGAGTTCCCGCACCTGGTGCGGCTGGTCGCCGAGAACCAGTTCGACACCATCTACCACGAGCACTTCTCGTACTTCTCGCTGGTCGCGGTCGCGCGCGTGCTCGAGCGGCACGGCCTCGAGCCGTTCGACGTCGAGGAGCTGGCCACCCACGGCGGCTCGCTGCGCCTCTACGTGCAGCGGCGGGATGCGGGCGGCCGCCCGGTCGACGCGCGCGTGGCCGAACTCGCGGCGCGCGAGCGCGCGCTCGGGGTCGAGACCCCGGCCTACTACGAGAGCTTCGCCGAGCAGGTGCGCGAGACGAAGCGCAAGCTGCTCGAGTTCCTGATCCGCGCCCGGCGCGAGGGCAAGCGCGTGGTCGGCTACGGCGCGCCCGCCAAGGGCAACACGCTGCTCAACTACTGCGGCGTGCGCACCGACTTCCTCGACTTCACGGTCGACCGGAGCCCGCACAAGCAGGGCCGCTACCTGCCCGGGACGCGCATCCCGATCCTCGCTCCGGAGGCGATCCTCGAGGCGCGCCCCGACTACGTCCTCATCCTGCCCTGGAACCTGTCCGGGGAGATCGCCGCCCAGATGGCCGCGGTGCGCGCCTGGGGCGGCCGCTTCGTGGTCGCGATCCCGGAGGTCCGCGTCCTGCCGTGAAGTTCCACCCGCTCGGACTGCCCGGCCTCTACCGGATCGAGCTCGAGCCGCTCGCCGACGAGCGCGGCTTCTTCGCGCGCACCTTCTGCGCGCGCGAGTTCGCGGCGGCCGGCCTGGACGACCGGCTGGTCCAGGCCAGCCTGTCCTGGAACCCGCGTCGCGGCACGCTGCGCGGGCTCCACTGGCAGGCCGCGCCGCACGCCGAGGCCAAGGTCGTGCGCTGCGTGCGCGGCCGGATCTGGGACGTCCTGGTCGACGTGCGCCCCGGCTCGCCCACCTTCCGGCGCCACGTCGCGCTCGAGCTCGGCGCCGAGAGCCGCGCCGCGGTCTACGTCCCGCCCGGCGTCGCGCACGGCTTCCTCACCCTCGAGGACGACTGCGAAGTGCACTACCAGATGTCGGAGTTCCACGCCCCCGAG
>JAFNAE010000196.1 GCA_017860005.1 Acidobacteriota bacterium | reverse complement strand
CGCGGCACGCGCGCTCGCGGCGACGATCATCTCCGCGGTCTGGCGCGCGCGCACGAGCGGGCTGGTGGCGACCAGGGCCAGCTCCGGGACCTGAGCGGCGATCGCCTCCGCGCCGCGGCGGAAGCGGCGCCGGCCCTCCTCGGTCAGGGGGCGGTCGCGGTCGGCGCCGCGGAACGCCGGAGCGTCCTCGGCGATGGCGTGGCGGACGAGCAGGACCTTCACGGCCGCGACGGTAGCAGAGGAGCGCGGCGGGCGCCTCAGCCGCGCAGCCGGTAGCCGACGCCGATCACCGTCTCGATGCGGTCGGCCTCGGCGCCGAGCTTGCGGCGGAGGCGCCGCACGTGGGTGTCGACGGTGCGGCTGTCGACGTCCTCGGCATAGCCCCACACGTCGGTGAGCAGCCGCGAGCGGGTCTGCACCCGTCCCTGGCGCTCGATCAGGACCTTGAGCAGGCGGAACTCGGTGGCTGTGAGCTGGATCTCGCGCCCGCGCACCTCGGCGCGATGGGCACCGAGATCGAGGCGGATGCCGCCCGTGTCGAGCCGCTCCCCTCCGGCCGCCTCGCCGTCCCGGCGCCGGAGCACCGCCTTGATGCGCAGGACCACCTCGCGCGGGCTGAACGGCTTGGGGATGTAGTCGTCGGCGCCGAGCTCGAGGCCGACGATGCGGTCGACCTCCTCGCCCCGGGCGGTGAGCATCACGAGCGGGATGCGCGCGGTCGCGGGATCGCGCTTGAGGATGCGGGTGAGCTCCAGCCCGTCGAGGCCGGGCACCATGAGATCGAGCACCAGCAGGTCGGGCGGCTGGCGTCTCAGGGCCTCGAGAGCGCTGTCGCCGCGCCGCTCGAGCTCGACCGCGAAGCCCGCCTTCGCGAGGTTGAACTGGAGCACTTCCGCGAGATCGGGTTCGTCCTCGACGACCAGGATGCGCTGTTTCGCCATGCGCCCGGCAGGGTAGCACGCACGATCCGCAGCGGATGCGGAAAGACCTGCGGAAAACGCGCCCGGGTACCGCCCCCCACGCCCACCGGCCCGGGCTCCCGAGCGTTTTGCACAGAATCTTGTGCAGCGGCAGGAACCCCCATGGTTTCAACGGATTGCGCGCAAGTTGTTCGCCCGTCGTGGGAAAGGGGAGAGGCTCCGGGGCCGGTTTTCCACAGCGAGGCGTGACGGGCCGGTGACGTCGCTCGTAAATCCCTGCAACGCTTCGTCTTGACAGTCGCGGTGGGGGGCGGGTACCGTCCCGGACGTCCCGCGCGGGACGGGAAGGCGACCAGCCATGACGGTGCAAGCGACGGTCCGCTCCTACCTCATCTTCACCGGCACCGGACCGATCCTGGTCCTCTCGACCTATCCCTCGCTCTCCGACCCGCGCCTGGTGGCCAAGCTCCAGTACAAGGGGATCTCGAAGTTCATCGCCTACGAGGTCGCGCTCGACGCCGTGCGCGCGCGCTACGAGCACGCCTACGCCAACGTGGCGACGGACCTCGACGAAGTCGAGGACATCCGCGTCCTCGACTTCAACGGCCACCAGATCATGGCCAACTTCTCCCTCGACGAGCTCGGCGAGCCCCTCAAGTTCGGCGGCTGAGGTCGGCGAGCAGCTCCTCGACCAGCGGCAGCGGCAGGCCGACCACGTTGGTGAAGTCGCCTTCGACGTGCGCGACGAAGGCGGCGGCGCCGCCCTGGATGGCGTAGGCGCCGGCCTTGTCGCGCGGTTCGCCGCTCGCGACGTAGGCGTCGATCTCGCTGCCGCTCAGCGCGCGGAAGGCGACCTCGGTGCGGCAGGCGCGCGCCCGCTCGCGGAGCCTGCCCGCGCCCGCTTCGGCCGGCACCTCGACCAGCGCCACGCCGGTCCAGACCTCGTGGCTGCGGCCGGAGAGCGCGGCCAGCATGCGCCGCGCCTCTTCGTCGTCCGCGGGCTTGCCGAGCAGCGCGCCGCCGGCGGCGACCACGGTGTCGGCGCCGAGCGCGAGCTCGCCCGGCCGCGCCGCGGCGCGCGCCTTGACGAGGGCGAGGCGCAGCACGAGCGCCTCGGGCGTCTCGGCCGCCAGCGGCGTCTCGTCGGCGTCCACGGCGCGCACCTCGAACTCGACGCCGAGCCGGGCCAGCAGCTCGCGGCGGCGGGGCGAGGCGGAGGCGAGCACGAGGCGGCGCGGCGCGCTCAAGGGAAGTAACCGGCGGCCGTGCGCGCCAGGGCGCCGGGACGGCGCACCTCCACCTCGACCCGGCGGTAGCCGGTCCCGCCGGTGGCGTCGGACTGGTAGGCGAGCAGCCACTGCGCGCGCAGCTCGGCCTCGATCTCCTCGTAGGTCGAAGCCAGGCGCGCCGTGCGCTCGAGCATGTAGGCGCGCCCACCGGTCTCGCGCGCGAGCCGCTCGAGCTCCAGGCGCGGCTCGATCGGGCGGCTCGGGAGGCCGAGGCCGACCGGGTAGATCGCGACCCCGGTGCGGCGGGCGAATTCGAGCACTTCGTCGAAGCTGGTCCGGCTGACCGTGTCGGCGCCGTCGGAGAGCAGAACTAGGGCGCGCTTGCCGCCCAGCCCGCTGAAGTAGTGCAGGGCGAAGGCGAGGCTGTCGTAGAGCGCGGTCTGCCCCTGCGCGGAGAGGTCAGCGACGCCGCCCGCCAGGCGCTCGAGACGGCCGGAGAAGCGGACCACCAGGCGCGGTCGGTCGGCGAAGGTGATCAGCGCCGCACGGTCGCGCTCGCTCAGGACCTGCTCGAAGAAGAGCAGCGCGGCGCGCACGTTCTCGTCGAGCCGGTCGGCCATCGAGTCGGAGGTGTCGAGCAGGACGGCGGCGTGGATGGGGACGTCGCGCACGCGCTCGAGCCGGCGCAGTCGCTGCGGGCGCCCGTCCTCGAGCACCTCGATCTCGTCGGGCCGCAGATCCTCGAGCGGGCGCCCCTGGCGGTCGGCCACGGTGGCGTAGAGCTCGACCAGGTCGACGTCGACGCTCTCGGCGCCGGCGCCGCCGCCGAGCAGGCGGACCGCCTCCGCCGCACCCCCGCCCTCGAGGTAGGCCACCGCGCGCACCCAGGTGGCGCCCGCGGGCACGCGCAGGGGGAGCACGAACGGCGGCTGGTGGAGCGTCGCGCGCAGGGCGCCGTCCACGAGCAGGTCGAGGCGCTCGAGCCGCTCGCCCTCGGGGATCGTGACCCGGGCGCGTGCCTCGATCCCGGACGGCGTGCGGCCGGAGTCGGCGGCCAGGTCGAGGCCGACCGCGAAGCGGTGCGGGCCGGCGTTGAGCAGGACCTCTTCGCGCGCCAGCTCCGCGCCGGCCGGCGACTCGGCGAGCACCGTCAGCCGGTGGAGGCGCGGCGCGCTGCCGAGGTCGAGCTCGGCGGTCCAGGGCGGGCGGACCCGGGTCATCACGCGCTTGCCGTCGAGCTCGAACACGAGCCGGGAGTCGCCCGCCTGGCGCAGGTCGACCTCGAAGCGGACGGTGCCGGTGAGCAGCCGGTCGGTCGGGGCGAAGACGCGCAGGCTCGGCCCGACGGCGGCCACTTCCGGCCCGGCAGCGGCGCCGAGGGCGGGGACGTCGAGCTCGCGCTCGAGCCGCGAGCAGGCGCCGGTCGCTTCGTCGGCGAGCCGGAGCAGCAGCCGGTAGTGGCCAGCCGGCAGCAGGCGCACGAAGGTGAGCTCGACCGGCCCCTGTGCGGCCGCCGGCAGGAAGCGGTAGCGAAAGCCCTCGATACGGTTCGGCCCGCGCGTCACCTCGCCGTCGAGGCCGTAGGCGCGCGGGCCTGCCGCGCCGGTCGCTGCCACGGCGAGCGTGGCCTCGACGCGCGTGCGCGATTCCTCCCGCCCGGGGAAGACGAGCCGCAGGTCGGCATCGAGCGCGGAGGCGCCCGTCCCGCACGGGTCCATGCCTGCCGCCTCCGGCGCAGCGCCGGTGCCGGGCGGCGCCGAGGCCTGCGGCGGAGCGGGCGCGGCGGCGAGCAGGAGGGAGGCGAGCAGAGGCAGAACGAGGCCGTGATCCACGGCCGGATCCTAGAGGAGGCGGGAGCCATTGCCCAGCGGCGCGCGCGTGAGCTTAGGGGTAGTAGCCGCGCATCGTCTTCGCCTCGAGCCCCGCCCGGTCGACCTCGACCACGACGCTGCGGAACTTCAGGTCGCGGGAGGCGTTGGTGGACTGGTAGGCGAGCAGGTAGCGCGAGCGCAGCTCCTTCTGGATGTCGGTGTAGACCGGCCCCAGCTCCTCGGCGGCTTCCACGAAGAAGCTCCGGCCCCCGGTCTCGTCGGCGAGCGTCTTGAGCACCTTGCGCGTCTCGATCTGGGTGCGCGGGATGTCGAGGCCGATGGTGTAGATCGCCACTCCGGCGCGGCGCGCGAAGTCGAGCGTCTGGTCGAAGGTGAAGCGGCTGTTCTCGTCCTTGCCGTCGGAGAGCACGAGCAGCGCGCGCTGGCCCTTCAGGCCGTTGAAATAGAAGAGAGCGAAGACCACCGAGTCGTAGATCGAGGTGCCGCGCTCGGCCTTGAGCCCGGCCAGGCCGCCGGCGAGCTCGGTCAGGCGGCTGGTCATGCGCACGGCGAGGAACGGCCGGTCGTTGAACGGCACTAGCGCGGCGCGGTCGCGGGGCCGGATCGCCTCCTCGAAGAAGCGCAGCGCCGCGGCACGCGCCAGCTCCAGGCTGGGCTCCATCGAGGCCGAGGTGTCGAGCAGGACGGCGACGTGGATGGGGAGGTTCTCGAGCGGCTCGAAGCGCGCCAGGGTCTGGGGCACGCCGTCCTCGGCAACGCTGAAGGCCTCGACCGGGAGCCCGGTGACGGGGCGCTGGCTGCGGTCCACCACCGTGGTGTAGAGCTCGACGAACTGGACGTCGAGCTCCTCGAGACCCTCCGGCGCGTTGACGAAGACCAGGTCCTCGGTCGAGTTGCCGTCGGTCAGGTAGGCGACGGCGCGCACGTAGGCGACCTCCTCCCGGGGCGGGAGCACGACGGCCTGGGTGAAGGGCGCCTGGTAGAGCGTCGCGACCAGCGTCTCGTTGAGGTGGATCTCGACGCGCTCGAGCGCGGAGTCCTCGGGCACCTCGACCTCGGCCTCGGCGCGCAGGCTCGA
>JAFNAE010000195.1 GCA_017860005.1 Acidobacteriota bacterium | reverse complement strand
GGCGGTCGCTTCCGCCCCCGACGCCGAAGACGAGTGACTGCAGACGCCATGTCGATCCGACAAGAAAGGCAAAGGCTTCCAGTTAGGGGAGCGATCGCGCGAGCGTGGTTCGCCGGCGGCGAGTTCGCGGCGCCGCACCGGCCGCGCTCCGCCACCGGCGCCGCGGCCGCCGCCCCCTTCAGTGGAAGCCTTTCCTCGGCCACCACCGACACGAACGCTTCGCCATCGCCAAATCGGCGGTGCGCCGGACGACTCGACAACGACTCGGAAAAGGAGATCCGATCATGACCGTCAACGAAGCTCTGCTCGGCTGGTGGGTGCACCCCGGCTTCTTCCTGTTCACCGCCTTCGTGGGCCTGAACCTCTTCCAGTCCGCCTTCTCGAAGTGGTGCCCGATGATCACCATCCTGCGCAAGGCCGGCGTGAGGGACTGATGGCCCCGGAGGTGCAACCGTGAAGATGGTCATGATCGTCGTCGACGACTCGAAGAAGGAGGAGCTCGAGGTCGTCCTCGGCCGCGCCGGCGTGGTCGGCTACACCGAGATCTCGCGCGCTTCCGGCGTGGGCTCGACCGGGCCGCGCCTCGGCTCGGGCGCGTTCCCGCGCACCTCCGCGATCGTCTTCTCCGTGCTCTCGGCCGAGGCCCTCGTCGCGCTGCGCGACACGCTGCGCGCATTCTGCGAAGATTGCGGCGAGCGGCTGAGGATCGTCGCCTGGGAAGTGGAGGAGATCGCATGAACCCCGACGACCACCTCTTCCTGCGCATCGCCGACCGGTTGAAGGCGCTCTCCGACCCCAACCGGCTCAAGATCCTGCACGCGCTCGAGCACCACGAGATGTGCGTGTCGGAGATCCACGACCTGATCGGGGGCAGCCAGGCCAACGTCTCCAAGCACCTGGCGCGGATGCGTCAGTCCGGGCTGCTCGAGGCGCGCCGCGAGGGCACCAACGTCTTCTACCATGTCGCCGATCCGACCGCGTTCGCAGTCTGCCGGACGGTCTGCGACGCGCTCGAGACCCGGGCGGTGACCGAGCGCGACGCGATCGCGCTCGGGCGCGCCGCCGCCGGAGGACCCATCAAGTGAAGGACTTCCTGGTCTTCCTCGCCTTCCTGGCGGCCTGGATCCTGCTCCAGCGGTTCCTGCTGCCCCGCCTCGGGGTGCCCACCTGACAGGTCCCCAACCCGGCCGTGCGCCGGGACACGCCGAAGCAGGACGAAGTGACCGGAGCGAACGAAAGGAGCCGTGAATGAGCCCGAAGACCACCCGCGCGCAGCTCGCTGCCGCGTTGAACCAGGATCTCGCCGGCGAGTACCAGGCCGTCATCATGTACGCCACCTACTCCGCCGCCGTCACCGGCCCGCACCGGCCGATGCTCAAGCAGTTCTTCTCGGCCGAGATCCCCGAGGAGCTCGCGCACGCCCAGTTCCTGGCCGAGAAGGTCGCCAGCCTGGGCGGCTCTCCGGTCACCGTGCCGCGCCCGGTGCCGCCGGCCGGGGACGCGCGCCAGATGCTCGAGAACGTGCTCGCCGCCGAGCGCCAGGCGATCGCCGACTACAAGGCGCGCGCCGAGCAGGCCGCCTCGTACGGCGACAAGGGCCTCGCCACCCACCTCGAGACCATCGTCGAGGACGAGACCTCGCACTTCGAGGAGACCGAGAAGATCCTGCGCGGCTGGTGAGCAGACCGCCCGCTACGGAGGGACCCCGATGCGTGACACGGGAATCGCCTACGAGGCCGTGACCGGCCTCTCCTTCGACGCCGCCGTGGCCGCCTGCCGCTCCGAGCTCGCGCGCGAGGGCTTCGGCGTGCTGACCGAGATCGACGTCCGCGCCAAGCTCAAGGAGAAGCTGGGCGTCGACGTCCCCCCCAACCTCATCCTGGGCGCCTGTCACCCGCCCTCGGCCCACCGCGCCCTCCAGGCGGTGCCGGAGGTCTCGGTGCTGCTGCCCTGCAACGTCGCGGTCGCGGTCGAGGAGCGCGGCACGGTGATCCGCGCCATGAACCCCGAGGGCGCGATGGGCATCCTCGGCAGCGCGGAGCTGGTCGAGGTCGCGCGCGAGGTCGGCGCCGCCCTGCGCCGGGTGGTCGAGCGCGTCGAGGCGACGGCGGAGTCGTGACGCCTTGAGCACGTTTCTCGCCGCCGTCTGCCAGCTGAACTCGACCTCGGACGGGGCGGCGAACCTGGGCACGGCCGAGGAGCTGATCCGCGCCGCCGCCGGGCGCGGGGCGGCGCTGATCGCCACACCCGAGAACACCAACTACCTGGGCCCGCACGCCGAGAAGGTGCGGCGTGCCGAGCCGCTCGACGGGCCGACCTGCGCCCGCTTCGCCGCGCTGGCGCGCGAGCTCGGCATCCACCTCCTGCTCGGCTCGTTCAACGAGCGCGCCCCCGATCCCGCGCGCTGCTTCAACACCTCGGTCCTGTTCGGGCCGGACGGCGCGCGGCTCGCGGTCTACCGCAAGATCCACCTGTTCGACGTCGACGTGCCGGACGGGGTCTCGTTCCGGGAGTCCGACTCGGTGGCGCCCGGCGCCGAGGTGGTGGTCGCCGCGACTCCCCTCGCGCGCCTCGGGCTCAGCATCTGCTACGACCTGCGCTTCGGCGAGCTCTACCGGGCGCTGGTCGGCCGCGCGGCCCAGGTGATCGCGATCCCCTCGGCCTTCACAGCCACCACCGGCAAGGCGCACTGGGAGGTGCTGGTGCGCGCGCGCGCGATCGAGACGCAGTGCTGGGTGCTCGCTCCCGGCCAGCACGGCCGCCACGACGACGGCGGCCTGCGCGAGAGTCACGGCCAGTCGATGATCGTCGATCCCTGGGGCCAGACCGTCGCGCAGGTCCCCGACGGGGTCGGCTTCGCCGTGGCCGAGATCGACCTCGCCCGCGTCGACCGCGCCCGCCGCGCCATCCCGGTCGCCGCCCACCGGCGCCTCCCCGGCTGATCACGAGCGTTCGCCGGCGGCGCGCCTGGCGAGCGCCGTCCAGCCGCGGCACCAGGCCCGGGCAGGCGGGTCTCGCACAGCGCGGATGTGGCAATTCGCCATGCTGGTAAAATGCCTCCATGATCAAGACGCAGGTGCAGATCCCCGACCACCTCCACCGCGAGGCCAAGCGCATCGCCGAGCAGTACGAGATGAGCTTCGCGGAGGTCGTGCGCCGGGGCCTGGAGCGAATGGTCCCCTGCTACCCGCCGCGCGCCCCGGCCGCCGGCGCCTGGCGCCTGCCCCGGCTCGACCTCGGCCTCGAGCGCGATCCGTTCGCGGACCCGGAGTGGCGCTCGGAGCTGCACTCCGGGGCCTCCGCGGTGGCCGAGCCGGAACCGCCCTCGGAGTCGCGCAAGCCGCCGCGCGGGGGACGGCGTTGATCGCCTTCGACACCAACCTCCTCCTCCCGGCGCTCGAGCCGTCGCACCCGGACCACGGCCGGGCGCGCGCCTTCCTCGACTCACTCGAGGGCGAGGTCGCCCTCTCCGAGCTGGTGCTCATGGAGCTCTACGTGCTGGTGCGCAATCCCGCTCTCGTGCGCCGCCCGCTCGGCGCCGCAGCGGCGGTGAAGCTGATCCGACACCTGCGCAGCCACCCGCGCTGGCGCCTGCTCGACGCGCCCGAGGGGGTCATGGCGGAGGTCTGGGAAAAGGCCGCGGCGCCCGGTTTCGGCCGGCGCCGGATCTACGACGCCCGCCTCGCCGTCTCGCTCCTGCGCCAGGGCGTCGACGAGCTCGCCACGCGCAACGTTCGCGACTTCCGGGGCCTCGGCTTCGCCCGCGTCTTCGACCCGCTCGCGGGCGGCTGAGCGCGGCGGGCGGCCGGACCCCTTCAGCGCCCCAGCAGGCCGGCCAGGATCTCGACGCCGCGCAGGGCGCGCTCGGGCTCGACCGCGGTGTAGCAGACGCGCACGTGGGTCGGGTAGGGCCCGAAGCTCGGGCCGGGCGCGACCAGCAGACCGCGGTCGGCGCAGCGCTCGAGCAGGCCGTCGAGGCCGCGCCCGTCGAGGGCGGCGGCGACGTCCAGGAAGAGGAAGGTGCTGCCCTCGGGCTCGGGCAGGCCGAGCCGCGCGGCGGCGCGCCGGGCGGTGCCGGCGTACTGCCGGCGCGCGGCCTCGGCCCAGGCGTCGCCGGCGCCGGCGAGCGCCAGCGCGGCCGCTGCCTGCGCCGCGGTGGGCGTCGAGTAGAAGGTGTGGGTCGAGACTTTGCGCAGCTCCCGCATCAACGCGCGCGGTCCCACCACGTAGCCGCAACGATTGCCCGCCATGCCGTAGCTCTTCGAGAACGACTGGGCGAGGAAGGTGCGCTCCGGCGCGAGGGAGAGCGCGCGCGTGTGCTCGCCCCGGTAGACGATCGCGTCGTAGACCTCGTCCGTGATCACCCAGAGGTCGTGGCGGCGCGCCCATGCGACGAGCGCCTCGACCCAGTCGCGGGGCAGCAGGCGGCCCGACGGGTTGTTGGGGGTCGACAGGTAGAGCGCCACCGTACGCGCCGAGCGCAGGCGCTCGACGGCGGCCACCGCGCCCGCGGCCTCCGCGACCTCGCCGGCGAGCACCGGCACCGCGACCGGCCGGCCGTGGAACGAGCGCACGATGCCCTCGATCAGCGGCCAGTAGGGGGCGAGGATCAGCACTTCGTCGCCGGGCTCGAGCAGCGCGCCCGCCACCGCGCCCAGCCCGCCGGTCGCGCCCGCCGCCACCAGCACGTCCTCGCGCTCGAGCGCGAGGCCGGTGCGAGCGCGCTCGCGCTCGACGATGGCGTCGAGCAGCTCGTGCGTGCCGTGGACGGGCGCGTAGCGGTGGAGGCCGGGCCGCTCGGCGACCCGGAGATCCTCCATCCGGCAGCCCTCGGCCGGCTCCATCCAGGTGTCGCCGATGTGGAGCGGATAGGTCTCCCCGGCGTGGCGCGCGAGCCGGCCCGCGAGCGCGGAGTAGACGGAGCCGGGAATCGCTCTCAGGTGGTGGGCAGCCTCGGGGTGTCTCGGCATCTCGGTGTCTCGGCTCCAGGCTCCGGTCCTCGCCCGACCCGAGCCGTCAGAGTCGGACGATCTGCTGCCAGCCGCCCGCGCCCTGCTCCGCGGCGCGCCGCGGCCCGGCGTCGGTGCTCAGCCAGGCGTGACCCTGGACCCGCTCGCCGCCGGCTTCCGGCCGCCGCACGGCGAGCTCGAGCCGGGGCTCGAGGCCGCAGCGCGCGTGCAGATCGAGCAGCACCAGCGCCCGGCGCAGGCAGGGTCCGCCGTCCACCGGCAGCAGCCCGGCCAGCCGCCCCGCCACACCGCTCCAGCGCGCGGCCACGGCGAGCGCTCCCCACCGGAAGCGCGGTACCGCGCGCAGGCGCTCCGCCCGGCGGTCGATGGGCAGGCGCGCGCTGCGCCGGACGCGCCAGACGGCGCGCGCGAGCGCGGGCGTGCCGAGCACGGCGAACCACCA
>JAFNAE010000073.1 GCA_017860005.1 Acidobacteriota bacterium | reverse complement strand
GACCTCGCCCGGCAGCTGTTCAAGCATGCCGGCGAGCTCGCCGCCGGGGCCGCCGAGCCGGTGGCCACGGGGCGCCGCGCCGGGCTCGCCGCGGAGGTTGCGGCGGCGATCGAGGCGATCCGTGACCATCGGCCGTTCGCCGAGGTCGCGCGCCGGCTCGGGCGGGTCACCCGCCTCGCCGCCGAGCTGTCCGATCCCCTCTCGAGCTCCTCCGCCGATCCCGAAGAAGACCGCTACCGCGACGACTACGCGGCCTACGCCGAGTCCGCGCGCCCGCGCTTCGCCGTCGTCGTCTACGAGTGGAAGCCCCCGGTCTCTCGCGCCGCCGACGTCGCGGCGCTCGAGCAAGAGGCCGCCGCGCGCGGGCGACGGCTCTACCCGCTGCTCGGCGGCGAATACCGCCGCATCGGCTTCGCCTCGGGGCGCGAGCGCTTCGACGACCGCTCGAGCGCCTTCGGGCTCGCCGCGCTCGCCTACAGCCACGCCGTCACCGACACCGCCCGCCTCTTCCGCTACGCCTGGCTCGCCGCCGGCGGCGCCGATCCGCGCCCGGTCTTCGCGCATGCCCGCGACCGGGTTCTCGTCCTCGAGCAGGGCGGAACGCGCTGACTCAGCCGCTCCCGGAGGCCCCCCGGAGGTCCAAATGCTGCCCGCCCGCCGCGCCCTGCTCTCGGTAACCGACAAGACCGGCCTGGTCGAGCTGGCGCGCGGCCTGGTCGAGCTCGGCGTCGAGCTGGTCTCGACCGGCGGCACCGCCGCGCACCTGACCGAGGCCGGCCTCCCCGTGACCCCGGTCGCCAAGGTGACCGGCTCGCCCGAGATCCTCGACGGACGCGTCAAGACCCTCCACCCGCGCATCCACGGCGGCCTGCTCGCCGACCGCAGCAAGGCCGAGCACCTGGCCGCGCTCGCCGAGCACGGCATCGAGCGCATCGACGTCGTGGCCGTCAACCTCTATCCGTTCCGGCAGACCGCCGCGGACCCCACCGCCTCGCCCGAGCGCGTGGTCGAGATGATCGACATCGGCGGACCCTCGATGCTGCGCGCGGCGGCCAAGAACTTCGCGGGCGTCGCCGTGCTGGTCGATCCCCTCGACTATCCGCGCGTGCTCGCCGAGCTGCGCGCCGGAGGCGGGGTCGTGCCGCTCGAGACGCGCCGCTCTCTGGCGCGCAAGGCCTTCGCCCACACCGCGTCCTACGACGCCGCGGTCGCCGCCTGGTTCGCGACCCAGACCCCGGAGCCCGACGACTTCCCCGCGCTGCTCTCCCTCGACCTCGAGCGCGAGCTCGTCCCGCGCTACGGCGAGAACCCGCACCAGGGCGCGGCGGTCTACCGCACCATGGGCGGTGCGGGGGTGCTGGGCGGCATGACCCAGCTGCAGGGCAAGGAGCTGTCCTGGAACAACCTGCTCGACGCCGACGCCGCGCGCAAGCTGGTCGCGCTCTTCGCGGAGCCCGCGGTGGCGATCGTCAAGCACAACAACCCGTGCGGCGTCGGCCGCGGCGCGGGGCTGGTCGAGGCCTACCGCCGCGCCTACGAGTGCGACCCGGTGTCGGCCTTCGGCTCGATCGTGGCGGTCAACCGCCCGCTCGACGCCGAGACGGTCGAGGCCATCGCCGACCTGTTCGTCGAGGTGCTGATCGCGCCCGCGGTGGACGAGGCCGCGCTCGAGCGGCTGAGCGCGAAGAAGAACCTGCGCCTGCTCGTCTGCCCTCCCTACGCCTGGGAGGCCGGGGACGTCGAGCTGCGCGCCGTGGACGGCGGCTTCCTCGCGCAGCACGCCGACGGGCGCCCCGAGCCGGGCACCTCGTGGACCTGCCCGACCCGCCGCCGGCCCACGGACGAGGAGGCGCGCGCGCTCGCCTTCGCCTGGTCGGTCTGCCGCTACGTGAAATCCAATGCCATCGTGGTCGCCGGCGCCGACCAGACGATCGGCATCGGCGCGGGCCAGATGAGCCGCGTCGACTCGTGCCGGCTCGCGACCGAGAAGGCCCGCCTGCCGGTGCGCGGCGCGGTGGCGGCCTCGGACGCCTTCTTCCCGTTCCGGGACGGGCTCGACCTGCTCGCCGCCGCCGGGGTCACCGCCGTCGTCCACCCGGGCGGCTCCAAGCGCGACGACGAGGTGATCGCCGCGGCCGACGAGGCCGGCATGGCGATGCTGCTGACCGGCGCGCGCCACTTCCGCCACTGACCATGCGCCGCGTCCCGCTGCTCGCGCTGCTGCTCGTCGCCGCCGGCGGGGCGCCGGCGGCCGCCGCCGACGCCGCGCCCGATGCCTGGGCCGCGCTCGACCGCCTGCGCGGCGACCTCGCCTCGGGCGGGCCGCTGCTGGCGGATTTCGTCCAGACCTTCACGCCGGCCGGCTTCGCGAGCGGCGAGACCGAATCGGGGCGCCTGGCGCTGTCGATGCCGGACTGCCTGCGCTTCGACTACCTCGAGCCCTACGCCAAGTCGTTCCTGGTCTGCGGCGCGCGCGCCTGGAGCTGGGTCGAGGGCGAGCCCCGCGGCCAGCGGGTGGCGATCGACGCCAGCCAGGAGCTGGGCCTCGACCTGCTCCTGCTCCCGGCCGGGCGCCTGGCCGGCCGCTACCGGGCGAGCGCGGCGGCGCGCCCCGGCGGCGAGGTCGAGCTGGCCCTCGAGCCGCTCGACGCGGACGCGCCCCTGGTGGCCGCGAACCTCGCCGTGGCGAGCGCCCCGTCGCGGCCGCGCGCGCTCGACTACCGCGACCGCGAGGGCAACGTCACCAGCTTCACGTTCAGCAACTGGCGCGCGCTCGACGACGAGGCCGCCTTCTCGCCGCCGCCGGCGATCGAGTGGACCGAGCCGTAGGCGCCGGAGCGGGTGATAGGATCCCGCCCCGGTTCGCGAACCGTCCGCCGATGGCCGATCACTCTTTCGACGTCGTCTCCAAGGTCGATCTCCAGGAGGTCCGCAACGCCTTCTCCCAGGCGGACAAGGAGATCGTCACCCGCTACGACCTCAAGCGGGTGGATGCCTCGATCGCGCTCGAGGGCGAGAAGATCGTGGCCGAGTCGGCGGACGAGTTCACCCTGGGGCAGGCGCTCGACGTGCTCAAGTCGAAGCTGGTCAAGCGCGGCGTCCACCTGAAGTCGCTGCGCCCCGATCCGGTCGAGCCCGCCGCGCGCGGCCGGGTGCGGCAGTCGATCGCGTTCCAGCAGGGGATCCCGACCGAGACCGCCAAGAAGCTGGTCGCCGAGATCAAGCAGCGCAAGCTGCGCGTGCAGGCGTCGATCCAGGGCGACAGCGTGCGCATCTCGGCCAAGAGCAAGGACGAGCTGCAGACGGCCATCGCCGCGCTGCGCGCTCTCGAGGTCGATGTCCCGCTCACGTTCACCAACTACCGGTAGCCGGACGGCCGCGGCCGCCCTGCTCGCGCTCGCGGCCGCGAGTGTCCTGACAGCGCTCGCCGCCGCGAGCGCGGGCGCGGCGCCCTGGCCGTGGCGCTCCGTCCACGCCGCGGGCGACCGGGTGCGGGTCCAGGGCACGGTGGCCGACCCGGCCGGCCAGCCCCTGGCCGGGCTCACGGTCGAGCTCGAAGCCTGGAACCCGAGCTTCGACTGGAGCTCGTGGTCGACCGAGACCGGCCCCGTCGAGCGGCGCTCGACGCGCAGTTCGGAGCGCGGGGAGTTCGGGCTCGACTGGACCTGGGATCCCGGCCACCGGCGCTTCGACCTGGTGGCCCGCCTGCGCGAGGAGGTCGCCGGTCGCACGCTCGACCTCGAGCTCGCGCGCGTCGACGTCACCGAGCGGATGACGGGCTCGGCCAGCGTGGCGGCCGCCCTGGTGGTCGAGCGCGCCGATTTGGTGCGCCGGGCCCGGGCCTTCCTGGCGGCCCTGGCCAGCGACGACGAGCGCCGCGCCTGGCGCGACCTGGGCCTGCCCGAGCGCGTCGAACGGGTCGAGTCGCCGCTCGGCGACGAGGCCGCGTGGTGGTACTTCGCGGCCGGCCGCGTCGCGCGCTTCCGCGACGGCCGCCTGGTCGAGGTCGAGACCTTCGCCCCGGTGCGGCCGGTGGGCGGCGAGGCGGAGCCGTGACCGCGCACCGGCTGGTCGTCGCGGCCCGGCCCGAGCTCGCCGACCAGGCCGGGCGCATCCTCGCCCCGATCGAGGCCGAGCTCGCCGCCACCGAGGCGCTGCTCACCTCCCGCCTGGCGTCGGACGTCCCGTTCATCCGCAAGACCGGCGAGTACGTCTTCGCCGGCGGCGGCAAGCGGATGCGCCCCGCCCTGCTGCTGCTCTGCGCGCGGCTGCTGGGCCGGCGCGCCGAGGAGGCCGTCACCTATGCCGCGGTGGTCGAGCTCATCCACACCGCGACGCTGATCCACGACGACATCATCGACCACGCCGAGCTGCGCCGCGGACGGCGCACCGTGCACTCGATCTGGGGCAGCAACCTGACCGTCCTGCTCGGCGACTGGCTCTACACGACTGCCATGCAGATGGCCCTCGCGCACGACAACCTGCGCGTCATCGACCGGCTGTGCGACGCCACCCTGCGCATGACCGAGGGCGAGCTGCTCGTCCTGCAGCGCCTCGGCGACCCGGGCCTGTCCGAGGAGGAGTATCTCGAGATCATCGACCGCAAGACGGCGCGCCTGTTCGCCGCGGCGTGCGCGGTGCCCGCGCTCATGGCGCCCGCGGACGAGCGCGCCCTGGTCGCGCTCGAGCGCTACGGCCGCTCGCTCGGGCTCTGCTTCCAGCTCGTGGACGACCTGCTCGACTACACCGCGAGCGAGGACGAGGTGGGCAAGCCGGTGCTCTCCGACCTGAAGGAGGGCAAGCTGACCCTGCCGCTCCTGCTCGCCCTGCCGCGCCTCGACCAGGCGGCGCGCCGCAAGGTCGAGAACGTGCTCGAGGACCGCGCCTTCACCCGCGTCACCGCGGCCGAGATCCTGGAGCTGGTGCGCCGGGAGGGGACGCTTCAAGAGGTCCTGGCCCTGGCGCGCCGGCACGCGGACGCGGCGCGCGCTGCGCTGGCGGATCTCCCGGACGGGGACGAGCGCCGGGGGCTCGAGCTCGCGCCGGACTTCGTCCTGCACCGGACGGCCTGAGCGCCGTACCCGCCAGCGGCTCGAGCGGCGGCATCCGCGGCCGGTCGCGCAGGCGCCGCCAGATCGCGTCCTCGACCGGCCGCCGGCGCGGCGGCGACGAGATGCCGAACAGGCCGGCGCCGCCGCCCGGCCCGTCCGGCGGCGCCGGCTGCCCGGGCGCCAGCCGCAGCACCGCCGCCGACCGGACCTCGTCGAGGCCCGCCACTTCGACGTAGCGGAACCGCCGCGGCTCGGAGGCCTGCCAGACCCCGCGCTGCGGCGCCACCACGGCGATGTCGTCGGGCACCCAGCCGGAGCTCTCGGCCGGCGTGGAGCCGAGCCGCACCAGCCCGATCGCCGTCTCCGGATCGCGCACCGCGAGCACCAGGTAGCCGGTGACCTCGGCGCCGAAGTCGAACTCGACCAGCGGTCCCAGGGGAGGCCGGCGCGAGTCGCCGCGCGGCAGGCGGAGCCAGAGCCCGGACTCGAGCGGCAGCCGGAAGCGGGTCGCGCGCTCGGGCCGCGACTGGACGATCGTGTCGGCCAGGACCGGCTCGAGCGGGCCCGGCGCCGGGCTGCCCCAACGTCCGAACGGCGACAGGCCGAGCACGGCGGCGCGCGGCGCCCACGGGATCGTCTCCCCGCTCACCAGGCCGCGCCAGGTCTGCTGGAAGACGGACCAGCGCGGGCCGGTCGCGGCCAGCACGCGGCCCTCGCCGTCGACCAGGCGCAGGGTGGCTCCCCCGGCGCCGGTCACGCTGCGCAGCTCGAGCACCAGCCGGTTCGCGCCCGGACGCAGGAAGCGGGCGACCTCGTAGCGATCGAGCGGCGCGCCGGCGCGGTAGCGGCCCGAGCCGATGCGCCAGCCGTTGGCCCACGCCACGTACTCCTCGTCCCCCAGGACCTCGAGGATCGCGCGCTGCGGCACCGCGGCGAGCTCGAACTCGCGGGCGGCGAAGAAGGCGCGCGGGCGCACGTCGCGCAGCTCGACCGGCGCCCAGATCCACGCGCGCGCGGTGCCGCCGGTGCCGAGCGCGCGCACCCACTCCGAGCGCTCGGCGACGATGGCGAGCGCGGCGGCGGCGAGGGCGATGATCCCGATGCGGAGCGCACGCCGGGACGGGCGCGGAAGCGGCATGACCGGCGCAAGGTACCACAGCGGCCGCGCGCGGGCGTTTCGATTGACTCGGCTCCGGAGCGCGGAGTAGGCTCAGTCGTGCACCCCGACGAGACGAGACGCAAGACCGACCGGCGCTATCGCGTGGTGGGAGCGATCCCCGCGCGCTGGGGCTCGACGCGCCTGCCCGGCAAGGCACTGCTCCAGCTCGCCGGCCGGCCCATGATCGAGCACGTCTGGCGCCGGGCCCGCCGGGCCTCCGGTCTCGAGCGCGTGGTGGTGCTCACCGACCACGAGCGCGTCGCCGAAGCGGTGGCCGCGTTCGGTGGCGAGGTCGAGATGACGCCGGTCGAGTGCGCGAGCGGCACCGACCGCATCGCCTGGGCCGCCCGGCGCTGGGACTGCGACGGCGTGATCAACATCCAGGGCGACGAGCCGCTCATCGACCCCGACGGAATCGCGCGCATCGCGATGCACCTGGCCGGCCATCCCGGGGATCCGATCGTGACCCTCGCCGCGAACGCCCAGCCGGGCGAACGCGAGACTCCGAGCGCGGTCAAGGTGGTGCTCGACCGCGACGGCTACGCGCTCTACTTCAGCCGCGCCGCGATCCCCTACCCGCGCAATCCGGACGGCGCTCCCGCCTTGCGCCATCTCGGCATCTACGGCTACCAGCACGCGGCCCTGCTCGCGCTCGCCGAGCTCGCGCCCACCCCGCTCGAGCTCACCGAGTCGCTCGAGCAGCTGCGCGCGCTCGAGAGCGGCATGCGCATCCGGGTGCTCACCGGCGCCTCGCCCTCCTGGGGCGTCGACACGGTCGAGGATGCCCAGGTGATGGCCGGCCGTCTGGCCGCGGTCTCCGATCCGGGAGGGAAGTCATGACCACCAAGTACATCTTCGTCACCGGCGGCGTCGTCTCCTCGCTCGGCAAGGGCGTGGCGGCGGCGTCGATCGGCGCCCTGCTCAAGGCGCGTGGCTTCAACGTGACGCTGATGAAGTTCGACCCCTACGTCAACGTCGACCCGGGCACGATGTCGCCGTACCAGCACGGCGAGGTCTTCGTCACCGACGACGGCGCCGAGACCGACCTCGACCTCGGCCACTACGAGCGCTTCACCGGCGCCACCATGACCCGGTTCCACAACTACACCACCGGGCGCATCTACGAGTCGGTGATCACCAAGGAACGGCGCGGCGACTACCTGGGCAAGACCGTGCAGGTCATCCCGCACGTCACCGACGAGATCAAGGCCGCCATGCGTCGGCTGTCCGACGGCCACGACGTGGTCATCGTGGAGATCGGCGGCACGGTCGGCGACATCGAGTCGCTGCCCTTCCTCGAGGCCATCCGCCAGTTCCGGCTCGAGCTCGGGCGCAGCAACGCCATCAACGTGCACCTCACCCTCGTGCCCTACATCGCGGCGGCCGAGGAGCTCAAGTCGAAGCCCACCCAGCACTCCGTGCGCGAGCTGCGCGCCATCGGCATCCAGGCCGACCTGCTGCTCTGCCGCGTGGACCGGCCGCTGCCGGACGAGGTGCGCCGCAAGATCGCGCTGTTCTGCAACGTCGCCCCCGAGCAGGTGATCCCGGCGCGCGACGTGCCGACCATCTACGAGGTGCCCCTCATGTTCGCGCGCGAGGGCGCCGACGAGATCGTGCTCGACCTGCTCAACCTCCCCCACTACGACCGCGACCTCTCGAAGTGGGACGCCCTGGTGTCGCGGGTCAAGAACCCGAAGCACCACGTGCGCATCGGCATCGTGGGCAAGTACGTCGAGCTGCCGGACGCCTACAAGAGCCTCAACGAGGCGCTGGTCCACGGCGGCATCGCCAACGACGCGCGGGTCGAGCTGGTCTACCTCAACGCCGAGGAGATCGAAGCCGGCAACTGGCCGCGCGAGCTGTTCGACGTCGACGGCCTGCTCGTCCCGATCGGGTTCGGCAAGCGCGGCACGGAGGGGAAGATCCGCGCCATCCGCTACGCGCGCGAGCACAAGGTGCCGTTCTTCGGCATCTGCCTCGGCATGCAGTGCATGACCATCGAGTACGCGCGCAACGTGTGCGGCATCAAGGACGCGACCTCGAGCGAATTCGACCCCGACACGGCCCAGGCGGTCATCTTCAAGCTGCGCGACCTGCTCGGGGTCGAGGAGATGGGCGGCACGATGCGGCTCGGCGCCTATCCGTGCCGGCTGCGCGAGGGCACGCTGGCGCGGCGCGTCTACGGCGTCGAGGAGATCTCCGAGCGCCACCGGCACCGCTACGAGGTCAACCACAAGTTCCTCGAGCCCCTGCAGCAGCAGGGACTGGTGGTGTCGGGCACGAGCCCGGACGGCAAGTTCATCGAGATGGTCGAGCTGCCCGGTCACCCCTGGTTCCTGGGCTGCCAGTTCCATCCCGAGTACAAGTCGCAGCCCACCGATCCCCATCCCCTCTTCGTCTCCTACATCGCGGCCGCGCTCGCCGAGCGCCGGCGGCGCGAGACCGCCGGACCGGGCGAGGCGCGCCCGCAGGCGATCCTGGAGGGGAAACCCGCGTGAGCGGGGCGGCGATCGAGCTGGCGCGCGGGATCCGGCTCGGCGGCGGTGCGCCGCTGCCCGTGATCGCGGGGCCCTGCGTCGTCGAGTCCGAGGAGGTCACCTTCGAGGCGGCGCGCGCGGTGGCGGCGATCGCCGCGCGGCTCGGATGTCCGCTCGTCTTCAAGGCCTCGTTCGACAAGGCGAACCGGAGCTCGATCACGGCCTACCGCGGCCCCGGCCTCGAGGCGGGCCTGCGCATCCTCGCCGCCGTGCAGCGCGAGCTCGGCCTGCCGCTGCTCACCGACGTGCACGAGCCGGCCCAGTGTGCGCGCGCGGCGGAGGTCTGCGACGTGCTCCAGATCCCCGCCTTCCTGTGCCGCCAGACCGATCTGGTCGTGGCCGCGGCGCGCACCGGCCGTGCGCTCAACGTCAAGAAGGGGCAGTTCATGGCCCCCGACGACATGCGGCGCGTGGTCGACAAGGCGCGCAGCGCCGGCAACGAGCGCGTCACGGTGACCGAGCGCGGCGTCTCGTTCGGCTACCACAACCTGGTGGTCGACATGCGCTCGTTCGCCTCGATGCAGCGCGACGGCATCCCGGTGATCTACGACGTCACCCACTCGCTCCAGCTGCCGGGCGCCGCCGCCGAGGGCACCGCGGGCGCGCGCGAGTTCGCCGAGCCGCTGGCGCGCGCCGCGGTGGCGGCGGGCGCGGACGGCGTCTTCCTCGAGGTCCACCCGCGCCCCGATGCCGCGCTGTCCGACCGCGAGACGCAGCTCGATCCGGCGCGCGCCGAGCGCCTGATCGCGGACCTGCTGGCGATCCGGGCGGCGCTCGCGCGCTGAGCCCGCGCCCGGCCCCGCGCGCCGGGCAGACGGTGTCTTGCCGCTATACTGAGGAACCGATGCCCAGGCCCCCGAGGGAAGTCGCGCGCGAGGTGCTCGTCATCGAGGCCGCCGCGCTCACGGGCCTTCTGCCGCAGCTCGACGAGACCTTCGACCGCGCCGTCGAGACCATCCGCTCGGCGCCCGGACGCGTCGTCTGCACCGGCATGGGCAAGAGCGGCCTGGTGATGAAGAAGGTCGCGGCGACGCTCGCCTCCACCGGCACGCCGTCGTTCTTCCTCCATCCGGCCGAGGCGATCCACGGCGACCTCGGCATGATCGTCGCGGGCGACGTCGTGCTCGCCGCCTCCTACTCCGGCACCACCGAGGAGCTGCTCCGGCTGGTCGAAACGCTCAAGCGCCTGGGCGTGACGCTGATCGCGATGTCCGGCAACCCGTCGAGTCCGCTGGCGCGCGCCGCCGACCTCCATCTCTCGGTCGCGATCGACAAGGAGGCCTGCCCGCTCAACCTCGCCCCGACCGCCTCGACCACGGCCACGCTCGCCCTGGGTGACGCGCTGGCGATGGCGCTGCTCGAGGCGCGCGGCTTCACGCCCGAGGACTTCGCGCACCTCCATCCCGGCGGCCGCATCGGCAAGCGCCTGCTGCGCGTCGAGCAGCTCATGCACGGCGGCGCCGACGTGCCGCGCGTCCCGTCCACCACGCCCATGCGCGACGCCATCTACGAGATGTCGCGCAAGCGCTTCGGCATCACCGCCGTCACCGACCCCGAAGGACGGCTGCTGGGCTGCATCTCGGACGGCGACCTGCGGCGGCTCCTGGAGCGCGGCGACGAGGTGCTCCGGCACACGGCGGGAGAGTGCATGCGCCCCGATCCGCGCACCATCGACGGCGGCGAGCTCGCCCCGGTCGCCCTCAAGCGCATGGAGGACCACCGCATCACGTCCCTGTTCGTGACCGAACCGGGCGGCCTGCTGGTCGGCATCGTCCACCTCCACGACCTGTGGGGACTGGAGCTGTTCTGAGCGTCGAGCGCAGCGCCGACCGCGACCTCGCCGCGCGCGCCCTCGCCCTGCGCTGGCTGCTGCTCGACGTGGACGGCGTGCTCACCGACGGCCGGCTCTGGTTCGGTCCCGAGGGCGAGACGCTCAAGGCCTTCCACGTCCGCGACGGCCTGGCCATCCGGCTCGCGCAGCAGGCCGGCCTGGCGGTCGGACTGCTCTCCGGCCGCGCCAGCGCCGTGGTCGAGCAGCGCGCGCTCGACCTCGGGCTCGACGCGGTCGTCCTCGGCGCCGAGGACAAGCAGCGCGGGTTCGCCGCCTTCCTGGCCGGGCGCGGGCTCGACCCGGCCGAGGTCGCCTACGTCGGGGACGACCTGCCCGACCTGCCGGTGCTCGCCGCCTGCGGCATCTCCTTCGCGCCCGCGGACGCCGCCGCGGAGGTGCGCGCGCGCGCCGAGTTCACGCTCTCGACCCGCGGCGGCGAAGGCGCGGTGCGGGAGGCGGTCGAGAACCTGCTGCGCTGGCGCGGCGCCTGGGCAGCGGTGGTCGACGCCTTCCTGCCCGAACCCGGATGAGCGCCGGACCGGCAGCGGGCGCGCGGCGCCCGCTGCGCTCGGCGCTGCTCGGGGCGCTGGAGAGGGCGCTCGCCGCGCTGGTCGGCGGCCTCGCCTGGCCGCGCGCCCAGGCGCTCGGGCGCGGCATCGGCCGGCTGGGCTGGGCGCTCGCCGCGCGCGACCGGCGGCGCACCCTCGAGCACCTGGCGGTAGCCTTCCCCGAGCTCCCGGCGAGCGAGCGGCTCCACCTCGCGCGGGCGAGCTTCCGCCACTTCGGCGCCATGCTCACCGAGTGCCTGTGGATGCGCCGGCGCGACGCCGCCGAGGTGCTGCGCCGGGTCGCGCTCGAGGGCTGGCCGGAGGTGGAGCGCGCGCGCGGCGAGGGCCGGCCGGTGCTGATCGTGACCGGGCACTGCGGCAACTGGGAGCTGCTCGCGGCGGCGCTCAACGCGCGCGGGCTCGGCATGGCGGTGGTGGCGAGAGAGCTCGAGGACCCGGGGCTCCAGTCCGCGTTGCTCGGCCTGCGCTCCCGGTTCGGCACGCGCACCATCGTGCGCGGCACGCGGAGCGCGGCGCGCGACCTGCTGCGCACGGTGCGCTCGGGCGGCGCGCTCGGCATGCTGATCGACCAGGACACGCGCGTCGAAGGGGTCTGGGTGCCGTTCTTCGGCCGCCCGGCCTGGACCCCGGTGGGCGCGGCCGAGATCGCGCTCCGCCTCTCCGCCGCCGTGCTGCCCACCTTCATCGAGCGCCGGCCGGACGGCAGCCACCTGGCGATCGTCCACCCGGCGCTCGAGCTGCCCGCCGATCCGCTCGCCGCCACGGCGGCGATGACCGCGCGCATCGAGGAGCAGATCCGGCGGGTGCCCGAGCAGTGGGTCTGGCTGCACCGCCGCTGGCGCCGCCAGCCGGAGGCCGGAGGCGGGGCGCGTCCGGAACCGGAAAGCTAGAATCGGCGCGCACCGGCTCCGCACACGGGACGCACCGAGACCATGAAGCGACTGCGCGAGATCCTCGCCCCCGCGAAGGACGACCGGCGAATCGGCCGCTGGACGCGCCGCGCGCGCGAGCTCGGGGCGAGCGCCCGGCCCGGCGACGGGGCGATGGTCTGCCGGGCGGTCTTCGACGAGCTGTGCGTGCTCGCCAACGGCGACATCGTCTGCTCCTGCGCCGACCCGGCCGGCAACCGCGTCTACGGCAACATCCACCGCGACCGGATCGCGGACGTCTACGACGGGCCGCGCTATCGCGGCATGCGCCGCGCCCAGCTCGCGGCGGCGCCCTCGTCCTGGTGTCCGGTGGTGGGCACGGACTGCCCCCTGCGCGTCTGGCGCGCCACGGGCTCGGACCGCGAGTCCGGCCGCGCGGTGCGCATGCTCCAGCTCGAGCCGATCTCGCGCTGCAACCTCACGTGCCCCGAGTGCCCGGTCACCCAGTTCGACAGCGACGACGCCTACCGGCCGGACCGCACCGCCATGCTCCCGCTGGCCGCCATGCTCGACCTGGTGGACCAGCTGCCGGAGCTCGAGAAGATCCTGTTCTTCAACTACGGCGAGCCGTTCCTCCATCCGCACGCGATCGACTTCCTGCGCGCGATGCGCGCGCGCCGGCCCGAGGTCAGGCTCGAC
>JAFNAE010000194.1 GCA_017860005.1 Acidobacteriota bacterium | reverse complement strand
ACGATCTCGGCCTGGTGCCGCTGCTCTACGGCGGAGCGCGCTGGGAGGACGGGGGGCGTCTCGCGCTCGACCTCGAGCTCGACGCCCTCGCCGCCCCGCAGGGGCGCGCCGTCGACTTCTCGGCGCGCCTGGAGCTCGCCGCGGGCGAGCGCTGGCGGCCCTACCTCGGCTACCGGCTGCTCGAGGGCGGCGCGGACAACGACGAGGTCCGGACCTTCTCGACCTTTCACTTCGCGCTCGCCGGGGTGAGCTTCCGGTTCTGAGCCCCTCGCGGCATCCCGGATGAGCGAAGGGCCGGCCCCCTGGCGGGGACCGGCCCTCGGCGACCCGCTCCCGGGCGCGGCTACCGCCGCTTGGCGAAGCCGGTCACCACCAGGGTTCCGGAGCGCTGGTCCTTCTTGAGCTTGAGGATGGCGTGGCGCTCGGCGTCCTGGAGCAGCTCGGTGAACGTCGAGTAGCCGTAGTAGCCCTCGTTGAACGAGGGCTTCTTGCGCTGCATCGTCTGCTTGATCAGCGAGCCGAACAGCACGTCCTTGTTCTCGCGCTGGAGCGCGAGCACGGAGTCGATCAGCAGCGAGAAGACCTCGGCCTTCTTCTTGGTCACGCCGGTCAGCTCGGGGCCCTTCTCGCGGTCGCGCCAGACGTCTTCGTAGTAGATGAACTCGTCGCAGTTGTCGACCAGCAGGTTCGAGCTCGAGTTCTTGACCCCGATGCCGATCACGTACTTGTTGTTCTCCTTGAGCTTGGAGACGAGCGGCGAGAAGTCGGAGTCGCCGGACAGCACCACGAAGGTGTCGAGGTGCTCCTTGGCGTAGCAGAGGTCCATGGCGTCGACGACCATCTTGATGTCGGCGCTGTTCTTGCCCGAGTAGCGGCGCTGCGGAATGTCGATCAGCTCGATCGCTGCCTCGTGGAAGGCGACCTTGAACTCGCTGTAGCGGTCCCAGTCGGCGTAGGCGCGCTTGACGATGATCTTGCCCTTCTCGAGCAGGCGCTCGAGCACGAGGTTGATGTCGAAGCGCTTGACCTCGCTGTCGCGCACGCCCAGGGCGACGTTCTCGAGATCGCAGAACATGGCGATCTTGCGCTCCTCGGGCGTGGCGGTGGGGCGCTGCGCGGCGGTGCCCGCCATCGACTCGACCAGCTCGCGCGCGAGCCGTTCGTAGTCGTCCTCGTCCTCGTCCTCGTCCTCGTCGTCGTCCTCCGCGGGACGCGCGCGCGGGCTCTTCTCTCCGGCTTCCTCGGCGGCCTCGGCAGCGCGGCCGCCGCGGCGCCGGCGGCGCCGGCGGCGCCGGCGGGGCGCCTCCTCGCCGTTGCCTTCCTCGCTCCCCTCGCCGGCCGGGGAGACCTCCTCCTGGTTGTCCGTCGCGGCCGCGGCGGTGGAGGCGTATTCGGGGGCGGGGGAGAGCAGGTCGGCGATCGACGGCGGCTCCGGGCGCTCGCGCGGCTCGGGCTCGTTCGCCGGAGCGCTCGGCTGGGTGGGCCTCGGCTCGGGCTCGTCGCCCGGCGGGCGCAGCCACCAGGGGCTCATCGGCGCACCTCGTCGCAAGCAATGACGTTCATCGTGTACGGCTCCCTTCGGTGTCTACTGCGGGGAATTCGGGTCCGGCGCACGGGTGGCGGGCGCAAGAAACGCGCCGGGACCGTACGGATCGTACCACGGAGCTCCACCGCCCGTGCCGCCGCAGGTTGCACCCCGGCGGGCCCCGTCGTACCATGCCGCGCGACTCGCAACCCCCACCCCGACCGCATCTTCCGCGAGGAGGAGACGCGATGGCCGAAGCGCAACACAGCTCCCATCAACCTTACGTCCCCGCCAGCTCGACGATGCTCGAGTTCTCGCTGCGGGCGCTCCTCCTGGGCCTGGTCATGAGCGTGGTGCTCGGCGCGGCGAACGCCTACCTCGGCCTCAAGGCCGGCATGACGATCGCCGCGACCTATCCGGCCGCAGTGATCGGCATGGCGGTGCTGCGCCTCGTCAAGGGCACCCTGCTCGAGGAGAACTTCGCGCGCACGGTCGGGTCGATCGGCGAGTCGGTCGCCGCCGGGGCCATCTTCACCATTCCGGCCTTCGTGATCCTCAAGATCTGGACGTTCGAGCCCGACCACATGGTCGACGAGTACCTGACCGCCACGGCGCTGATGATCCTCGGCGGCCTGCTCGGCATCATGTTCGTGACCATCCTGCGCCGGGTCATGGTCGAGGACCGCTCGCTGCCCTTCCCCGAGTCGGTGGCCGCCGCCGAGATCCACAAGGCGGGCCAGCGCGGCGCCGAGGCCGCGGCCCAGCTGTTCAAGGCGATGGGCGTCGGTGCCTTCATCAAGCTCCTCGATGCGCTCGGCATCTTCCGCGCCTCGAACGACTTCGAGGTCGGGGTCGGCCGGCTCAAGGACGGCTTCGTGCGCCTCGGCCTCGATTCGTCGGCCAAGACGCTCACCGCGGGCGGAGTGACGACGATCTCCGCGCCCGCCGCGACGCCGGCCTATATGGGCGTCGGCTACATCATCGGCCCCGAGCTCGGTGCGCTCAATTTCGCGGGCGGCGTGCTGGCCTGGGGCCTGCTCGTGCCCCTGCTCGTCTTCTTCCTCGGGCCGTCGATGATCGGCGACTACACCGGTGCAGACGGGGTCCAGAACTGGCCGCAGCTGACCGGCCACCTCTACCGCTTCATCGCCCGGCCGATCGCGGTCGGCGGCATGCTGGTGGGTGCCTGCTACACCCTCTGGAAGATGCGCAAGAACCTGCTCGCCGGAATCCGGCGCGGCATCGCCGACGTCAAGAAGGCCGCCGGCGCAGGCGCGGCGACCGACCGCACCGAGCGCGACCTGCCCTTCAAGACCGTGCTGATCGGCATCGCGGCGATCGCGGTGGCGATGGTTGCCCTCTACTTCTACTTCACCAACCAGCTCTCGGCCGCGCTGCTCGCCACCCTGGTGATGCTGGTCACCGGCTTCTTCTTCGCCGCCGTCTCCGGCAACCTGGTGGGCATGATCGGTTCGTCGAACAACCCGATCTCCGGCCTCACCCTCGCCACCACCATCGTCGCCGCGCTGACCATGGTCGTGGTCGGTGCCAAGGGCATCGAAGGGGTGGCGGCGGTGCTCGGCGTGGCGGCGATCGGCTGCGTCTCGGCCGCGGTCGCCGGTGAGATGCTCCAGGATCTGAAAGTCGGGCACATCCTCGGCGGCACGCCCTGGAAGATGCAGGTGGGCGACGTCTTCGGCGTCATCATCGCCGGCCTGGTGATGTTCTTCCCCCTCTACGTGCTGCACACCTCCGACCTCACCCTCCACCCGGACACCGGCGGCTTCGGCGGGCCGGCGCTGCCCGCGCCCCAGGCCGGTCTGATGGCCGCGCTCTCCCAGGGCATCGTCGGCGGCGAGATGGCCTGGCCCCTGGTGCTGGTCGGCATCGCGATGGGCATCTCGCTGATCCTGATCAAGGTCCGCAGCCCCATGCTCTTCTCGGTCGGCATGTACCTGCCGCTCGAGACCACCTTCGCCATCTTCGTCGGCGGCCTGATCCGCGGCTTCGTCGACCGGGCGCGCGACAAGCGGGGCTTCAACGACGCCCAGAAGGCGCGGGTCGAGAACGCGGGCGTACTGGTCGCCGCCGGCCTGATCGCGGGCGAGGCGCTGATGGGCCTGTTCGTCGCCGCGGTCGTCTTCTTCCGCGAGAGCTTCTGGAGCGTGCCGGGCTTCGCGGGCGTCGCCGGCTGGCTGGCCCTGCCGGTGTTCGCGATCCTCGCGCTCTACCTGATCCGCGTGCCGCTGTCGAAGGCCGGCGCGGCCGACGAGCCGGCGCCGCCGACCGCCGTGATGTGAAGACCCCGCCCACGCGGGTGGGTGCGAGGGCGGGCCGCGAGGCCCGCCCTTTTTCGTTTGACTGTGGGCCCGGCGGATCTATGCTGACGCGGAGTCGGGAGGGGAGAAAGGAGCCGGTCATGCGCGCCTGGTTCTGGACGCTCTTCGTGGTCGCCGCCCTGCTGCCGGGACCCGCGTGCACCCGCCCCGCCGGCGAGCCCGCGACCGGCACGCCGATCGAGATTCCCGGCCTGCCGGGCTACCCGGGCGCCACCGAGCTCCGGCACGAGAGCGCGACGATGCACTGGGGCTACCACCACGGCAGCGTCGGGCGCCTCATGGTCTCCGAAGCGCCGATGGCCCAGGTCCAGGCCTTCTACGAGCGGGCGATCGCAGAGCAGGGCTGGACGGTGATCGCCGCCACCGAGAAGGACGGGGCGCTCCACTGGCACCTGTTCCAAGGCTCGAGCCTGGGCGACATCGAGCTCTCCCCTCACCCGGGCGGCCGAGTCGAGATCCACCTCGAGCGCCACGACCACTGAGGCGGCCCGCCCGGCCCGGCGCGCGCTGCGGCCGCTGCCGAAGGCGACGGGAAGTAGGATGCCGGAGATGGCCGAGCCGATCGCCCTGCTCGTCACCGGCGCCTCCGGCATGCTGCTGCCGCGCCGGTTCCTCGCCGTGGCGGCCACCCATCCGTCGGTCGCCCGCCTCCACCTGGTCGTCTCGCGCGGCGCGAGCCAGGTCCTCGCCCACGAGCTCGGCCCCGACGCGACCGGCGCCCAGGCGCTGATCGACGCCGCCGGGCTCGACGGCGACGCCCGCGCGCGCGTCACCGTCCACCGCGACAACCAGCTCGACGCGCCGATCTCCTCGGGTTCCTGCCGGCTGGCCGGCACCGTGGTGCTGCCGGCCAGCTCGGGCACGATCGGCGCGCTCGCCACGGGCACCGCCGCCACCCTGATCCACCGCGCCGGGGCGGTGGCGCTCAAGGAGCGCTGGCCCCTGCTGCTCGGTTTCCGCGAGACGCCGCTCTCGGTCGTCCACCTCGAGAACCTGCGCGCGCTCGCCTACGCCGGCGCCACGGTGATCCCGCCCCTGCCCGCCTTCTACGCCGGCGGCGAGGACCCGGAGGCCTGGCTCGACGCCTACTGCCAGCGCCTGCTCGACCACGCGCGCCGTGAGCGGCGGCGGCGAGCGCCGGCCGGCGCTCGCGCTGGCCGCCCTGCTCGTCCTCGCCGCCTGCGCCTCGGCGCCGCCGCGCGATCCGCGTGCCACCTCCCCGGTCGAGCTGGTCGAGCTCGCCGCCGCCGTCCCCGGACTGCGCATCGAGCTGCGCTACGCCACGGCCGAGAACTTCCTCGGCGAGCCCGTCTATCCCGCCGCCGCGCGCGCCTACCTCCAGCGCCCCGCCGCCGAAGCGCTGGCGCGCGTCGCGGAGCACCTGGCTGGGCGCGGCCTGGGCCTCCTCGTCTACGACGCCTATCGGCCCTGGCGGGTGACGAAGCTGTTCTGGGACAGGACGCCGCGCGAAAAGCGCGCCTTCGTCGCCGACCCGCGCCAGGGCTCGCGCCACAACCGTGGCTGCGCGGTCGACCTGACCCTGGTCGAGCTCGCCAGCGGCCGCGCGCTCGCGATGCCCTCGGCCTACGACGACTTCTCCGCGCGCGCCCACCCCGGCTACACCGGCGGCACCGAGGAGGAGCGCGCCAACCGCGACCTCCTGCGCGCCGCGCTGGAGGCCGAGGGCTTCACCGTCTACGAGAACGAGTGGTGGCACTTCGACTTCGCCGGCTGGGAGCGCTACCCGGTGCTCGACCTGCCGTTCGAACGCCTGGCCGACCGACCCGCCTGCGCCG
>JAFNAE010000002.1 GCA_017860005.1 Acidobacteriota bacterium | reverse complement strand
TGGCCTCGCTCGGCCGTCGCCGGCTGCGGGGCGAGGTGGTCGATTCCAAGTGCTACCTGGGCGTGATGAAGCCGGGGGACGGCAAGAGCCATCGCGATTGCGCGGTGCGCTGCATCTCGGGCGGCTCGCCGGCCGCGCTGGTGGCGCGCACGGCGGCGGGGGAGGCCTGGGTGCTGCTCCTGGTCACGCCCGACGGCCGGCCGCTCGGCCGCGAGCTGCTCGACCTCGTCGCGGAGCCGGTCGAAGTCGAGGGCGAGGTCCTGCGCCTCGGCGGTCTGCCGCTGCTGGTGACCGGGGTGCCCGCGATTCGCCGGTCGGGGCAGGATCCGGCGCGATGAGCTTCCTGCGGGCCGCGGCGCGGCTGACCGGCGTCGCCGCGATCACCGTCCCGTGCTACCTCTCGGCGCTGGTCGGCGGCTGGCTGCTCGGCTTCTCGCCCACGGCCTGCGCGCGCTGGCACGGCCGCGTCTTCCAGGCCTGGAGCCGCGCGCTCTGCCGCGTCCTGGCGGTGCGCGTCCGGGTCTCGGGGCCGCCGCCCGAGCCGCCCTTCGTGCTGGTCTCGAACCACGTCTCCTACCTCGACATCCTGGTGCTCGGCACGCGATTGCCGTGCGTCTTCGTGGCCAAGGCGGAGATCGACGACTGGCCGGTGTTCGGCGCCCTGTGCCGCGCCGTCAACACGATCTTCATCGACCGCACGAGCCGGCGCGACGTGACGCGCGTGATCGCCGAGATGGAGGGCATGCTCGCCGCCCGCCAGGGGATCGTGGTCTTCGCCGAGGGCACCTCCGGCGCCGGCCACGAGGTGCTGCCGTTCCGCTCGTCGCTGCTCGAGCTGCCGGCGCGTCTCGGCCACCCGGTGCACTGGGCGGCGCTCTCCTATCGCGCCCCGGCGGGCGGCCCGCCCACCCACCTCGCGGTCACCTGGTGGGCCGACATGCCGCTCGGAGCGCACGTGCGCGCGCTGGCGCGCCTGGACCGGATCGAGGCCGAGATCGTGTTCGGCGCCGAGCCGGTCCACGACGAAGACCGCAAGCGGCTGACCGAGCGGCTCCACCGCGCGGTCGCGGGCGCCTTCGCGCCCATGGTCGGGAAGTCCGAGGTCGAGCGCCTGCTCGCCCTGCGCGAGACCGACCCGGCGGCCGTCCCGCCCATCCTTCGCCCTCGGGGTGGCAAGGACTGACCGGCGGCGCGGCTAGCGACGGGTCTCGCTCCACGCCGACGTGTCGCCGCTCTCGAAGCCGTCGACGAAGGGCGAGCAGGAATCGTAGACCGAGATCCCGGCCGGCCCGTCGGCGACGACGAGGAGGCCCGGCGCGAAGAAGGTGGACCAGCCCGGCCCGACGAGCCCGAAGCGGCCGAGGAGCGACGGTCCGCCCGGCGCGTCGGCGTCGGCCACGAAGATCTCGCCGCGCGCGAGGTCGTGACCGCCACCGGCCATCGCATGCGCGCGGGATCCGAGCAGTTCGAGACCGCTGACTCCACTCGGGAGCTGGAGACTCCCGGCGGGCTCGGGGCGCGCGGGGTCGCGAACGTCGAGGACGGAGAGGAGGTCCCCGCCGACGTAGTACAAGCGATCGCCCCGGGGACGACTGACGTCTTCGAGAAGGCCGGTCGTGGTCGAGAGCAGCTCGGGCGCCGCCGGGTCCGCGAGGTCGAAGATCCTCAGCGTGGACTGCCACCATCCATCCCATGCGTAGAGACGCGAGCCGGTCGACGAGATGTTCCACCAGGCTCCTGCGTCGCCAAGGGAGGCGAGCGGAACCGGGGTCACGGGGTCCTCGACGTCGAGAATCGTCAGCGCGCTGCCGTCTTCGTATCGATAGACGAACCCCAGCTCTCCTTCGAGCACGAAGCCCTGGGACGTGGACGGCCCCACCGTAGCCTCGAACACGGGGTGGGTGGGATCGGACACGTCGAAGACGCGGATCGGCTCGGAGAAGGTGCTCACCCATGCGTGCGTTCCCGTGCGCGCGATCGACCCGAACCGGTGTCCCTCGGCGACGAGCGCTCCCGCCAGGCGCGGCGCGGCGGGGTCCGAGAGATCGAAGGTCCGGATCCCCTTCTCGTGCACGGTGACCGCGAACGGGCCGGCCATGAAACCGCCGTACGTCCTGCCGGGCGTCGCGAGCCCGCCGATCTCCTGCGGGCGGGCCGGGTCGAGGAGTCGGAAGATCTGCAGGCCCTCCTTCCCGGCCGCGAGGTGAAGGTAGGGGGGATCGGCAGCGAGCTGCGCCGCGCGCGCCTCGAGCGACCCGACCCGGACCGGCGCCGCCAGATCGTTGATGTCGTAGATCCAGACTTTCTCGGTGAAGGGCTCGACCAGGTAGGCGAGCCCGCCTGAGATGGCCGCGAAGTCGATCGTGTCCGAGAACCAGAGGGTCTCCCGGAGCACGGGGTGGGCGGGATCGGCGACGTCGACCAGCTGCGCCCATCCGCAGTCGTGGTGCGGTGCGCAGCCGCCGCCGTAGTCGACCAGCCGGGTTCCCGACGGGGAGAGGGCGAGACTGCCGCCCGCAACATCGACGCGCGTGACCTCCGTTGGATGCGCCGGGTCCGAGATGTCGAGGACGATGAGGCCACCGTCGCCGGAGAGGAAAGCGCGGTCGCCGTGGATCGCGACGTCGTTTGCCCAGGCGGTGGCGAACGTCGCGAGCTCCGCCGGATGCGCGGGATCGGAGAAGTCGAGGATCAGGAGCCCGCCTGGCGTGTCGCGGGGCACGAATGCGAGGTGGCCCGCCGCTTCGACGCTCCAGATCAAGGGCGATTCCAGAAGCGGATACGAGCCGACCTGCACGGGCCGCGAGGAATCGGAGACGTCGACGAAGGTGAGGGATCCCGGTAGCAGGGCCACGACGATCGACCCACCCAGCGCCAGGTCGATGACGACCCCGTCGAGGTTCAGGAACGAGAGGCGCCGGGGCTGCCACGGATCGGAGACGTCGACGACCTGGAGCGCGGCGCCGGAGCCCAGGTAGGCGAGGTCTCCCGAGAGTTCGATCGCCCGGGCGGGGCCGCGCCGGTCGGCGCCGAGGAGATGCGGAACGCAGCTCGAGGCGTTCATGACGGCGCTGCCCGGCGCCGAGGCCGCGAGCAGCAGGGTGATGACGAGCGCGCCGTGGGAGCGGCTCATGGCTCGGCTCCTGTCCGAGGATCCTCGCCTCCCGTCGACGAATCCCCTCTAGCTGCCTGCTACGGAGAACCAGAAGGGAGGGGGACGCTGTTCCCGGCGCGACCTCGGGCTCAGCCGCTCTCGCCCGGCTCGCGCGCCAGGGTGACCATGGGGATCTTGCCCGGGGCGCTCCAGTGCTCGACGACGCGGAAGCCGTGCTTCTCGTAGAGGCGGATGGCGGGCAGGTTCTCCTCGCCGGTCGAGACCGTGACGCGGCGTGCGCCCACGATCTCGAGCACCCGGCGCAGCAGATCGGTGCCCAGGCCGCGGCGGAAGAGGCTGGGGTGCACGGTGAAGCCGGCGATGTGCGGCGCGTCGCCGTCGGCGCCTTCGAGCTCGGCGGCCGCGAGCAGGGTGTCGCGCTCGAGGAAGCCCACGAAGCGGCTCTCCGCGGCGCGGATCTCGGCCGCGGTGCGGCGCGCCGGCGGAAAGTCGTCGATGCCGAGCAGATCGCCCTCGACGCGGTACGCGGCGTTCGTCAGGCGGCGGATGCGCTCCGCTTCGGCGGGATTGCGGTGGTCGAGCTCGAGGTAGCGCAGGGGTCGCTCCAGACGAAAAACGCCCCGCCGACCGCGGGGCCGGCAGGGCGCATTCGCCGATCGGGGATCGGGCTTACGAGGCGCGAACGACGTTGCGGGCCTGGAGGCCCTTCTGGCCCTGCACCACCTCGAAGGTCACGCGGTCACCCTCGTTGAGGCTGCGATAGCCCTCGGAGAGGATGGCGGTGTGGTGGACGAAGACGTCCGGACCGTTCTCGCGCGTGATGAAGCCGTAGCCCTTCTCGTTGTTGAACCACTTGACGGTGCCCTGTTCGGTCATGCTTTTGCTCCTTGCTGCGGTGTTATGAGGCGCGACCGGTGCTGCCGGGCGCCGCCAGGGGCCGGAAGTGGCCCCGAAAGTCGATCATGGGGATGGGGTATTTGGGAGGGGGTGTTGGCCTTCTCACTGCTCAGACGCGGCGACTGTTTCACACTTTTCCGGAAAAGGGAAGCCCGGCTCCCGGGGGGTCCGGAGGGGGTCGGCGGCCGGCGCCCGGTCCCGGCGCCGGTCAGGGTTCCCATTCCAGGCGCAGATTGGGCACATAGGGCAGGAGCACCACGCGCAGGCGTCGCGTCCGGCCCGCTTCGAAGCGGCTGCGCAGCTCCCCGCGCGAGTCGATGCCCGCGCCGCGGTGGACGATGCGGATCTCGATCCGGCGCACGCCGGCGGCGACCGGAATCGAGGCGCGCACCTCGTCGCCCGAGAAGCGGTCGAGGAACCGGCGCGGCACGTTGAGGGGCGAGGTCCACGCCGTTGCGCCGTCCACCCGGACCGTGATCGAGGCGTTGCGGAGGCGGTTGGCGTGGCGCAGCTCGAGGGTCGCCATCGCGGCGGCGGGCCGAGCGGGCGACGGCGCGGGAGCCGCGCCAGGAGCCGCAGCCGACCGGCCCGCGGCCGCGGCGGTGCCGCCGTCGCCCTTCGCCGCCGTCTCTCCGGGGCCGCCCGCGAGGCCGGCGAGCCAGAAGGCCGCGGCGCCGACCAGCAGCAGAGCGGCCGCGAGCAGGCCGGCGCGGCGCGCGAGCGCCGAGGTCGCGAGTCGGCGCGGTGCCGGGCCGGCCGGGGCGGGGCTGCGGGCGGCGCCGGCGGGAGCGGCCTCGGCGGCGCTCGGCGCAGCGGCGCCGGGCGCGGAGGCACCGAGCAGCGCCTCGAGCGCGTCGGCCAGCTCGCGGCCGGTCTGGAAGCGGGCCTCGGGCCTCTTGTCGAGCGCACGCCGCACGATCGCCTCGAGCCCGGCCGGGGGCTCCTCGCCCGTCGGCGGCAGCGGGCTCGGCTCGACGAAGGCGATCTTGTAGGTGATGCCGGCGATCGAGTCGGCGTGGAAGGGCGCCTCGCCGGAGAGCATCTCGTAGAGGATCGCCCCGACCGCGAACAGGTCCGAGCGGCCGTCCACCGCGTCGCCGCGCACCTGCTCGGGCGACATGTAGTTGGGGGTGCCGAGCAGCTGGCCGGCCAGGGTGTGGGACTCGGCGACGAACTTGGCGATGCCGAAGTCCGAGACCTTGACGGTGTCGTCCTCGCCGATCAGCACGTTGGCCGGCTTGACGTCGCGGTGCACGATGCCGCGCTCGTGCGCGTGCGCGAGAGCGGCGGCGACGCGCGCCGCGATCTCGACCGCGCGCCGCCAGGGCAGCGGCTTCGTCTCGCGCAGGATCGCCGCCAGCGAGCGCCCGGCGACCCACTCCATGACCAGGTAGGGACGGCCGCTCGCAGCCTCGGTGTCGGCGTCGTAGAGCACCACGATGCCGGGGTGGTGGAGGCGCCCGGCGGCGCGCGCCTCGAGCAGGAAGCGCGTGCGCGCGTCGCCCCCGGCCTCCTCCTCCGCGGCCGGCGCGGCGATCAGCTTGAGCGCCACGCGCCGGTCGGTGTTCGGGTCGTGGGCGAGGAAGACCTCGCCCATCGAGCCGCGGCCGAGCCGGGAGACGATCTCGTAGCGGTCGATCCGCCCGGGCGCGGCGCGCTCCTCGGTGCCCAGCGCCAGCCCCGGCTGGAAGAGCGTCGAGACCCCGGGGCTGCGCGCGCCGGCGCTCTCGCCGCCCTCCGTTGCGGGCCCCGGCCGCGCGCGCAGCCGGTGGCCGCATTCGGCGCAGACCAGGTCGAGCGGCGCGCGGAGCGCGTCGGGCAGCGCCGGCAGCGCGGCCCCGCAGGCAGGGCAGTGGAGATCCACGCGGCGATCCTAACCCCCGGTCCGGCGCCGAAGAGCGCCGGACCGGGGACCCGGAGGATGCGGGAGCGCCGGGACGAGCTGGCTCAGCGCTCGCGCTCGGGGTCCTCTTCGGGGCGGCGCGGCTCGTCGTCGCCCCGCTCGGGCGGCGTGCCCGCCAGGCGGGCGGCGCGCTCGACCAGGGTGGCGAGGTCGGCGACCTCGCGCTCGCGGCGGAAGTCGCGCGCGATCTCGCGCGCCTCGGCGACGAGGTCGTGCCAGCCGCCCTCGCGCGCGTAGAAGCTCTGCTTGAGCCGCTCGGCGAGCTCGGCGGCGACCGCCGCGACGCGCAGGTCGCGGCTGGCGCCGGCGAACGAGCGCCCGAGGTCGGCGACCGCGAGATCCTGGTGGGCCTCGGCCACGCGTCCGCCGTCGACGCTCTTCCAGCGCAGCCGGAGCGTCGCCAGCCGGTCGGCGCCGGTCGCGCCGGGGGCGAGGCGGACCTCGTAGAGCGCGGTCACCGCGGTGCCGACCCCGACCTCGCCGGCGTCCACGCGGTCGTTGCGGAAGTCGCGGTCGGCGACGTCGCGGTTCTCGTAGCCGAGCAGGCGCCAGCGATCGACCGCGGCGGGCTCGAACTCGACCTGCACCTTGGCGTCCTTCGCCACCGTCTGGAGCGTGCCGGTCAAGTTCTCGACGAACACCTTGCGCGCCTCGTCGAGGGTGTCCACGTAGTGGTAGGCGCCGTCGCCCTGGTCGGCGAGCTGCTCCATCAGGGCGTCGTTGTAGTTGCCCATGCCGAAGCCGACCGCGGTCAGCTCGATGCCGCGCCGTGCCTCGCGCCCGATGCGCGCGAGGATCGACTCGGGGCCGGTGGCGCCGACGTTGGCGACCCCGTCGGAGCAGAGGATCAGGCGGTTGATCGCGCCCGCGCGGTAGCCGCGGTCGGCGAGGTCGTAGCCGAGGCGCAGCCCCTCCTCGGCGTTGGTCGAGCCCTCGGGCACGAGGCGCGCGACGGCGTCGCGGATCGCCTCGAGGTCGCGCGTGTGGGGGAGCAGGACGCGGCCGTTCGAGCCGTAGACGACCAGGCCGACGCGGTCCTCGGGCGCGAGCTCGTCGAGCAGCAGTCCGAGCGCGCGCTGGACCAGCCCGAGCCGGTTCTCCCGGTCCATCGAGCCCGAGACGTCGACCACGAAGGTGAGCACAGCCGGCTTTCTCTGCCAGGCGGCCACGTCGCGGGCGCGCACCGCGAAGCGGAGCAGGCGGTAGCGCTCGCCGGGCGCGAACGGCGAGGGCGCGCCCTCGGCGGTGAGGGTGAACTCGCCGCGCCGCGGCGCCGGATCCTCGTAGCGCTGGGCGTTGACGAACTCCTCGACCCGGATCGCCTCGGCCGGCGGCAGCGAGCCGCGCTCGAGGTAGGAGCGCGCGAGGGTGTAGGAGCCGGTGTCGACGTCGAGCGCGAAGGTCGACAGGCGGTCCTCGGCGCTGTCGACGAACGGGTTGACGCCGGTCGGCCGGAAGAACATGTCGCCCACCGGCCGGTCGAGCGGCTCGGCGCTGCCGCCGGTCGAGGGCGCGGCGGCGGGGGCGCGCCCGCCCACGTAGCCGAGGGAGCGGAGCTGCTCCTCGGATCCGCCTGACGGCGCGGCGGCGTCGGCCTCCCCGGCCACCCGCTTCTTGGCCAGCCGGGAACCCATCTCCGCGCGCGCCCGCTCCGGCTCGGCACCGCGCGCGGTCTGCGCGGAGGGGCCGGCCGGCGCGGCCGGAGCCGCGGTCGCCGTCTCGCGCGGCGCCGGCGCTTCGTTCGCGCGGCGCAGCTCCGCGTCGGCGGCGGCGGCGACAGCGGCCGCCGACCCGGCGACGTCCTCGCCGGCCTCGACCGTCTGGCGGCGTCCTTGCCCCAAAGACTCCATAGAAGAGGGGGTGGGGGCGGGCGCGGCGCCGGTGGCGAGGTCGAGGCGAGAATCCGCCTCGCCCTCGAACGGCGTCACAGTCGACTCCTCGACCCGCGGACGTCCCGGAGTCAGGCCCCTATCTGAGAGCTTCTCGTCTTTGGCCTCGGGCGCCACGACGGCTTCGCTCTCGGCGACCACCCTGGGCGACGTCTCCTGGAAGGCGCTGCGGGATTCGGCCTGTGCCGGAGGCGGCGGGGCTGCCTCGCCTTCGGCGTCCCCTGCGGGGCGGTTCAGGGTGCGGTAGGCGAGGGCGACGCCGACGGTGGCGATCGCGATCGTCGCGGCGAGGCGGAAGCCGGCCGTGGCGTGCCAGGGGCGGCGCGCTCCGGAGGCCCGGTGCGCGGCGTCGGTGCCGAGGTCGGCGGGGATCTCCTCGCGGATGCGGTCGAGCAGGCCGGCCGGCGGCGCGGGGGGCGTCGGAAGGTCGCGCAGCTCGCGCTCGAGCTCGCGGCGGTGGGTCCGGTTCAGGCGGTTCATCGGGTCCTCTCCTCGAGCGCCCCGGCGATCTGCCGGAAGGCTCTGGCCAGCCGCTTGCGGACGCCGACCGGGGTGATCCCCTCGGCGACGGCGATCTCGCGCACCGGCATCTCGCCCCAATAGTGCGCGGTGACCGCGAAGCGCAGGACGTCGGGCAGCGCGGCGACGGCGCGGCGCAGCCGCTCGTTGCGCTCGCGCCGCGCCGCCTCGAGCTCGGGGCCGGGCCCGGAATCGGCGGCAGCGGCTTCGAGCGCGGGGTCGATCGGCAGCACGAGCCGCGGCCGGCGCACGTTCTTCAGATGGGTGGTGAAGGCGATGCGGAAGAGCCAGGTCGAGAAGCGGCTCGCGCCCCGGAACTCGGGCAGGGCCCGCCACGCCTTTCGGTAGGTCTCCTGGACGAGGTCGGCGGCGGCGTCGGGGTCGCCGGTCATCCGGCAGCAGGCGGCGAAGAGCTTCTCGTAGCTCTCCGCCGCCAGCCGCTCGGCGGCGTCGCGCCGCCCGGCGCGCGCCGCCGCGACGAGGGCGGCCTCGTCTTCCGGCAGCGCCGCGCCGGGCGGGGAGTCGGGTGGCTCGGGCTCGGTCCGCATGGCATGGGCCCTCGCGAACGGGATCGTCATGCCCCCTTGGACCCGGAGGGGACCGGGGAGGAAACCGCCCGCGGGCGGGACGCTATCGCCCGGAGCGGCGGACCGGATTGCGCGTCGGCTTGCGCCGGGTCGCCGGCTTCGCCCGTGGCGCGGCGCCAGCCTCCGTCGTCGGCCGGCCGGGCTGGTACTTCCAGCTGTGCGTCTTGCCCTCGGCGAGCCACTCCAGGGTGGTGGCGATCCGTTTCGCCCTCGTCGCCTCGGTCTTCGCCTCGGCGATCCACTCGAGGTACTCGCGGCGGTGGCTGGGGCTGAGCGACTCGAAGGTCGCGCGGGCGCGGGCGTGCTTCGGCCGGGCGAGCGCGGTGGCGAGCTCGGCCGGCATCGGGATCGGTTCCCTGGCGTGCTTGCGCGGTGTCGGCAGGCGGATGCCGCTCTCGTTCAGGCGGGCGGCGACCCGGACCCAGCCCAGGATCTCGTCGTCGGGCGGCAGGTCGGCGCGCGAGCGGAGGCGCCCGAACTGGCCCATCGCGTCGTGCTCGGTCTCGCTGGTCAGCACCAGCGAGCCCTTCCAGAAGCCGAACGTGGCGTGCGCCTTGAACGCCGCCATGCCGGCCAGCATCCCCTTGTGCTCGAAATGCGGCGCGCCCCACTTGATCGTCTCCGCCACCTCCGGGCAGCCCCGGTGGACGAGCTCGCGCAGGTGCTCGAGGATCGGTCGTGCGAACTCGGCGGCGCTCGCGATGTAGGCGTCGACGCGGGGATCTCGCTTGCCCATGAAGGCCAGGACCTCCTCGGAACGGACGGAAGGCCTCCAGCCTAGCCGAGGCGGCGCCTCGGCTGTCAATCCTCGCTCATGCGGTGCGGGCCGTAGGCCTTGCGGCCGCCGCGCTGGAGCCGGCGGTCCTCGATCGTCGAGGCGAGCAACAGGCGGGCCATGTCGACCGCGCGGGCGGCGAGCTCGCGCGCGGCGTCGTGGAGATCGCTCGAGGCGCGCACCGCCGCCACGTTGCGCTCCATGTCCTCGGCGTCCCAGCCGCGCGAATGGGCGATGTAGGGGTACTGCGGGAAGACGCAGCCGACCTCGGCGAAGAAGCCGAGCATCTGGCCGGCGACCGCCTGGACGTTGTCCTGGCCGCCGGTGATCACGAAGGCGGCGACCTTGTTCTTGAGCAGGACCCGGTTGGCGAGCGTGATCTGGTTCTGGACGCAGTTCATGCGTTCGACCATCTTGTAGTAGAGCGCCGAGGCGGCCCCCCAGCGGATCGGCGTGGCGACCAGGATCACGTCCGCCCAGTGCACGATCGCCTCGTAGACGCGGTCGAGCTGATCCTCCGGGTCCATCTGGGTGATCGAGCAGGGCCAGGTGCAGGCGCGCGCGCTCTTCGAGTAGTAGCCCTCGCAGGCGCGGAACGAGAGGTCGTTGAGCCGGATCAGGCGGTGCTCGCACTCGAGCTCGCCGCCACAGTGCCCGAGCGCGGCGCCGAGCAGCTCGTCCGACGTGGAGAAGCGGGGCAGGTCGCGGTTCATCACCGTGGTCGAGATGCCGACCACGCGCACGGGCCCCGGCTCCCGCACCGGGCGGCGCGCGAGCGGGTGCGGCTCGTGCGGCTTCTTCGCGCGCCCGGAGACCGGCTCGGCCGAGACCTGGACGCGGCCGCCGGAGACGCGCACCGCGTGTGCGGGGACCTTGTCCGCCTCGAAGCCCGGCTCGCCCTCGCCCGTGGCGCGATGGAACTTCCAGCCGTGCCAGGGGCAGACCACGTAGTCGCCGTCCAGGCGGCCCTCTCCGAGCGGTCCGCCGACGTGGTTGCAGACGCCCGAGATCGCCGAGAACACGCCGTCGCGCCGGACCAGCGCGACCTTGGTGCGTCCGACCCGCACCTCGCGCACGGCGGGACCCGTGAGCAGCTCCGCCTCGCCGCCCACCTCCACCCATTCGTCGTGACTCATCGACACGCCTCCCGAGGATCGGGGCGATGCGCTCGAGGCCGCTCGCCCGGGTCGTTGGCTCGCAGCGTCCGGTCTCGCGTCACGATGGATGCCGGAGCGGCCGCGCCGGGCTCAGACGAGGCGCTCGACGGTCCGGCGCAGATCGGCGAGGGCGGCGCGCAGCTCGGCCTCGCCGTCGAAGCTGAGCGTCCCGGCCGGCGAGGCACCGCCGGACGACCAGGCCCGCCCCACGGCGCGCAGGGCGGAGGTCACTTCGCGCAGCCTCGGGCCCGAGCCCTCCGGCAGCTCGTGGATCACGTGCTTGAGGTCCCCGAGCAGCGCCGCCAGGGTGCGCTCGCCCCGTGCGTGCTCGCCCAACATGGCGCGCATCCTCGCCGCCGCCGCCGCGATCGACTCGTCCACGCCCGGGCCCATGATCCCTCCCGCGCTCCCGTCCTCGAGACTCCGGAGTGCCGCCCCGAGGCTATACCAGGCCGCACGCGGGCGGACCCGGCGGGACTGGCGCGGAGACGTCACGCGGACGCCGCGCCCCGGCCGCCCGGCGCGCTAGGATTCGCGCCGCCCGCGGCGCCGCGGGCGGGGAGACCTGTCATGACGCAGCCGGTCCAGACGTCCCTGCCGGGCCTGCTCGACGAGCATCCGGAGCTGGCCGCGTATCCGACCGCCCGGGAGGGGTTGCCGCCGGGCGAGATCGTCGAGGGGAGCTACGCGGTCCGCTTCGCGCGCTCGGCGGGCGAGCTCGACGAGCTGCTGCGTCTGCGCTTCCGGGTCTTCAATCTCGAGCTCTCGGAGGGACTCGAGTCGTCCTGGCGCACCGGACGCGACTTCGACCGCTTCGACCCGCAGTGCCATCACCTGGTCGTCGAGCACCGGCCGAGCCGACGGCTGATCGGCACCTACCGGATCCAGACCACCGAGATGGCGCAGGCGGCGGACGGTTTCTACACCGGCTCGGAGTTCGATCTCTCGGCGCTGCCGGCGGAGATCCTCGCGCACGGAGTCGAGGTCGGGCGCGCCTGCATCGAGCGCGAGCACCGGTTGAGACCCGTCCTCTTCCTGCTCTGGAAAGGGCTTGCCCGCTACATGGCGCACAACCGCCGGCGCTGGCTGTTCGGTCCCTGCTCGCTGACCAGCCGTGACCCGTGGGACGGCAAGCGCGCCCTCGACCAGCTGGCCCGTCGCGAGCTGGTGCGCCACGACGTCGTGGTCGCGGCGCAGCCCGGATACGAATGCGTGTGGAGCGGCGAGGACCCGGCCCCGGAACGCGCCGCGGCGCTCGAGCTGCCGCCCCTGTTCGAGATCTACCTGCGCTTCGGCGGACGGGTCGCCGGCCCGCCGGTCCTCGACCGCGAGTTCGGCACCGTCGACTTCTTCGTGCTCTTCGACGTCGAGGCGTTGACGCCGCGCGCGCGCCGGCTCTTCTTCGGCTGATCCCCGCTACTTCGTCTGGTCGGAGTCGAGGGCCGCCAGCTCGACCCCGAGCTTGAACGAGATCTCGCCCTTGGCCTTGGTGTGCACCTCGAGGCGCAGCTCGCCGGCGCGGCTCGCGGCGCCGATCCAGCGGATGGCGCCGTCCTTGGGGCCGGCGCCGGGCGTCGGCTCGTCCTCGCCGGGCTGGAAGACGACCAGCGACGCCGAGTTGCCCTCGGTCATCAGCTGGATGTTGAGCATGCGGTCGGGGGGCGCCGTCCAGAGCACGACCCCGGGGCTGGCCGCGCTGGCCTTGCCCTCGACCAGCTTGCGCTTCTCGGCGCCGGCGAGCGCGACCTGGATCGGCGTGCGCGGCCCCGGCGGCACGGAAGGCTTGGCCTCGGCGACCTGGGTCTCGGTGTTGCCGGTCGAGCGCTCGGCGGTGGCTTGCGGATCACTGGCGCGCGCGCCGGCGGTGCCGAGGCAGAGACAGAGCGCGGAGACGAGCAGGGTACGCAGACGCATTCATCACCTCGTTGGGGATTCGGTCCGGGAGAGGATCCTAGCGGATCGGCGCCGGCGCCGCTCGCCGAGCAGGGCGAGCAGATCGCGCGCCGGCGTCGTGCGCACGCCGCGCGCGACGTTCTCGGCGCCGATCTCGAAGGCGAGCCGCCACTGGACGCGGAGCGTCCGCCAGGCGGCGAGCAGGCTCGCCCCCGGCTCGTAGATGTGGGTGGCTTCCGAGGTGACGCCGTTGACCTCGAGCACGGCGAGCCCGTGCCCGGCGCGGAACTCCTCGACCGAGGGCGCGCGCAGGTCGAAGCGGCCGAAGTAGAAGCCGTCGAGGGCGCGCGCGATCTCGTCGATGCGGCGCTCGAGCTCGGGGGTGGCGAGCGCGCGCCCGTCCCGGAACTCCGTGCCGCGACAGTGGTTGCCGACCTCGACCAGCGGCACGCGCACGCCGGCCGGGGGGACCTCGTCGAGACGGTCGGCGAGCCGCTCGAGGTGGATCGGCGCCTGGCAGACGGCGCGCTCGTCGGCGAGGATCAGCCGCTCGAGCGTCGAGCGCCCGTCGCCGGTCACGCCCGGAAACGCCTTGCAGGTGATCGAGAAGATCCTGCCCGCGGGCTCGGACGGCCGCCGCACGTAGAAGACGCCGAACTCCTCACCCGGCGCATACGCCTGGAGGATCGACTCGGGATCGGCCGCGCGTGCCCAGGCGTCGAGCGCCGCCGCGGAGCGCAGCACGGTGACGCCCTCGCCGCGCTCGCCGACGTCGGGCTTGCCGACCAGCGGGAGGCCGCAGCCGAGCTCGCCGGCCGCCCGGCGCGCGAGTGCGACGCGCTCGTCCTCGTCCTCGGGCAGGGAGAGCCGGACGAAGCGGGGGACCCGGCCGGTGCCGGCGAGCCCGCTCAGGATCGCGCTCTTCGACTCGAGCACGAAGCCGCCGGCGGGGATGCCCGGGTTGGCCGCGGTGAACAGGGTGAGGTGGCGGTGACGCAGGCCGAGCGCCAACACGTGGACGACCACCGGCAGGTTGAACAGCGCGAGCGGCCAGAACTCCCAGCGCGTGAGGCGCCGCCAGCGGGAGAGCAGGAGCCGGCGTCCGCGCCAGGTGAAGGCGGGGACGAGGAGGCGGACGACGAGCACCGCCGCGAGCGCGGCCGCCGCGGCGGCCGGCAGCGCCCAGGCCTCGAGCCGCTCGAGGCGGTCGAGCACCGCGCCGCCGGTCGCCGCAGAGAGCCCGACCAGGAGCGGCGTCCAGAGCCCGCCGGCGAGCAGCAGCGCAGCCGCGATCCTGAAGAACGGCGCCCGCAGGACGCCGGCCGCGACGAAGAGCGGCAGTCGACTGCCGGGCACGAAGCGCGAGAGCAGGACCACGGCCGGACCGCGCTTCGCGAACCAGCGCGCGCCGCGCTCGACCCGGTGCGGCGACACGAACCAGGCGAGCGGCGCGCGCGCGAGCGCGGTCCGGCCGAGCCAGCGCCCGGCGGCGACCAGCAGCAGGTCGCCGACGAAGATCCCGACCAGGCAGGCGAGCGTCGCGGTCGCGAAGCCGAGCCGTCCCTGCGCGACCAGCACTCCGGCGGCGACGCAGGTCAGGTCCTCGGAGACGAGCGTGGCGAGGGCCAGGCCCACGGCGAGCCCGAGCGGGGCGCCGCCGAGGGCGGCAGGAAGCGCCGCCGCGGCCTGCTCGACCGGACCGGCGCCGCTCATGACGCCGCCGGCACGAGCGCCAGGCGCAGGTCGAGCGCGGGCGCGAGCGAGCAGGGCGGGCCGCCGTGGTAGCGCAGCACCGCCTCGGCGGCGTCGATCTCCACCTCCGCGTAGCTGACGGTCCGGGCGTCGGCGCGGTGCATGCACACCGACCAGGCCGACGGCGCCGGATCGTGGCTGCGGTGGAAGGCGCGCTGGCGCTCGAGGTCCCAGGGGCGCGCGCCGGCGCGCGAGCGCTCCCAGAGCGCGCCCCGCTCGCGCGTGGCGCGCTCGTCGCCGAGCGCCGAGGAGCAGAGCAGGCCGGTGTCCGGGTCGAGCTCGCTCCACGCCAGGCTGTCGCCGTCCCAGGCGGCGAGCCGGGCGGCGCCGCCGGCGCCGGCGAAGGCGGCGAGCCGGAACGGCGGCAGGTCGGCGAGCGGCTCGCGCGCCAGCCGCGCCGCGATCTCCTCGATCGCGGCGGCCGGCGCGAGGCGCGGGATCAGCCCACCGCGGCTCGCCGGCCGTGCCGGCCGGCGCCCGGCGCTGGCGTTGAGCAGAGCGAGCACGAGACCGCGCTCGGTCGCGGCGAGCCAGGTGCCGTCGGCGCGCCCGTCGCGCGGCGCGAGGAAGCGCGTCAGCCCGCTGCGCTGGAGGACGGGTGGCGAGGCGGACTCACGGCCCCTCTCCTCGTCGCGGTTGAAGAGGAGGTGGAGAGCTCCGTCCCGCCTCAGCCAGGATGCGGTGCACATGCGGGCTGAGCCCTGCGGTGCTCGAGCGTCGAGGGGGCGACGCCGACGTCCGCGCCGGTCCCGATCCCGCGCTGGGCGAGCAGGAGGCCGATGAGCGCGAAGTGGTGGACCGTGTGCGAGAGCAGGAACTGCAGCTCGCGGCCGACGGTCGAACGGCTCCATTGTGCCGGCTCGCCGCCCGACCCGCACTCGAGTCGGACCTCGGCCGGCGCCTCGAGGTCGGCTCTGGCGAGCCGGCGCAGCTCTCCGGCGAGCTCCTCGATGCGCGCGAGCGCCGCGTCGCGATCGCGCTCGAGCGCCGGATCGCGCTCGCGCGCGTCGTAGTTCACCCGTCCCGAGGCGTGGCCGGCGAGGAAGCAGGAGTAGTGCTCGATCACGTGCCGGAAGTGGGGCCCGACCGGTGCGGCGCCGTCCGTCGCCTCACCGTAGCCGGCGTCCGGAAGGCGCCGGATCAGGTCGGACCCCTGCCGCAGCGCGTCGAGATTGGCGGTAACGACGCCCGAATCGGTGGCCATTCGAATTCCCTCTCGCGGTGGTCCGGAACGGCGGGTGACCTTGCCCGGGGCGGGTACCGACGACGGCGGATGATGTTCTCGCGGGTGGGCGCGGGTCAAGTCGGGGCCATCCCCCGCACGCCTCGGGGTCGGCTATCCTTGTGAATCGAGATGAACGTGTGCCGCGCGCTTCGGTCGCCTCCAGCGTGGGCCGCGATCTGCCTGGCGGTGGCCCTGGCCGGCCCGCTGCTCGGGAGTACGCAGGACCCCGCCGCCGCGGATGCGTCCCCGGCGGGCGCCGGGATCTACCGCGTCCGGATCGGCTCCATCCTCCATCCGATCGCGCGCGACCTGCTGGTCGAAACGCTCGAGCTCGCCGACCGCGAGCGGGCGGCCGCGGTGGTGGTCGAGATCGACACGCCCGGCGGCCTGCTGACCTCGACCCGCGAGATGACCACCGCGGTGCTGGGTGCGCGCACGCCGGTGGTGGTCTGGGTGGCGCCGGAGGGCGCCCAGGCTGCCTCCGCCGGCTTCTTCCTGCTCATGGCCGCGGACTTCGCGGTGATGGCTCCGGCCACCAACACCGGGGCCGCCCATCCGGTGGGCGGGCAGGGCGAGACGATCGAGGGCATCCTGGGCAAGAAGGTCGAGGAAGACGCGGCCGCCAACGTGCGCGCGCTCGCCGCGCGCCGCGGGCGCGACGTGGCGCTGGCGGAGAAGGCGGTGCTCGAGAGCCGCTCGTTCACCGCCGAGGAGGCGCTCGCGGCAAAGCTGATCGACCTCGTGGCCGCGGACCTCCCGGCGCTGGTCGCCGGGCTCGACGGCCGGACGTTCGAGAAGCCGCCGGGCGAGACGCGCCGGCTCGCCCTCGCCGGCGCCGTGGTGCGGGAGTTCTCGATGAACCCGGTGCAGCGCTTCCTGTCGGCGCTGCTGCACCCCAACGTCGCCTACATCCTCTTCCTGCTCGGCCTGTTCGGCCTCTACGCCGAGTTCACCCATCCCGGGGCGGTGCTGCCCGGGGTGGTCGGCGCCATCGCCCTCGTGCTCGCCCTCTACGCCTTCTCGGCGCTGCCGGTGCGCTTCGCGGGGATCGCGCTGATCCTGCTCGGCGTCGGCATGTTGATCGCGGAGATCAAGGTGACCAGCTACGGCATTCTGACCCTGGGCGGCATCGGCTCGCTGGTGCTCGGGTCGCTCATCCTCTACCGCTCGCCCGAGCCCGCGCTGCGCGTGAGCCTGGGCGTGATCGCCACGTTCGCCGGGTTCTTCCTGGTGGTGACGGTGTTCCTCGCCGTGCTCGCCCTGCGCAGCGCGCGGACTCCCGTGCGGGCCGGTGCCGAGGGGTTGATCGGCGCGCGGGCGACCGTGCGGGCGAGGCTCGATCCCGACGGCAAGGTGTTCCTGCAGGGGGAGTGGTGGAACGCCACGTCCGAGGTCCCGGCCGAGGTCGGCGCCGAAGTGGAAGTCGTCGGCGTCGACGGAATGACACTCTCCGTCCGCCCCGTCTCCGGGGCAAGGAGCTGAGACGATGATGTGGAAGTCCGTCCTGCCGATCCTCCTGCCGCTCGTCCTGATTCTCCTGTTCAAGTGGATCAACGTCTACAACGAGTACGAGAAGGCCGTCATCTACCGGCTCGGCCGACTCCTGCCGACTCCCAAGGGACCCGGCTTCTTCCTGATCTTCTGGCCCATCGACAAGGCGATCCGGATCACGATGCGGACGGTCGTGCTCGACGTTCCGCCGCAGGACGTGATCACGCGCGACAACGTCTCCGTCAAGGTGAACGCGGTCGTCTACTTCCGCGTTGTCGACCCGAATCGCGCCTTCAACTCGGTGGAGAACTACCTCTACGCCACCAGCCAGCTGTCGCAGACCACACTGCGCTCGGTGCTCGGCCAGGCCGACCTCGACGAGCTGCTCTCGGCGCGCGACAAGCTCAACGAGAGGCTGCAGGAGATCATCGACAAGCACACCGACCCGTGGGGCATCAAGGTCTCGATGGTCGAGGTCAAGCACGTCGACCTGCCCCAGGAGATGCAGCGCGCCATGGCGCGCCAGGCCGAGGCGGAGCGCGAGAAGCGTGCGAAGATCATTCACGCGCAGGGCGAGCTGGAGGCCTCGAAGGCGCTCGGCGAGGCGGCCCTGGTCATCTCGGAGAACCCGGTCACGCTCCAGCTGCGCTACCTGCAGACGCTGACCGAGATCGCCACCGAGAAGAACTCGACCATCATCTTCCCGCTGCCGATCGAGCTGATGAAGGCCTTTCTCATGAAGCCGACGCAGGGCTGAAGAACGAACCGAGGAGAACCGAGTGGAATCGACCGAGCCGCGCGAGCCGAGCTACTACGAGGTGGCGCTGACCCACCGGCAGGTGCTGGTGGCCTTCGTGGTGCTGCTGACCTGCCTGCTCGCCGCCTTCCTCTCGGGGGTCTGGGTGGGACGCGAGGCGGCGCCCGCGTCGCGCGTCGCCGCGGCGCCCGCGCCCGCCGCGGCGCCCGCGGCGCCGCCGATCGAGCAGCTGACCTTCTTCTCGGGCAAGGAGCCGGGGGCGCGCGGTCCGGCCAGGGCGGAGGCACCGGCTCCGAAGCCGGCCGCGCCGGCCGTGAAGGCCGCCGAGGATCCGGCCACCGAAACCATGCGCAAGACGCTCGAGGCGGAGATGGAGGCACACCGCGAGGTCGGTCCCGAGGCTGCGACGGCTCCCGTGGCGCCGCCGCTCGCGGCCGGCGAGCGGGTGCGCAAGGCGGGCGAGCCGGCGCCGCCGGCCACTGCGCGCACTGTCGACGCGGCAGCGACCCCTGCGGCCCCGGCGGTGCCCGCCCCGGCCCCGGCCGCCAAGCCCGCCGCACCGGCGCCGGCCGCGGCGGGATCGACCTGGATCCAGGTCTACTCCTCGACCAACGGCGCGCGCGCGCGGGAGATCGCCGACCAGCTGCGCAAGGCGCGCTTCCAGGTCGTGGTCGCGGAGGTCGCCAAGGACGGCCAGACCGCGTGGCGGGTGCGCGTGGGGCCCTACCCGACGCGCGCCAAGGCGGACGCCGCCGCAACCCGGCTGCGCCGCGAACAGAAGCTCGACACCTGGGTCACCGACTCGCCTTGACCGGCGGCCCCGCGCCTCGACCGGCCCGGCCGCACGGGAGCCCCGGCGGGTGCTGAGGGTCCCGCGCTGGCCCGCGCTCTGGGCGCTGGGCGGCGGGGTGGCCTGGGGGCTCTGCCACGCCGCGCGCCCGCTGCCCGGACTGTCGTTGGTCGCGCTGGCGCCGCTCGCGCTGGTGCTGGGCGCGCGCCGGCCGGGCCGGCTGGGCTGGCTGCACGGCATCGCGTCGTGGGCGGTGGCGGTGCCCTGGATCGTGCCCACGATCACCACCTACGGACAGCTGCCGGGCTGGGTCGGCGGCCTCGCGCTGCTCCTGCTCGCCGCGATCCTGGGCGCCTACGACGCCGCCTTCGCCGCGCTCGGCGCGCGGCTCTGGCGGCGCGGCGGCGCGCTCTCGATCGCCGCGCTGCCCGCGCTCTGGGTCGCGCTCGAGGCGCTGCGCGCGCAGCTGCTGAGCGGCTTTCCGTGGAACCTCGCCGCTTACGCGTGGACCGACCTGCCGGGCGCCCTGCCGCTCGCGTCGTGGCTCGGCGCCTGGGGGGTCTCGGCGCTCGTGCTGGCGCCGAGCCTCGGGCTCGCCCGCGCCTGGGCGCGGCGTTCCTGGGTGCCGCTCGCGCTCGGCGTGCTGCTCCCGGCTGCGCTGCTGCCGGTGGCCGCGCGCGGTCTCGGCGCCGCGGCGGGCCCGGCCGGCGACGGCGGCCGGGTGCCGCTCGCGATCGTGCAGCCGGACACGCCGAACCGCCCCTGGTTCGACGCCGCCGCCAACGAGGCCGACTACCGCCGCCTGCTCGCCCTGACCGATGCCGCCTGCGCGCCCGGCCGTCTCGTCCTGTGGCCGGAGAGCGCGGCCTGGCCGCGCGACTGGCAGGACGATCCGCGCCTGCGCGCGGACGTCGCGGGCTTCGCGACGCGCGGCTGTCCGGTGCTGTTCAATTCGCCGTATGCGGCGGGCGAGGCAACCTACAACTCGGTGCTGCTGGCGGGCGCCGGGGGCGAGGGCGAGCCGCAGCGCGCGGACAAGCGCCACCTGGTGCCGTTCGGCGAGTACGTGCCGCTGCGCCGGGTGCTGCCGTTCCTGGGCAAGATCGCGCGCTCGATCGGGGACTTCTCGGCCGCGGACCGCATCGCGCTGCTCGACTGGGGCGGCCAGCGCCTCGGCGTCGCGGTCTGCTTCGAGGTGATCTTCCCGGGCGAGACCGCCGCGCTGGTGCGCGCGGGCGCGACGCTGCTCGCCACCGTCACCAACGACGCCTGGTACGGCGACACCGCGGCGCCGCGCCAGCACCTGCGGGCGGCCCGCTTCCGCGCCGCCGAGAACCGGCGCTGGCTGGCGCGCGCCGCGATCACCGGCATCTCGGCCCTGGTGCGCCCCGACGGCTCGCTCGCCGCCGAGCTCGAGGTCGGCGGCCGCGGCACCCTGCTGGTCGAGGCCGCCGGCCGCACCGACCGCACCCCCTACTCGCGCGCGCCCTGGCTGGTGCCGGCGCTCGCGACGCTGGTGGCGGCGGGTGGCCTGGCGAGAGCGGGCAGGAGCCGGGCGCGGGACCGGACCGGGCTCACGCTGCCCGGGAACGGCCGCTAGGGCTCGAGGATCCGGGCCCGGCCGTCGGGGCCGAGCACGGCGACGGTCGGTCGGCCCGGGGCGGAGGCGCCCGGTTTACGGCCGATCCGGAAGCGGAAGTGGAGCCGCGCCGAGGCCGGGGCGCCCACGCGCCGGGCCAGCGTCGGCGCGCGCTCGAACGCTGCGCTGTCGAAGATCGAGCGCTCGCCGTCGAAGACCAAGACGCTCACGGGGCCCGCGCCGAGGCGGTGGTGCCACGCCCAGCCCTGGACCTCGATGCCGTCCGCTTGCTCGCGCCAGCCGAGGAGCTGGCCGTCGATCGCGTCGGAGGCGACCGGGAAGAGACGTCCGTCGCTGAACTCGACGGCGGCCGGCCTGCCGTCGCTCCCTGAGCGCAAGTAGCGCAGGAACCCGAGCTCGGACGCCGCCTGGCCGCCGCCCACGCCGATCACCTGGAGGCCGGTGCGCTCGATCTCCGGGAGCCGACTCGCCGCGATCGGGATCTCGAAGGCGGTCGGCACGGCGGAGCCGGTCAGTCCGAGCACCGCGTTGACGTCTTCGCGGACCCCCTCCGTGACGCCGTTGGCCACCAGCCGCCCGCGATGGAAGACGAGCACCTCGCGCGGCGGCGCCTTGTGCTCGAGATCGTAGGCCCAGCCGGTCACGAGCATCAGGGCGCCGTTGCGCCGCAGGTCGAAGAATCCGGCGACCGCACCGGGGCGGACCGGCGTCTCGGCCTCCCCTCGGCGCACCGCCACGGTCCGGCCGCGCTCGCCGACGACCAGCTCGGCGAGCGCCATCGTGCTTTCCTCGTCGGCGAAGCGGACCATCTGCAACGGCGATCCTGGCCGGAGTTCGAAGATCTCGACCGTGCGCGATCCGGGGCCCAGGTCCGACTCCGGCACGAGCACCCCGAAGCGGTTCTCGCCTGCCGCGACGTCGGCGTGGGTGGTCGCGACCACCTTCCCGTCGAGAGCGACCGCGACGTCGCAGCAGCCCGCCCCGGCGCGCGCCGGCCGGATGGTGCCGGAGATCCACGCCGGCGCGAAGAGGCTCGTGGCGTCGGTCTCCGGGGGCAGGGCCTGTGCGTCGAGGCGGACGGTGCCGGCGACGTCCGGGGCCACCGCCAGCGCAGAGAGGAGTCGGCCGACCGGCGACGAGGGCGGCTGCCGCAGGACGATCCGGGCCGGCGGCCCGCCCTCGGTCGCGACGCGCTCGTGCTTGAGGCGCAGCCGCTCCTCGACCAGCCGGTCGAGATCGGGCCGCACCGCGTAGCGGCCCCGGCGGGCGCTCGCCACGAGATCCGGCGCCGGGTCCGGCTCGGAGGCGAACAGCGAGCGCCGATCGAGGTTCCACGGCGGACGTGCGCCGATCTCGTCGAGGATGGTCGGCAGCACGTCGAGGGTGGACACGCGACGGGTGACGACTTCGCCGCGCCTCTGTCCCGGGCGCTTCACGATCAGCGGCACGGGCAGGATGTCGGGGTCGTTGGTACCGGTCAGCATGCGGCGCGAGTCCCCGGCCCGGAAGCTCGTGCCGTGGTCGGCGACGAAGACGACGAGAGAGCGGTCGTAGAGCCCCGTCTCCTCGAGTTGGTGCACGAGATCGCCGACGCGGCGGTCGAGATACTGGGCCTGGAGCAGATAGCGCTGGTAGGCCTCGAGCGCGTAGGACTCCCGCTCGTCCCAGATCTCGTTGTCGAGCAGGCCGCGCACCCGGTTGCGCGGCGGCAGGTAGCGCCGGCCGGAGGGCAGGAACTCCCAGGGCGTGTGGGGCAGGAGCACGTGCCAGAAGTAGAGCGCCTGGTCGCGCGCGGGATCCAGAGACTCGAGCAGACGGTCGAACTGCGCTGCGCGATCGCTGCGGAGCGCTTCCAGCGCTTCGGCGTTGCGCGCATCGACGGAGAGCTCGGCCGCGCCCCCACTGTCGAAACCGGCCCAGCGGCCCGAGAGGGTGGGCAGGCCCGTACGCCAGGCCGGGGGCAGCAGGAGATGCCGGTAGACGACGAACAGGTCGCTCGCGAGCGGACCCAGATCCTCGACGGTGAGGCGAGCGGGTGAGCCGCGCTGCGCCAGTCGAGTGATGGGCTCGTTCGCCCAGATCCGGTAGTCGGGCAGGGCCGAGAAGAGGTTCTGCGGGTGATCGCGGGCGGTGGGCAAAGATCCGGAGCGCGGGAACCGCCCGGTGAGCATCGCCGGCACGGCGACCTCGGTGAGGTCGGAGACGGTAAGGGCGCGGGAGAACCAGGTCGCTCCGGCGGCGAGCTGCGCCAGATTCGGGAAGGCGCGGGCGTCGAGCCGCCCGGACTCGTCGAGCAGGTCGGTCGAGGTGAGCTCGTCCGCGACCAGCAGGACGATCGGCGTTCTCGCTCCGGAAGCCGGCACGGCCGCGGCGTTCGAATCGACGATCAGCTGGCGACGCACTCCCGGCGCCCACAGGAATGCCAGAGGAAAAAGGATCAGTCCCAGGCTGCAGAGCCCGACGAACTGACGCAACCACCCGAGGCCGCGATAGGCGAAGGCGGCCGCGAGGCCGGCCGCGAGGCCCGCCGCGAGCCACCAGCCGCCGTCGAGCGGCGTGCGGCGGAGCGCGAGGAGGGCGAGCAGGGCGGAGAGGCCGCCGACGAGCGTGAGGTGGACCGCGCGACCCAGCCGGGGCTGCGCCCGGGCCGCCGTCGCGACGGCCAGCAGCGGGAGCGGCACGACGAGCACGAGGATCGCCGCGAGCGCGACGATCTGCCAGGGCGCGAAGCGGCGGATGGCGAGGAACTCGGGCTGGCGCGCGAGCAGGTCGAGCAGGGGCTGGGCCAGCGCGAGCCCGGAGAGGGCGAGCAGGTGGAGGATCGAGCCGTGTCGCTCCCCGCCGCCGGGCGGACCGGCCGCCTTCGCGGCTGGAGAGTTCGGATCGACGCCGGACATCGGGCTCCCGCCGCGCACCCGCCTCAGGCCCGACGCGCGTGGAGCAGGGTGCGCGTGCCGGAGCCGAGGTCGAGACGCCGCTCGATCGCGTAGTGGCGCGCGAGCGCGGACTCGAGCCGGGCCAGGTCGTAGTCGGCGTAGCGGTCTTCCTTGTTGAGCAGCAGCCTCGCCACCATCGGATCCTGCTTCGAAACGAACTCGATCACCAGGTCGCCGCCCACCGAGGCGAGCCAGTCCACGACCTCGTCGAGCGGCACGTTGGCGGCGATCACCAGGTGGTGGAGGAGCGCCAGCGCGAGCACGAGGTCCGGGCGGCCGCGCTCGGGCAGCGCGCGCCGTTCGGTGCCGCGCCAGCCGAGGCCGGGCGACGGGTCGACCAGGTTGCCGACCAGAGGCAGGATCTTGCGGTCGCCCTCCGTGCGCAGCTCGCCGTAGAGGCGCTCGACGGTGAGCGCGTCGGCGTCGAGCGCCACGACGTACTCGGCGTGCTCGCGGCAGAGGCGCGAGAAGTCTCCGGTGTTGGCGCCCAGGTCCCAGACCAGGCGGCGCGGCGCGGCGGCCGCGGCGGCCGCGACGAAGCGCCGCTTGGCCTGGTGGTCCTCGTCGGAGTAGCCGTGGCTCTCGCGATAGGAGACCCAGGTGGAGGAAGTCCTCCGCCAGGAGAGCGACTCGACCAGCCGCTCGAGCCGGCGCACGTTGGCGAGGATCAGCTCGCGCTGGAAGCCGGACTCGGAGAGCTCGCGCTTGACGCTCCGGCTCGCGCCGGCGGTCATCGCCTGGAGCCGGGCCTGCAGGTAGACGTGGGTGAAGACGCCGCGCCGGAAGCGGTCGGAGCCGGAGAGCAGCCGCGCGGCGACCTCTGGCGTCACGCCGTCCAGCGCGCCGCGCAGCAGCGGCTGGAACGGCACGTCGCGGTGGGAGGTGAGCAGGAGCGGATAGAGGAAGAGCTGGCAGAACTGCAGGTAGCCGACCCAGGGCTCGCCGGGCGCCAGGCGCTCGAACGACGGCACGTCGATGAACACCGGGCGCGTGCCGATCCACTGCAGGTTGTAGGCGGAGGAGTCCTTGAGGACGAAGCCCTCCTCCAGCGCCTCGCGCAGCAGGCCGAGCTGCAGCAGCGCGGCGTCGCGCAGCATGCCGAAGCTCCACTCGTAGGGATAGGAGACGAACGGGATGCGCTCGTGCTCGAGCGCCGCCACCCAGGGTTGGGCACCGGCCGGGGGGGCGTCGGCCGGCAGCTCGACGCGCTGCGTGCCCACGACGCGGCCGTCCGCCATCGCGCGCTGGAAGAAACGGGATCCCGCGAGCGCCTCCCAGTGGGCGAGCGCGACCGCCGAGAGCGTTCGGTAGACCCTGTCGTCGCGGTAGAAGACCCGCCCTTCGCGGTCCCGGTAGGAGCCCGGCTCAGCTCGGATCGGCATCCGGCTTCTTGCGATCGAGGCCGAGCCATCCGAGCAGCCGGCGCCAGAAGAGCTTGAGGAAGAGCGCGAGCCCGGCGATGCCGCCGAGCAGCACCTGCAGGATCAGCGATCCGGCGGCGGGGTCGAGGTAGGCAAGCGCCGGGGCCGCACCCGCGAACAGCGCGAGCAGGAACAGGAACGCAGCGGTGGAGCGGTGGGCCGGGCCTGGCGTCATGCGACCTCCGGAAGCCGACGCGGCCGCGGCGCGCGCTTCCGGGCGGATCGGCAGCGGCGTCGCGGCGTGGGTCGGAAGCGAAAGTGTAACAGAGGCGTACCTTTGCTATCCTCTCCGCCCCGCAGCGCCGGCCGCGCCCAGGGGACTGGAAAGGACTCCCGCATGCTCGTCGTCGACGCCCAGCAACGCTTGATCGAGCTCGCCGAGAAGCTGGCCGTGATCCGGGGGTATCTTTGAAGGCTCCGGCGCCGAGGAAGAGCTGCGCGACATCGACCGGCAGACCGAAATGCCGGGCTTCTGGGATCGTCCCGCCGAATCCGCCGAGCTGATGCGCAAGCGGCGCGAGGTCGAGCGCCGCGTCGAGACCCTGAACCGGCTGCGCGCCGACGCCGACGAGCTGACGGCCTGGAGGGAGCTGCTGGGCGGCGAGGGGGAGGCCGACTCCGACGCGATCGCCTTCGCCGCGCGCCTCGAGCGCGATCTCGCCAGGCTCGACCTCCAGCTCAAGCTCGCCGGGCCGGACGACGACAAGAACGCCATCGTCGCGATCAACTCGGGCGCCGGCGGCACCGAGTCCCAGGACTGGGCCGAGATGCTGCTGCGCATGTACGTGCGCTGGGCCGAGAAGAAGGGCTTCGAGATCGAGCTCGCGGATCGGCAGGACGGCGAGGAGGCGGGCATCAAGAGCGCCACGTTCGCGGTGCGCGGACCTTACGCCTACGGCCTCCTGAACGGCGAGGCGGGCGTCCACCGGCTGGTGCGCATCAGCCCGTTCGACTCCCAGGCACGTCGCCACACCTCGTTCGCCTCGGTGGACGTGCTGCCCGAGGTGGACGACTCGATCCAGATCGCGATCGACGACAAGGACCTGAAGATCGACGTCTTCCGCGCCTCGGGCGCGGGCGGGCAGCACGTCAACCGGACCGAGTCGGCGGTCCGCATCACGCACCTGCCGAGCGGCATCGTCGTGCAGTGTCAGAACGAGCGCAGCCAGCACAAGAACCGCGCCACCGCGATGAAGATCCTCAAGGCGCGGCTCTACGACCTCGAGCTGCGCAGGCGCCGCGAGGAACAGGACAAGCGCGAGGGCGCCAAGATGGAGATCGCCTGGGGCAGCCAGATCCGCAGCTACGTGCTGCAGCCCTACCGGATGGTCAAGGACCACCGCACCGGCGAGACCGTGGGCGACGCCGACTCGGTGCTCGACGGCGCCCTCGACCCCTTCCTCGAGGCCTGGCTCAAGGGCAAGATCGCGAGCCCCGAGGAGCGCGGCGAGACGGTCTGAGCCCGGGGAGGTCGTGATATTTTCAGCGTTTGAGCGGGGGCGCACCCACGGCGCGAGGACCAGCCGGGGCGAGCCTCGAGATCGACCGACCGAGCAGCGGAAGCGAGGGTGAGAATGGCGCGAACCAACTACTCCTTCAACAAGCGGCAGCGCGAGCTGGCGAAGAAGCAGAAGCGCGAGGAGAAGAAGCAGCGCCGGCTGGAGCGCAAGGAGACCGCGCCGGAGGAGTCCTCGCAGTCGCAGCCCGCGCCGGAAGCTGGGCCGGCGGACGAGGCGGCGCCGGCCGGCGTCGCGCCGACCGTCGAGAGCTGAACCCGCCTCGAGAGCTGAGCCCGCCTCAGCGCGCGCTGCCGGCGGCCGCGGCGGGAGCCGACTCCGTCCAGGAGCGCTCGAACGCCTCGGCGGCCTCCCGGGCCGCGCTCGAGCCGTCGCCGGCGAGCGCGCCCGCGATCGCCGCGATGGTGCGCGCCAGCGCCTCCGGCCGGCGCGTGACGGACCCCATGTGCCCGACCCGGAAGTAGGTCCCGGCCAGCGCCGGGTGGAGTCCCCCCGCCACCGCCACGCCGCGTGCGCCGATCGCCGCCACCAGCTCACCGCCACGGCCAGCCGGGAAGCGCAAGGCCGAGAGCGTGCTCGCCTCGAGCTCCGGACTCACGGGAACCGGCGCGAGCCCGAGCGCCCGGAACGCGGCGCGCAGGGAGCGCGCCGCCCGCTCGTGCCGGCTCCAGACGCGCGCCATCGCCTCGGCCGCGGCCGGAGCTTCGGCGAGCAGCTCGGCCAGGCCGACCGCGAGCGCGGCGACCAGGGTCGTGGCGGGGGTCGAGAAATAGGCGGGGCGTCGCGCCTCGTAGGCCTCCATCACCGGCCGCCAGGCCTCCCAGTCGAGGCTGAGCGGGGGTGGCGCCGGGAGCGCCCGGCGGGCCTCGAGCGCGCGCTCTCCGGCGACCCAGAGGGCGAGCCCGGGCGGCAGCCCGAGCGCCTTCTGGGCGGCGGTGAAGTAGAGGTCGGCCTCCCACTCCGCCATCTCGAAGCGCTCGCCGGCGGTGGCGCAGACGCCGTCGAACGCGGACAGCGCGCCGTGCCGGCGCGCCGCGCGGGCGAACCCCGCCGGGGCGATGCGCACGCCGGTCGAGGTGTCGACATGGGTGGCGAAGAGGGCCTTGAAAGGGCGCTCGCGCGCGACCGCTCGCGCCAGCGCGGCCTCGGCGTCCGCGGCCGTGGGCGCCGCACCGGGTGGCGCGGCGAGCACCTCGACTTCGGCGCCGCGCCGGCGCAGCATCTCGGCCATGCGGTCGCCGAACACGCCGGTCGAGATCACCAGCGCGCGTTCCCCCGCGGCGACGAGGTTGGTCGCCGCCGCCTCCATGGCGAGGGTGCCGCCGCCCGGTACCGCGAAGGACTGGGAGCCGGGGGCCGCCAGCCAGACCGAGCGCAGGTCGCCGAGCGCCGCGCCGAAGGACTCGATGAAGACGGGATCGAGATGCCCGCGCGGCGGCCGCGCGGCGGCGGCGGCGACCGCGGGCGAGATCTCGACCGGGCCGGGGATCATGAGCAACGGAGGCAGGGCGGACATCGGGTCTCCTCGCGCGCCGGGACGCGACCGCCAAGCTACCGCATCCCCGGCGTCCGTCCTAGGATGGCGCCCTTGCCCGCGCCCCCGAACCGGCACCCCTGGCCGCGCCTCCGCTTCCTCGCCCTCGCCTGGCTGGCGGTCTACCTGCCTTCCTACGCGCTGGCCTACGGCGTGTCCAACTTCCTCTTCCTGTGCAACCTCGGCGTCGGCATCACCGCCGCCGGCGTGCTCGCGGGCGACCGGCTCCTGCTCTCCAGCCAGGCGGTCGCCGCGCCGGTGATCGGCCTGGCATGGGCGCTCGACGCCGGCTGGCGGGTCGCCACCGGCGCCCACCTGTACGGCGGCACCGAGTACATGTGGGACCCGCAGTACCCGCTCTTCACGCGCCTGCTCTCGCTCTACCACCTGGTCTGGCCGCTGCTCACACTGGCCTGCGTGCGCCGGCTCGGTTACGACCGCCGGGGGTGGGGACTCCAGGCGGCGGTGGCGGCCGTGGCACTGGTGGTGAGCCGCCTGCTCACCGCGCCCGAGGAGAACGTCAACTTCGCGTTTCGGGACCCGCTGTTCGGGATCGCCTTCGCGCCGCCCGCGCTCCACCTCGCCCTGACCTGGGTGGCGCTCGCCGGCGTCGCCTACGCGCCCACGCACGCGGCGCTCGCGCGCACCTTCCTCGCCGCGCGCGCCGGCCCGGGTCGCGACGACCTGCCGCGGGCGGCCGACGCCGGCGCGTAGAATCGATCGCGCGTGACGCTCCGCCTCGACTACCTCTCGCCGCTGCCCCCGGTCCGCTCGGGCATCTCCGACTACAGCGTCGACCTGCTGCCGCACCTCGCGGAGCGCGCCGACGTGCGCGTCCTCAGGCTGCCGGGCCAGCCCGTCGATCCCGAGCTCGAGGCGCGCTGGCGGCCGGTCGCGGCCGAGCGCGCCGGGGAGGGCGGCCGCATCCCGCTCTACCACATGGGCAACAACCGCTACCACGAGGGCGTCTGGGAGCTCGCGCGCGAGCGGCCCGGAGTCGTGGTACTCCACGATCTCGTGCTCCATCACTTCCTGCTCGACCGTACGGTCGGTCGCGGCCGCTTCGAGCCGTACCGGGAGGAGCTGGAGCGCGACCACGGCTGGATCGGCGGCCAGGCCGCGCTGCCCGTGCGCTGGGGCGCCTTCGGCAGCGCCGCGCAGTTCGCGCTGCCCGCGAACCGCTCGCTGCTGCGCCGCCAGCGCGGCGTGGCGGTGCACGGGCGCTGGGCCGCCGCCGTCCTCGCCGAGGACGACCCGGACCTCGCGATCCGGGTCGTGCCGATGGGCATTCCGCTGCCGCCCGCGGCGTCGGTCGCGGAAGGGCTCGAGTTCCGCCGCGCATGGCGCATCCCCGAGCGCTCGCCGCTGATCGGCTCCTTCGGCTTCCAGACCCCGATCAAGCGCACCGAGGTGGCGGTGCGCGCGCTCGCCCGGCCCGAGCTCGCCGAGGTCCGCCTGCTGATCGCGGGCGAGCCGTCGCCGTATGCGAACTACGAGAAGCTCGCGGCCGAGCTGGGCGTCGCCGGGCGGGTGTTCGTCACCGGGTTCCTGCCCTTCGCCGAGATGGAGGCCGCGATCGCGGCCACCGATCTCTGCCTCAACCTGCGTTACCCCACCGCCGGCGAGACCTCGGCCTCGCTGCTGCGCATCCTGGCGGTGGGCCGTCCGGTGGTGGTCTCCGACTACGCCGAGTTCGGCGACCTGCCGGACGAGGTCGCGGTGCACGTGCCGCTCGGCGACGGCGAGGAAGAGACCTTCGCGCGCCGCCTCGCGGAGCTGTTGCTCGGGGACCGCGCCACGCTCGCGCGCATGGGCGAGAGCGCCCGGCGCCACGTCGCCGGGCGGCACGCCCCGGAGCGCGCCGCAGCTGCCCTGGTGGAGGCAGTGGGCGACCTCGCCGCGCGGGAGCCCCCGGGCGACGCGCCGCCCCGCGTTCCGTCCGCGAGCTCGGCGCTTCACGACCGGGGCGCGGGAGAGATCCGGATCGAGGGCCTCGAGGCCTGGCGTGCAGGCACGCGTGCGCGGCTGTCCGTCGTGGTGCGCAACCGCGGCCGCGAGCGCTGGCTTCCCAGCCACGAGGTGCCGGGCGGAGTCATCTTCGAGGTGCAGCTGCGCGAGGGCACGCGGGACCATCACGCGGGGCGCCCGTGGCTGGCGCTCGAGCGCGAGCTCGCGCCCGGCGAGGAGTGCCGTTTCGAGCTCGAGCTGCGCCGTCCGCTCGGCCGCGGGCGGTTGCTGATCAAGCCGACCGTCGCCCTGACCACCGGCAACCGGCCGTTCGGGCGTTGGGATCTCGAGGTCGGGCTGTGAAGCCGGGGCGGCCTGCGCGTCTCGGCTTCGCGCTGGCCGGCGTTGCGGTGCTGCTCGCGGCGGTCGGGCTGGCGCCCGGGCGCCGGCCGCAGTCGAGCGGGCAGATCGAGCTCCAGCTCGCGGTCGAGAGCCTGGCGCTCGACGGCGACCTCGCCTTCGCCGAGCGCGACGCGGAGCGCTTCCGCCGGGAGTTCGGCACCTCGTCGCTGCGCGGCTTCCGCCTGCAGAGCGGGGAGGCGCGCCCCGCGCAGCGCACGGGACAGGCCGGCGCCGGAGAGCGCCCGCCCGGGCCCGCGCTGCGCGCGCCCGCGCTCTGGGCCCGGGCCGCGGCGGTCGCGCGACGATCGGGCGGGCGCGCGGCGGTCTTCGCGCTGCAGTGGGCGTGGCTCTTCGGCGGCGCGCTCCTGCTCGCCTGGGCTGCGAAGCCGAGGCTCGGCTCCTCCGGCGCGCCGTGGGTGGTGGGCCTGGCGATCCTGGTCACCGCCGCGGGGTTCGCGCCGCTCTACCTCGTGCCCGAGACGCTGCTCTTCTTCTGCATGGCCCTGGCCACCGCGCTCGTCTGGGGCCGGCGTGCAGGTCCCGACGCCGAGCCCGAGTCGATCTACGCGGGCGAGCTCAGCGAGCGGACGGGCCTCTGGCGCTGGCCCCTGGCCGGCGCTGCCTTCGGCGTCGTCGCCACGGGCGGCGCGCCCTATCTCGCGCTCGCCGCGCCGCTGCTCGCGGCGGCGCCGGCGGGCCGCCGCGTCGGCCGGGTCGCGCTCTTCGCGGGCGGCGCCGCGCTCGCCTTCGGCGGCGCCACTCTCGCCGGCGGCTGGCCCTGGCCGCCGCTCGAGCTCGCCCTCCAGCCGCAGCTTCTGGGCTGGGCCGCGGTCGGGCTGGCCGTCGGCCGCCACGCCGGGCTGCTCGGCTGGTACGCGGCCGCGCTCGTCTGCGTCCTCGCCGTGGCGCGCGACCAGGGTCGCCGCTGGATCCCGTGGGCGCTCGCCGTGGCTGCGCTCGCGCAGGTGGCGAGCGCGCCCTTCGACCTCGGCGGCGACTCGGGCGCTCCGGGCGCGCCCTGGTTCCTGCCGGCGCTGGCCCTGCTCGCCTTCGCTGCGGCGCACGCCCCGGGCCGCGGCGTCGCGCTCGCGCTCGGGCTGCTGTCGATCGTGCTGGTGGCGCCGGGCTGGTGCACGGCGCTCGGCCTGGAGGGACGCGCCTGGGCGCGCACGGCGGCGCGCGTGCGCGCGCTCCTGCCGCTCGACACCACGCTGCGCGAATGGCCGGGGGCGGCCACCCTCGATCGCGCCGGCATCGTGCTCACGGGCTTCGACCCCGACGTCTTCGTGGGCGGCGACGGCCGCCTGCGCCTGACCGGTGCGCGGGCGGCGCTGCTGCTCGAGAGCGCGACGCCGCTCGACTCGATCCGGCTCGAGCTCGGCGCCGCGGCGCCCGCGGACCTCGCGCTCGCGGGCGCCACCGCCGGCGACCTGGTGCTCCGGCCGGACGGGGAGGTCGGGCTCGACGTCCTGCTCGGTCCCCCCGCGCGCCGGCACCCGACCTGGCGCACGCCACGCGGGGCCTCGATCTACTCCTTCGCGATCGAGCTGCCGCGGCGGCCGGCGGCGCCGCTCGCGCTCGACTTCTCGCTGGCGCGGCCGGCGCTCGCCGGGGAATCGCCGTGAGCGAGGCTTGGCAGAGCTGGATCCACGAGGTTCGCGAACGGCTGGCCACGCCGCCGCCACAGCGCCTGCCCGTCTCGGACTCGCGCCAGGCCGCGGTGCTGGTGCCGCTGTTCGCCGATGCCGGCGAGCTCTGGACGCTGCTCACCCGGCGGTCGGACGCGCTGCCACACCACCGCGGCCAGGTCGCCTTTCCCGGCGGCGGGCGCGAGATCGGCGAGGAGCTCTGGGCGGCGGCGCTGCGCGAGAGCGAGGAGGAGATCGGCCTGGCGCCGGCGACGGTGCTGCGCCTCGGGCAGCTCGACGAGGTCGGCTCGCCGGCCGGGTTCCGGATCGTGCCCTGCGTCGGAGCGATCCCGCGCGGGTTCGAGGCGACGCCCAGCCCGGACGAGATCGACGAGGTGTTCGCGGTGCCGATGTCGGCGCTCGCCAACCCGCAGCTCGCCGAAGACCGCGAGGTGGTGATCAACGGCAGGCGGCGGACGATCCGCATCTACCACGTCGGCCGCCACCTGATCTGGGGCCTGACCGCGCGCATCGTGCAGAACCTGCTCGCCCGGCTGGGAATCCCCGGCACGCTCGGCGAGTGAGCGCGGGCCGCGCCGCCGGTCGCCGCGGCGGACGCGACCGGTCGCCGTGACAGACTCCGCGCCCATGTCGGAGGCGATGCAGCGGACGCGGAGGCGACGCTGGGCGTCGCTCGTGATCCTGCTCGCCGGCACCGCGCTGCTGTCGCGGGTCGCGCCCTGGCCGGAGGCGCTCGGCGCCACCACGGGTGCGGTCTGCGTCTGGCTCGCGGCGGTCTCGGATCCCTGGACCTGGCCGGTCGGGATCGCCAACAACCTGCTCTATCTCGTCATCTTCCGTGACGCGGGTCTCTACGCGGACGCGGGGCTGCAGCTCGTCTACGCCGCGATCTCCGTGTACGGCATCGTGCGCTGGCGCTCCGGCCGGGGTGCCGCCCCGGTGCGCCCGGTGACGCGCGGCGGCGCGCTGGAGCTCGGCGCGACCGCGGCGGTGACGGCGGCCGTCGCGCTCGGCCTCTGCCTGCTCCTCGACCGCGCCACCGACAGCCAGGTGCCGGTCCTGGACGGCGTGACCACCGCGATGAGCCTGGGCGCGCAGTGGCTGATGTCGCGCCGCGTACTCGAGAACTGGTGGGTCTGGATCGCGGTGGACCTGGTCTACGTGCCGCTCTATCTCTGGAAGGGGCTCCACGTCACCGCCGGCCTCTACGCGGTCTTCCTGCTGCTCTGCCTGCTCGGCCTCGTCGACTGGGGCCGGGAGCTCCGCGCCCGCGCGGCCCCGGCCGGCGCGGCGCCGGAGTGCTAGTGTCCTCCTCCGCGTCATGTCGGACCGCGACAGCCAGGCCGGCGCACTCTCGACTTCGACCCACTCCCACGCGCCGGTCGTCCGCGACTGGAAGGATCTCGCCCGCCTCTCGCTCGGTGCCCTGGGCGTGGTCTACGGCGACATCGGCACGTCGCCCCTCTACACGATGAAGGAGTGCTTCTCTCCGACGCACGGCGTCGAGCCCGCGCTCGCCAACGTGCTCGGCGTCCTGTCCCTGGTCTTCTGGTCGTTGAGCCTGGTCGTGGTGGTCAAGTACCTCGCGTTCGTCATGCGCGCGGACAACCACGGCGAGGGCGGCATCCTCGCCTTGCTCGCGCTCGTCACCGACCAGGGCAGCAACCCCAAGGCCAAGGGGGAGGCCGGAGCCCGGCGGCGCGCGATGCTCATCCTGCTGGGCGTGTTCGGCGCCGCGCTGCTCCTGGCCGACGGCATGATCACGCCGGTGATCACCGTGCTCGGCGCGCTCGAGGGACTGGACGTCGCGACGCCGTTCTTCCGGCCCTACGTGGTGCCGCTCGCGGTGGCGATTCTGATCGTGCTCTTCGCGGTCCAGCGCAGGGGCACCGCGGGTATCGGCAGGGTTTTCGGACCGGCGATGCTGGTCTGGTTCGGCACCATCGCGGCGACCGGGCTGCCGCAGGTGCTCGCCGAGCCGCGCGTGCTGACCGCCGTCAATCCGCTGCACGGACTCCGCTTTCTGCTCGGCCACGGCTGGTACGGCTTTCTGATCCTCGGCTCCGTGGTGCTGTGCATCACCGGCGCCGAAGCGCTCTACGCCGACATGGGTCACTTCGGCCGGCGGCCGATCCGCGCGGCCTGGTTCTGGATCGCATTCCCCGCGCTCCTGCTCAACTACTTCGGCCAGGGCGCGTTGCTGCTGGCGCGCGGCTCCGAGGTGCGCGGCAATCCGTTCTACGAGCTGGCCCCGCACTGGGCGCTCTACCCGATGGTGGTCATCGCCACCGGGGCCGCGGTGATCGCCTCGCAGGCGCTGATCTCCGGAGCCTTCTCGCTCATGCAGCAGGCGATCCAGCTCGGCTTCTGGCCGCGGCTGACGATCGTCCATACCTCGCGCGAGGCCAGCGGTCAGATCTACGTCCCCGAGGTCAACTGGGCGCTGCTGGTGGCCTGCGTGACGCTCGCCGTGGGCTTCCGGAGCTCGACCGGCCTGGCCGCGGCCTACGGCATCGCGGTGGTCTCGACCATGTTGATCACCACGCTGCTGCTCCATTCGGTGGCGCGCGACCTCTGGCACTGGCCGGCGTGGCTCGCCGCGCTCGGAGCCGGCGTCCTGCTGCTGGTGGACGGGGCCTTCCTCGCCGCCAACGTGGTGAAGATCTCCCACGGAGGCTGGTTGCCGATCGGCGCCGGCCTGGGCCTGTTCGCCCTGATGACCACCTGGAAGCGCGGCCGCCGACTGCTCCAGGAGCAGGTCATGGGATCGCGCCTGCCGATCGAGCTCTTCCTCGCCGACGTCGGCCGGCGCACCGAGCAGGGCCGCTTGCCGCGCGTGCCCGGGACGACCGTGGTCATGACCTCGCAGACCGGCATCGCGCCGCCGGTGCTGATGCACTACTTCAAGCACAGCCAGGTGCTCCACGAGCGCATCGTGCTGCTGACGCTGGTCACCGAGGGCGTGCCCGAGATCCGCGGGCGCGAACGGCTCGCCGTGCGCGAGCTCGGCGAAGGATTCTGGGAAGTCGTCGGCCGCTACGGCTTCATGGAGACTCCCGACGTGCCCCGGCTCCTCGAGCGCTGCGGGCAGTTCGGCTTGCCCATCGAGCCGGGCCAGGCCAGCTATTTCCTGGGCCGCGAGACGATTCTCCCCACCGGCCGTGCCGTACTGGCCAAGTGGCGCAAGCTGCTGTTCATCTACCTGGCGCGCAACGCCAGGCCCGCCAACGCTTTCTTTCGCATCCCGCCCAACCGCGTCATCGAGCTCGGCGCCCAGATCGAGCTCTAGGGCCGCGCCGCGGCCCGCCGCGCCAGCCGCCGATGCTAGTGTCTCGCACCGGATATGCCGGAGCGCGAAAGTCATTCCGGGGCGACCTTGGTTTCGAGCCCCTCCCACGCGCCGGTCGTCCGCGGCTGGAAGGATCTCGCCCGTCTGTCGCTCGGCGCCTTGGGCGTCGTCTACGGCGACATCGGCACCTCGCCCCTCTACGCGCTCAAGGAGTGTTTCGCGCCCGGCCACGGTGTCGAGCCGACGCTCGACAACGTGTTGGGAGTCCTCTCGCTGGTCTTCTGGGCGCTGACCATGGTGGTCGCGGTCAAGTACCTCGTCTTCGTCCTGCGCGCGGACAACCACGGCGAGGGCGGCATCCTCTCGCTGCTCGCGCTGGTCACCGACCAGGGGTCGAATCCCAAGGGGCGCGGCGAGACCGGCGCCCGCCGCCGATCGATGCTGATCCTGCTGGGCGTGTTCGGCGCCGCTCTGCTTCTCGCGGAGGGGATGATCACGCCCGCCATCTCGGTGCTGGGCGCGCTCGAGGGACTCGAGGTCGCGACCCCGCTGTTCCGTCCGGTGGTCGTGCCGCTCGCGGTCGGCATCCTGCTCGCACTCTTCTACTTCCAGCGACGCGGCACGGCCGGCGTGGGAGCGGTATTCGGTCCCGCGATGCTGGTCTGGTTCGTCGCGATCGCGGCCGCCGGGCTGCCCAAGGTGGTGGCCCATCCGCAAGTGCTGGCGGCGATCAATCCGGTCCACGGCCTCCGCTTCTTTCTCGCCAACGGCGTGCACGGTTTCCTGATCCTGGGCGCGGTCGTGCTCTGCATCACCGGCGCCGAGGCGCTCTACGCCGACCTGGGGCACTTCGGCAAGAGGCCGATCCGCCTCGCCTGGTTCTGCGTCCCCTTCCCGGCCCTGCTCCTGAACTACTTCGGCCAGGGCTCCCTGCTGCTCGCGCGCGGCAGCGAGGTTCGCGACAACCCGTTCTTCGAGCTCTACTCGGGCTGGGCGCTGTACCCGATGGTCGTGATCGCCACCGTCGCCGCGGTGATCGCCTCGCAAGCCCTGATCTCCGGTGCCTACTCGCTCATGCAGCAGGCGATCCAGCTCGGTTTCTGGCCGCGTCTGACCATCGTCCATACCTCGCGCGAGGCGAGCGGGCAGATCTACCTGCCCGAGGTGAACTGGGCGCTGATGGTCGCCTGTATAGCGCTCACCGTCGGCTTCCGCGGCTCGAGCGCGCTGGCCGCGGCCTATGGCATCGCAGTCGTCTCGACCATGCTCATCTCCACGCTCCTGCTCTACTCGGTCGCGCGCCACCTCTGGCGGTGGCCGATCTGGCAGGCGCTCCCGTTGGCTCTCCTCTTCCTCACTTTCGACGTCATGTTCCTCTCCGCAAACGTCGTCAAGTTCGCCCACGGCGGCTGGGTGCCGATCGTGACCGGCCTGGCGCTGTTCACCGTGATGACCACCTGGAAGCGCGGCCGGCACCTGCTCCAGGAGCAGTTCAGCGCCTCGAAGCTGCCGATCGAGGTGTTCATCGCCGACGTCGGGCGGCGCAGCGCGCAGGGCAAGCTGCCGCGGGTACCCGGCACGGCGGTCGTGATGACCTCGCAGCTCGACGGCACCCCGCCCGTCCTGCTGCACCACTTCAAGCACAACAAGGTCCTGCACGAGAAGGTGATCCTGATGACCCTGGTCACCGAGGGCATCCCCGAGGTGGCTGCGGCCGAGCGATTCGACGTGCGCGAGCTGGGCGAGGGCTTCTGGGAGGTCGTCGCGCGCTACGGCTTCATGGAGACGCCCAACGTTCCGAAGGTCCTCGGCCGCTGCGCCGAGCGCGGGCTGCGCGTCGAGGCCAGCAAGGCCAGCTACTTCCTCGGGCGGGAGACGATCCTGCCCACCGGGCGCGCCCGGCTCGCGGGGTGGCGCAAGCGGCTGTTCGTCTACCTCGCGCGCAATGCGCGGCCGGCCAACGCCTTCTTCCGCATCCCTTCCAACCGCGTGGTCGAGCTCGGCGCCCAGGTCGAGCTCTGACCCGGCGCGGCCCGGGCGGAGACACCCCATGACCTCCGGCTCTGCGGACTCCGCCGATCCGCGCCGGCGCGTGCTCGCCGACCGGCCGCTCCGTCCGGACGGGGAGTTCGTCGCCTACTGGATGACCGCGACGCGCCGCCTGCAGTGGAACTACGGCCTGGAGCGCGCCCTGGCGCTGGCGGAGCGGCTGTCCCGGCCCCTGGTCGTGGTCGAGGCGCTCGGCTGCGGTCACCGCTGGGCGAGCGACCGGTTCCATGCGTTCGTGCTCGCCGGCATGGCCGACCAGGCGCGCCGCGCCGCGGGCGCGCCGATCCTCTACCACCCCTACGTCGAGGCCGAGCCGGGCGCGGGCCAGGGGCTGGTCGAGGCCCTGTCGCGGCACGCCTGCGCGTTGATCGCCGACGACTCGCCGGTCTTCCACCTGCCGCGCCTGCTCGCCGCCGCGGCCCGCCGCGTCGAGTGCCGGCTGGAGGCGGTGGACTCGAACGGCCTGCTGCCGCTCGCCGCCGCCGGCCGCGACTTTCCGAGCGCGCACGTCTTCCGTCGCTTCCTGCAGGCGCGGCTCGCGGCCTGCCTGACGCGGCCACCGCTCGCCGACCCGCTCGCCGCCGCCCGGCTGCCGCGGCTCGCGCGCCTGCCGGAGGAGATCGAGCGGCGCTGGCCGCGGGCCGACGAGGCGCTGCTCGCCGCGGCTCCGGCCGCGCTCGCCGCGCTGCCGATCGATCACGAGGTAGCCCCGGTGCCCGCGCTACCCGGCGGCGCGCGCGCGGGGGAGCGCGCGCTCGACGAGTTCGTCGAGCGGCGCCTGCCGCGTTACGCGGAGGGGCGCAGCCACCCCGACGCCGAAGCGTCGAGCGGCCTCTCGCCCTATCTCCATTTCGGACACCTCTCCGCCCACGCGATCCTGGCGCGCGTCGGCGCACGCGAGGGCTGGAGCCCGGAGCTCCTCCCCGGCTCGGGCGCCGGCGCGCGCGCGGGGTGGTGGGGAATGAGCGCGTCGGCCGAGGCGTTCCTCGACCAGCTGGTCACCTGGCGCGAGCTCGGCTACCACGCCGCCGCGCGGCGGCCGGACGACTACGACCGCTACGAGGCGCTGCCGGCCTGGGCGCGCGCGACGCTCGAGAAGCACGCGGGCGACGCGCGTCCCGCGCACTACGCCCACGACCGGCTCGAGCAGGGCGACACCGGTGACGAGCTCTGGAACGCGGCGCAACGCCAGCTGCGCGGCGAAGGACGGATCCACAACTACCTGCGCATGCTGTGGGGCAAGCGCGTGCTCGAGTGGACGCCAACGCCGCGCGAGGCCCTGGCCGCGCTGTTCGCGCTCAACGACCGCTGGGCTCTCGACGGGCGCGACCCGAACTCCGCGAGCGGCATCGGCTGGTGCCTCGGCCGGTACGACCGGCCCTGGGCGCCGGAGCGCCCGGTCTACGGCATGGTGCGCTACATGTCGAGCGCCAACACGCGGCGCAAGCTGCGCCTGACCGGCTACCTGCGCCACTGGTCGGCCCAGCCCGAGCCGACCTAGCCGCCCGCGGGCTGAGGCGCTTCATCCGCGCACGCGCAGGTTGAGCGAGTAGGTGCGACCCGGCTCGGGCACCGCGACGCCCGAACGGAAGGGATCGCGCTGGTAGGAGAGGTGCTCACGGTAGGCGCGGTCGAGCAGGTTGTCCACCCCCGCCAGCAGCGACCAGCGCCCGGCCTGCCAACCGGCGCGCAGGTGGAGGACCGACCACGCCGGAGTCGCCTCCTCGTGCAGGCCGGAGTCCACGCGATCCTGGCGGGCGGCGGCCACGCCCTCGGCCTCCACGAACCAGCGGCCGGGCTCGTAGCGCAGCGAGAGCCGGCCGCCGAGCGGCGGCATCTCCGGCAGGTCGCCGTCCACGATGCCGAGCTCGGGAGCCGCCTCCCGGCGCCCGCGCACCCAGCCGCCCGAGGCGGCGAGCGAGGTGCGCGCGCCGAGCTCGATACGTGCCGAGACCTCGGCTCCCCACATGCGTGCGTCGTGGTTCACCCAGGAGCGCGCGCGCGAGTTCGTCACGCCGGGCACGGCGAGCACGCGCTCTGTCTCGACCACGTGGATCGCATCGTCGAGGACCGCGTACCAGGCGTCGAGGTCGAGCGCGACGCGGCCTGCGTGCCAGCGCAGGCCGAGATCGAGCTGGGTGTTGCCGGCGGGATCGAGCTCGGGGTTGCCGACCCAGTCCGTGCCCATCCGCCGCAGCGCGAAGTAGCGCTCCTGGGAGTCGGGCGGACGCTCGCTGCGGCCGATCGCTGCGGCGAGCTCCCAGTCCGCCGCGGGGCGCCACGAGACCCCGAGGTCGGCGGAGACGAGCAGGTCGTCGCGCGATGCGGCGGCGGTGCCGTGGTAGGCGAGCCAGAGCGCGGCGTCGGCCAGGCTCCGGTCGGCGCGGCTCTCGGCGCGCTCGACGCGCGCGCCGCCACGGACTCCGATCGCGGAGCCCAGCTGGCGCTCGAGCTGCGCGTAGAGGCCCGCGGCGTCGAGCTCGGCGTCGGGGATCGTCGCCTGCGGCGGCCGCGCCATGCCGCCGGGCGGCGCGAGCCACGTGGTCGCACGCCACGACCTCCGGTAGCCGTCGGCGCCCAGCGTCCAGCCGTGGTCGAGACCGGCCTCGAGGCGGGCCTCGAGCACGCTGGACGCCGCGGCGGTGCTCATCGACCAGCCGGCGGACGTGCCGGTCGAGGAGGTGCGCAGGCGGTCGTCCATGGTGTGATCCACCGCCGCCCAGCCGACCACCGCCTCGAGCGAGCGCAGAAGACCCGAGGAGGCCGTCTGGTGCCAGGCCAGCCGCGCGCGCTCGGCGTCGTCCTCGCGGGCGTCCATCATCAGGTAGGGATAGAGCTGGGAGCCGCCGTCCTGGCGCGTCGCCTCGAGCTCCAGCTGGTGACCGGGGGCCGGCGAGTAGCCGATGCCGGCCCAGGCGGTGGTGACGTCGAAGGCGCGGTCGTCGCGCGCCTCGCGCCGGTAGGCGGCCGGCGCGGGCTCGGGCAGGAGCTCCGTGATGGAGATCCCGTCGCCGTCCTCGAACGGGTCGCCGCGCCGCTGCGCCCAGCCCGCCTTGCCGCTCCAGCGTCCGTCCGACCAGGAGACGGTCGCCGAGGGCGCCAGGTAGCCGAACGAGCCGGCCGCGGCCTGCGCCTCGGCGTGCAGGCCGGGCGCCGGCTCGCGGGTGACGACGTTGACCGTGCCGCCGAGCCCGCCCCCGGGGGCCGCCGAGGGGCCCTTGGCGACGTCGATGCGCTCGATCTCGGCGAAATCGACGTGGAAGGCGGGCGGATCCATGCGATTGGGACAGGCGCCGTGCACGCGCAGGCCGTCGACCAGCACGGCGAGATTCTCGCCCTTGAACCCGCGCAGCACGACGTCGTTGGCGAGCCCGCCCTTGCGCAGTCGCGTCACCCCGGGTACGCGCAGCGCGGCGTCGCCGACGTCGCGCGCGAAGCTCTCGCGGATCTCGCGCGATCCGAGGCCGTCGGCCAGCGCGCTCTCGCGTACCTCGATGCGGTCCGCGAAGAGATCGAGGTCGAGTCGGAGCTCGAGCTCGGGCTGGGCGGCGGCGTCGATCGCGACCGGCGTGCCTGCCGCCAGGCCGGGCAGCGAGGCGGTGAGGGTGGGAGCGCAGCCCTCCGGCACCCGCACGAGGAAGCGGCCGAAGTCGTCGGTCTCGATCCCCGCGACTTCGGCGCGGCCGGCGCAGGCGAGGGTGACGGTGGCGCCGGGCACAGGATCGCCCGTGCGGTCGACGACGCGCCCGGACAGGGCCGGCGCGGCCGCGAGGGCCGCGGGCGGAGCGCACAGCACCAGGAGCGCGGTGCCGGCCGCGCTCCGGAATCGGTGTCGCAACATGGTCTTCCTCTCTCGGGCAGCGGTCCCGGGTCGGCCCGGCCCGCGCCGCGCACGGCGCGGAGCAGGCACGAGCGGCGGAGAGGCCGGCGACCGGCCGCCACGCGCGGCGCGCCTCGGCCTTCCCCGATTCCGATCAGGCGGGAGAGAGGCGAGGGCGCGGAGGGGGCGGATCCGGAGAGGAGGCCGCGGGCGGCTCGGGCCGTGGGCTCGGACGGGTCGTCGCGCGACCGGACGAGGGCCGCGCCAGGGCGACGGAGGTGCCGAGCAGCGCCGGCTGCTCGCGCGCGCCTGGCGAGCCGAGCGGCGCCGGATGCTCGCAGCCGCAGGTGACCGAGAATCGAGGTCCGTTCGCGGCCCGTCCGCTCCGGGCGCACGAGCTGCCGGCCGAATGGCCCTGCGGGCAGCAGGACCGCGCGGCGAGGCGCGCGCAGCAGGAACCGCCGGCGCAGGCGCAGCCGGCCGCCGGGCGGGTCCCGGCCAGGGCCCCGTCGAGCGCCGGCCCGAGCACGAGCGCGAGCAGCAGGGCGACCAGCCGGGCAGGTCGCGGTCGGCGCGGGATTCCGGTCACCCCGCCACGATACCGCCGCCGGTGGGCGGCAGTTTGCGCCTGGTCAAGCGGGCGCGGCGGTCGCCGGCTCGCGCAGCCGCTCGACCACCACGACCGTCAGGTCGTCGGAGAGCGGCTCGTCGCCGACGTGGACGCGGTGGGCGGCGCGCAGGCGATCGTGGGCGTCGAGCGCGCCGCTCGAGGCCGCCAGCTCGCGCCGCAGCCGCTCGTAGCCAAAAGCTTCGCCGGCGGCGTCGAGCGACTCGAAGAGGCCGTCCGTGAACAGCACCAGCCGGTCGCCGCGGCCGATCTCCAGCGTGCCCTGCGCGGGCGCGAAGCGATCGCCGAGGCCGAGCGGGAGCGCGCCGCCGGCGGGCTCCTCGAGGGTCCCGTCCTCCCGGCGCACGATCGGCGGCGGATGCCCGGCGCAGACGTAGTCCAGCCGGCCGGTGGCGGGCTCGAGCCGGCCGTAGAACAGGGTCAGGAACGAGCGCCGGCTGCCCGAGCGGCGCAGGGCGCGGTGGAGCAGCGTGGCGACCGCGTGGGGCTCGGGATCGAGGTCGAGGGCGACGCGCAGCGAGGCGTCGGCGATCGCCATCAACAGGCCGGCCGCCATGCCGTGGCCGGAGGCGTCCGCCACCACGATCGCGAGGCGGCCGTCGGGGAGCGCCTGGAACAGGTGGTAGTCGCCGCCGATCTCGTTGGCGGTCCGCCACGAGTGCGCGAAGGCCCAGCCGGGCAGGTCCGGGACGTCGGCGGGGAGCAGCTCGCGCTGGAGCTGGCGCGCGACCTCGAGCTCGTCGCGCACCAGGACGCGATCGACCAGCTCGGCGGCGAGCAGGAAGACCAGACCGCCCAGCGCCACCAGGGAGAACAGCGGCGAGGAGTCGGCGCGGAAGCCGTAGTCGGTCGAGTTCATCGTGAACTGGACGTCGGTCAGGCCGAGCACGCCGCAGACGAGCGACAGCGCGAAGAGCAGGCGGCGCGGCGGCGAGAGCTTCTCCGAGACCGACAGGAAGAGCAGGCGGGCGTCCCGGAGCAGACGCCGGAAGCCGCGCGCCGGCTGGGCGCCGGCCGGCCGGTCGCGCATCAGCACCGAGTAGACGCGCGGCGCGTCGCGATCGACCAGGCGCCGGAGGTCGCTCGCACCGGCGCCGTCGGTGTAGTCGCGCACGAAATCGCGGGCGCGGGAGAGGGTCGAGGGGCGACGGGGACGGCGACGGCTCACCATCTGATTCTACGGCTCGCGACCTGCCGGGTTGCCTCGCCGTTCGATAGGCTGTGCGCCGGAACCGGATCGGACCCCATGCCCAGATCGCTCTCCGTCCTGGCCGCCCTCGCGGTGCTCGTCTCCGCGTGCGCGAGCGGGGAGCCGGCGGAGCCCGAGCACGCGCCGGCCGCTCGCGGGGCCCGGGCGGCCGCGGCCGGCGGCCAGCCGGCGATGCCGACGTCGTTCGAGTGGATCGGTGCCCTGGAGCTCGCGCGCGATCTCACCTTCGAGGACGAGCCGGTGGGAGGGCTTTCCGCCCTCGCCTGGGATGCCGGCGCCGGCGAGCTGCTGGCGCTCTCGGACGACCGCAGCGAGCTGGCGCCGGCGCGCTTCTATCGCCTGCACGTCGATCTCTCGGACGGGCATCTGGACGCCGGCGACCTGGTCGTGGCGGGCCGGGTGAGGCTGCTCGACGAGAGCGGGCGGCCGTTCCCGCGCCGCAGCCTCGACCCGGAGGGGCTGGCCCTCGACGGCGAGCGGCTGTTCGTCTCCTCGGAGGGCGAGGCCAACGTCGGCCAGGCGCCGTTCGTCGCCGAGCTCGAGCGCAGCGGCCGGATGCGGCGGCGGCTGGAGCTGCCGGCGCGCTTCCTGCCCGACGGCGCCCGGCGGGCCGGCGTGCGCGACAACCTCGGCTTCGAGAGCGTGGCGGTGACGCCGTCCGGAGAGTGGCTCTTCGCGGCGACCGAGAACGCGCTCGTCCAGGACGGGCCGCGCGCCGACGTCGGGGCGGCCAGCCCGGCGCGCATCGTGCGCTGGCGGTTGGACGACCTGGCCGTTCCGCCGTCCGAGTTCGTCTATCGCGTCGAGCCGGTGTCGGTTGCTCCGCCCGACGAGAGCGGATTCCGCACCAACGGTCTGGTCGAGCTCGTTGCGCTTTCGGCGACGCAGCTGCTCGCGCTCGAGCGCCAGTTCGTCTCGGGCGTGGGCGTGGAGGCGCGCGTCTACCTGGTCGACCTGGATGGCGCGACCGACGTCGCCGGCATCGACCGGCTGGACGCGCCGGAGGTGGTGCCGGCGCGCAAGGCGGCGTGGCTCGACCTCGGAGCCCTCGATCTGCCGCTCGACAACCTGGAGGGAATGGCGCTCGGGCCGGCGCTGCCGGACGGACGCCGCGCGCTGATCCTGATCGCCGACGAGAACTTCGATCCGACGGCCCAGCGCGCCCTGGTGCTGGCGTTCGCGGTCGGCACCGAGCCGGTCCCGATCTCCCTCGTCCAGGGAGCCGGGCACCGGTCGCCGCTCGAGGGGCGCTGGCTGACCGGCGTGGAAGGGACGGTGTCCGCGCTCCTCGACCGGCCGCGCGAGCGCGTTCTCTGGCTCGAGTCCGAGGCGCCGGACACCGATGCTGCGACTTCGGAGGGCCTCTACGTCGATGCGCGCGCGATCGAGCTGCCGCAGCCCGGCGAGCGCGTCCGGGTCGGCGGCCGGGTGCTCGAGCTGGCGCGCGACGCGACGCAGCTGCCGGTCACGACGCTCGCGGCGACGTTTGTCGAACGGCTAGGACCCGGCGCCTCGCTGCCGCCCGCGGCGCGCCTCTGGAGCGAGCGCCGGATCCCGGGGGTGGTCGACGACGATGCCCTGGGCGCTTTCGAGCCCGAACGCGACGCGATCGACTTCTGGGAGAGCCTCGAGTCGATGCGCGTCGAGCTGCCCGGCGGCGTGGTCACCGGCCCGACCGCGTCGTACGGCGAGCTGATCCTGCTCCCGGCGGACCTGGGCGGCGCCCCGGCGAGCGCCGCGGGCGGCGCGCTGATGACACCGGAGGGCCCGCCGCTGTCGCGCGTCGTGCTCTCGCGGCGGCTGGTGGGCGAGGTGCCGCGCCTGTCGGTCGGCGCGCGCCTGGCGGGTCCCATCCTCGGGGTGGTCGACTACTCCTTCTCGACCTTCAAGGTGCTGCCGCTCTCGCCGCTCGAGGTGGCGGCGGAGGGTGTCTCCTGCCAGGGTCGGACCTCGCTCGGCGACCTCCCGGGCGCGCTCACGATCGCCACCTTCAACGTCGAGAACCTGTCGGTCGCGGGGCCTCCGGAGCGGATCGTCAACGTCGCCGGGGTGATCGCGCGCGCCCTCGCCGGGCCGGCGGTGGTGGCGCTCCAGGAGGTCCAGGACGACAGCGGCGCGAAAGGCGGGGACGGCGTCGCGACCTCGGCGGCCACGCTGGCGGCGCTGACCGGCGCGATCCGTGCGGCGGGCGGGCCCGCCTACGAGGCGGTGGTGATCGACCCGGAGCTCGACCGCGAGGGCGGTCAGCCCGGCGGCAACATCCGGGTCGCCCTGCTCGCCGACCCGCTCCGGGTGCGCGTGGCGCGCCGGGGTGCGGGCGGACCGCTCTCCGAGGTCGGGATCGAGGGCACCGGACGCGAGACCCGCCTGACCGCGAGCCCCGGACGTGTGGCCGCGCGCTCGGAGGCCTTCACGCTGGTGGGCGGCGAGGGCGTGCGCCGTTCACTCGCGGTCGAGCTCGAGGCGGGCGGCGTCCGCCTGTTCGTGATCGTCAACCACTGGTCCTCGAAGTACCAGGACGATCGCCTGTTCGGCGCCGCGCAGCCGCCCCGCCGGCCGACCGCGAGCCGCCGCCTGGCGCAGGCGCGCGAGATCCGCGCCTTCGTGGACCGGCTGCTCGACGCCGATCCGCACGCGCGCGTGGTGGTGCTCGGCGATCTCAACGACTATCCCTGGAGCGCGGCGGTCCGGCTGGTGTCGGGTCCGCCGCTCGACAACCTCCTCCTGCGCGTGCCCGAGAAGCGGCGCTACACCTTCAACTTCGAGGGGACCGCGCAGGCGCTCGACCACGTCGTCGTCTCGCCGGCGCTCGCGCGCGGCGCCGAGGCCGAGATCGTGCACGTCGACGCCGACTGTCCGGACGGCGTGCGCGTGAGCGACCACGACCCGCTCGTGGTGCGCGTGCGGCCGGCCCGCTGAGCCGCGGAGCGCGGCGGGCGCGAGCCGGCGTCGGTTGACCCGCCGCGCCGGCGGTCCGTATCCTCGGCGGACCATGGCGGGGGAGCGCGACGCCGGCCGGCCACGATGGCCGCTGCATACGAGGATGCTGGCCGGGCTCGCGCTCGGTATCGCGGCCGGCCTCGTCGCGCACGGCACGCTCGGCGGCGACCCGGCGCTCGCCTGGGTCCTGACCTGGATCGCGCAGCCGGTCGGCAAGATCTTCCTGCGCCTCCTGTTCATGCTCGTGGTGCCGCTCATCTTCGCGGCGCTCGTGCTCGGCGTCACCGGACTCGGCGACCTGCGCAGCCTCGGGCGCATCGGCCTCAAGACGCTCGCCTACACGGTGGCCGTCTCGGCCATCGCGGTCGTGCTCGGGCTGGTGCTCGTCAACCTGCTGCGCCCGGGCGAGGGGCTGTCCGAGGAGGCGCGCGCGCGGCTCACCTCCGGGGCCGCGGATCGCGCCACCGTGATGGCGCGCGCCCAGGCGCCGAGGAGCGGCATGGAGCTGCTCACCGAGATCGTGCCCGCCAACCCGCTGCGCGCCGCGTCCGAGGGCGACATGCTGGCCTGGATGTTCTTCTCGCTGCTGTTCGGGATCGGCCTGTCGCGGACCCGCACCGAGGCCGCGCGGCGGCTCGAGGACGTCGTCGAAGGGCTCTACGACGTGACCATGCGCCTGATCGGCGTGGTGATCTCGTTCGCTCCGGTGGGCGTGGCGGCGCTGCTCTTCTCGCTCACCGCCGAGCTGGGGCTCGAGATCCTGGTCCAGCTCGCGCGCTACGTCGGGGTCGTGCTGCTCGCCCTCGCCATCCACCAGTTCGTGGTCTATTCGGCGGCGGTGGCCTGGCTCGGCAAGATGAGCCCGCTGCGCTTCTTCCGCGGTGTCGAGGAGGCGATGATCACCGCCTTCTCGACCGCCTCGTCGAACGCCACGCTGCCCACGGCGCTGCGCGTGGCGGAGGAGAACCTGAAGCTGCCCGCCCACGTCAGCCGCTTCGTGCTCACCCTGGGCTCGACCGCGAACCAGAACGGCACCGCCCTGTTCGAGGGTGTGACCGTGCTCTTCCTGGCCCAGTTCTACGGCATCGACCTCGCGCTCGGCCAGCAGGCCCTGGTGCTCTTCATCTGCATCCTCGGCGGCATCGGCACCGCCGGCGTGCCGGCGGGCTCGATCCCGGTGGTGGCGATGATCCTGGGCACCGTCGGCGTTCCGGTCGAGGGCATCGGCATCATCCTCGGCGTCGACCGCTTCCTGGACATGTGCCGGACCACCCTCAACGTCACCGGCGACCTGGCCGCAGCGGTGGTGGTCGCGCGCGGCGAGAGCGGCCCCTCCTCCGGCTGACCGGCTCCCGCCGCCGCGGGTGAGGTTCCAGAGCCGCCCGCGTTCGTCACCGCGGCGCGACTGACGCCGTCACCGCGCGGCCGGTAGCGTCGCTCTCGCATGTCGATCCGGCTCGAGCAGCTCACCAAGCGGTACGAGGGCCGTTCGGTCGTCTCCAACGTCTCGCTCGAGGTCGCCCCGGGCGGGCTCTGCGTCCTGCTCGGGCCCTCGGGGAGCGGCAAGAGCACGGTGTTGCGCCTGATCGCCGGCCTCGCCGAGCCCGACTCGGGACGAATCCTGCTCGACGGCCGCGACCTGACCGGCGTGCCGGCGCAGCGCCGGGACTGCGGCTTCGTCTTCCAGAGCTACGCCCTGTTCCGGCGCATGACGGTGGCCGAGAACGTCGAGTTCGCGCTGCGCGTGCCGGGCGTGCCCGGCGCCGAGCGCCGGCGCCGGCGCGAGGAGCTGCTCGACCTGGTCGGCCTCGCCGGCCTCGGCGCGCGCCTGCCGAGCCAGCTCTCGGGCGGCCAGCAGCAGCGCGTCGCGCTGGCGCGCGCCCTCGCGCACCGGCCGCGCGTGCTGCTGCTCGACGAGCCGTTCGGCGCCCTCGACGCGCGCATCCGTGCCGACCTGAGACGCAGCCTGCACGCGATCCAGCGCGAGCTCGCGGTGACCACGCTGTTCGTCACCCACGACCAGGAGGAGGCCTTCGAGCTCGCCGATCGGGTGGCCGTGCTGGCCCAGGGGCGTCTGGTCGAGGAGGGTCCGCCCGACGAGCTCTACCTGCGCCCCCAGACCGAGTTCGTCGCCACCTTCCTGGGCGGGGCCAACCTCTGGGTGGGCGAGAGCTCGCCCGCCGGAGTGCGGCTGGGGCAGGTCGAGATGGCGCTGCCGGGCGGCGTGCGCAGCGCGGGGTCGCGCCAGCGTGTCCAGGTCCTGGTGCGTCCCGAGGACATCGCCCTGCGCGGCGCGCGCGAGGAGCTCAGCCACCCGGTGCTGGGCCGGGCCCGGGTCGAGGAGGTCGCGTTCGTCGGCTCCTCGGAGCGGGTGCGCGTGCTCCTGCCCGCGCTGCCCGGAGTGCGCGTGATCCACCCGCCCGCGCCCTTCGGCGGCACCCACGTCGCGGTGGACGTCGTGCGCCCGCAGAACGTGGCGCGCAGCGAGCCGCTCGGCGCCGGCGACGAGGTCTGGGTCGGCATCCGCCGGCTGCATGCGCTGCGCCATCCCGGGCTCTCCTTCGTGTCGGTGGGCGCCGGGCCCGCGGCGGCCAGCGCGGCCGAGCTGGCGCGCCTCACCCAGGCGCGCTGCGACGGCGTGGCCACGGCCGCCGAGCTGCCGGAGCGGCTCGCGCGCGAGCCCGTGGACCTGGTCGTCGCGCCGCTGCCCGCCCGGCCGGGCGAGGGGATCGGGGCCCTGCTCGCCGCGGCGGGCGAGGCCCACCTGCTGCTGGTCGACCAGCCGCGCGCGCTGCCGCCGGAGCGATTCCTGGTGGCCGTGGCGGTGGGCGAGCCGGGCAAGGAGGACGTCGATTTCGTGGGCCGGCTGGCGCGCCATCTGGGCTCGCCGGCGACCGTGCTGACCGCGCTCGAGGTCGGGACCGACGAGTCCGGGCGCCGGATCGCGGAGCGCTTCACCTCCGGCTGCGTGCGCACGCTCGAGCGCTGGGGCGTGTCGGCGGCCGCCGAGGTGGTGGAAGGCGATCTCGCGGCGGCGGTGGGCACGCGGCTCGGTGCGGGGCACGACCTGCTCGTGCTCGGCTCGCCGCTGGCCGACGAGGCGGGGCGCGTGCGCTGGGGCCGCGCGGCGCGCGCCGTGCTCGACGCGTTGCGCGGACATCCGGTCCTGATCGTGCGCTCGCGCGCCGCCGAGTGGGCGGCGGAGCGGCGATGAGCGGCGCGCGCCGGACTCCGCCCTGCGATTTCGAAGGAGACTCCACGTGAGACACGGAATCCCGAACCTGGCGCTGGCCTGCCTGCTGCTGGGCGCGCCCGCCGTCGCGCAGCAACCCGAACCCGCCGAACCCGCCGAACCGTCCGCACCCGCCGCGGCCGCGAGCCCCGACGATCTCGAGCAGCGCCTGCGCGTCGTCGAGCGCAAGCTGGAGCTGGCCGAGGAACAGGCAGCCGAGAGGGCGAAGACCGCGCCCGCCGTGACCGCGGGCGCCGACGGCTTCGGCCTCCGGAGCGCCGACGGCGCCTTCCAGCTCCGCCTGCGGGCGCTCGTCCAGGAGGACGGCCGCTTCTTCTTCGGCGACGACGAGCGGCCGATCCACGACACCTTCGTCCTGCGCCGGGCGCGGCCGATCCTCGAGGGAACGCTGTGGAAGATCGTCGACTTCAAGGTGATGCCGGACTTCGGGCTCGGCAGCTCGGTCCTCCAGGACGCGTACCTCGATCTCAGGTTCTCCAGCGCGGTCCGGCTGCGGGCGGGCAAGGCGAAGGTCCCGGTCGGGCTCGAGGCGCTGCTCGAGGACGCCAACCTGCCCTTCGTCGAGCGCGGCCTGCCGTCGAACCTCGCCCCGGTGCGTGACCTGGGCCTCCAGCTGACCGGCGAGCCGCTCGGCGGGAGGCTGGTCTACGCGGTCGGCGTCTTCAATGGCGTGCCGGACGGCGCCAGCGGCGACGGCGACAACTCCGACGACAAGGACTTCGCCGCGCGCCTGATGTTCCGCCCCTTCCAGCGCCCGGCGAGCGAGCCCCCGGCGCCGGTCGGTCTCGCCTTCGGCGTCGGCGCGAGCTACGGCGACCAGAGCGGCACCGCGAGCGCGCCGAACCTGCCCTCCTACCGGAGCCCCTCCCTGCAGCCCGTCTTCACCTACCGCAACGACGGCACCGGGGCGGGCACCGCGGTCGCCGACGGGCAGCGCGTCCGGCTCGCGCCCCAGATGTGGCTCTATTCGGGCCCCTGGCTGGTGTTCGCGGAGTGGACCGAGAGCCGGCAGGAGGTGCGCCTCGACGCCGCGAGCGCGGAGCTCGTCCACCGCGCCTGGCAGGTCGCAGGCCTGTGGGCGATCACCGGGGAGAGCGTCACCGAACGCGGCGCCGTGCCACGGCGGCCGTTCGACCCGAAGGCGAGGGGGTGGGGCGGGCTCCTGCTCTCGATCCGGTACGGCGAGCTCGAGGCCGACCGCGACGCCTTCCCCCTCTTCGCCGACCCGACCCGTTCGGTCGCGCGCATCGCCAACTCGGGCGCCAGCCTGGGCTGGTCGCTCAACCGCGCCGTCAAGCTCGTCGTGGACTATCAGCACACGACCTTCGAAGGAGGCGGCTCCGGCGGCGATCGCGAGACCGAGCAGGCCCTCCTGACCCGCGTCCAGCTCAACTTCTGATCGCCGAGGAACGGAGAGTCGCCATGACCAGGAATCGAGTCCTCACCACCCTGAGCGCGTCGCTCCTCGCGGGCGCGCTGACCGCCCCGTCCGCCTTCGGCGCCGGGCCGGTCGAGATGCTCAACGTCTCCTACGACCCGACGCGCGAGCTCTACCAGGAGCTCAACGCCTCGTTCGCCAGCCACTGGAAGGCGAAGACCGGGCAGGAGGTCCGGATCCAGCAGTCCCACGGCGGCTCGGGCAAGCAGGCGCGCTCGGTGATCGACGGCCTGGAGGCCGACGTGGTGACGCTCGCGCTGGCGGGCGACATCGACGCCATCGCGCGCGTCGGCCTGCTGCCGGCCGACTGGCAGAAGCGCCTGCCCCACAACAGCGCGCCCTACACCTCGACCATCGTCTTCCTGGTGCGCGCGGGCAACCCGAAGAAGATCCGCGACTGGGACGACCTGGCGCGGCCCGGGATCTCGGTGATCACCCCGAATCCGAAGACCTCGGGCGGCGCGCGCTGGAACTACCTGGCGGCGTGGGGATACGCGCTGCACAAACACGGCTCGGAAGAGGCCGCGCGCAGGCTGGTGGCCGGGATCTTCGGCAACGTGCCGGTGCTCGACACCGGCGCGCGGGGCTCCACCGTGACCTTCGTCGAGCGCGGCATCGGCGACGTGCTGCTGGCCTGGGAGAACGAGGCGCTGCTCTCGCTCGAGGAGTTCGGCGCCGGCCGCTTCGAGATCGTCGTGCCGTCCGAGTCGATCCTGGCCGAGCCGTCGGTGGCGGTGGTGGACGCCGTCGCCCGCCGCCACGGCACGCGCGAGTTGGCGCAGGCCTATCTCGAGTACCTCTACGGTCCCGAGGGGCAGGAGCTGGCCGCGAAGCACTTCTACCGGCCGCGCGATCCGCAGGTCGCGGCGCGGCACGCGGCACGCTTCCCGGGCGTCTCGCTGTTCACCATCGACGAGGTGTTCGGCGGCTGGGCGAAGGCCCAGCAGCGTCACTTCGCCGAGGGCGGGGAGTTCGACCGGCTCGGAGGCGGCGGGCGGTGACCGGGCGCGCGGAGCGCGGGGCGCTGCCGGGCTTCGGGCTCTCGCTCGGCGTCACGCTGCTCTACCTCGCGCTCCTCGTCCTGGTCCCGCTGGCGACCGTCGTCCTGCGCACGGCGTCGCTGCCGCTCGAGCGGATCTGGGAGCTCGCCACCTCGGCGCGCGCTCTCGCCTCGTACCGGCTGACCTTCGGCGCCGCCGCGTTGGCGGCCGCGATCAACCTCGTCTTCGGCGTGCTCGTCGCCTGGGTGCTCGAGCGCTACCGCTTCCCGGGCCGCAGGGTCGTCGACGCGCTGGTCGACCTGCCGTTCGCGCTGCCGACCGCGGTGGCCGGCATCGCGCTCGCGGCGGTCTACGCCCCCAACGGCTGGATCGGCCGCTGGCTCGAGCCGCTGGGCGTCAAGATCGCCTATACGCCGCTCGGGGTCGTGGTCGCGCTCACCTTCATCGGCCTGCCCTTCGTGGTCCGGACGGTGCAGCCGGTGCTCGCCGACCTCGACCCGGCGCTCGAGGAGGCGGCCGCGACGCTCGGCGCCGGCCGGCTCGCCACGCTGCGCCGGGTGGTCCTGCCCGAGCTCGCGCCCGCGGCCGCCACCGGCTTCGTGCTCGCGCTCGCGCGCGGGCTGGGCGAGTACGGCTCGGTGATCTTCATCGCCGGCAACCTGCCGATGAAGTCCGAGATCACGGCCCTGCTCATCATGGTGCGCCTCGAGGAGTACGACTACGCGGGCGCCACCGCGATCGCGCTCGTCTTCCTCGCCGCCTCCTTCCTGCTCCTGCTGACCCTCAACCGGCTGGCGCGCGGGTCGCGTCCGGGAGCGGCGCGGTGAGCGGGCACTTCCGGGATCCGCGCGCCGAGCCGGCGTGGCTGCGCTGGACGCTGTGCGCGCTCGCCCTCGGCTTCCTCGCGCTGTTCCTCGCGGTGCCCGTGGCCGCGGTCTTCGCGCAGGCGTTCTCGAAGGGCTGGCAGGTCTACGCCGCCGCCATCCGCGAGCCGATGGCGCTGGCCGCGGTGAAGCTGACCGTGATCGTCGCCGCGATCGTGGTGCCGCTCAACACCGCCTTCGGCCTGGCGGCGGCCTGGGCGGTCGCGCGCTTCCGGTTCCGGGGCAAGCAGCTCCTGGTCACGCTCATCGACCTGCCGTTCAGCGTCTCCCCGGTGGTCGCGGGCATGCTCTTCGTGCTCCTGTTCGGGGCCCAGGGCCTGCTCGGTCCCTGGCTCACCGAGCGGGGGGTGAGGATCCTCTTCGCGCTGCCGGGCATCGTGCTGGCGACGCTCTTCGTCACCCTGCCGTTCGTGGCGCGCCAGCTGATCCCTCTCATGGAGTCGCAGGGCGCGGCGGAGGAGGAGGCAGCGCTCACCTTGGGCGCCTCGGGCTGGAAGACCTTCCTCTGGGTCACCCTGCCCAAGATCCGCTGGGCGCTGCTCTACGGGCTGATCCTCACCAACGCGCGCGCGATGGGCGAGTTCGGCGCGGTGTCGGTGGTCTCAGGGCACATCCGCGGCAGGACCAACACGATCCCGCTCCACGTCGAGATCCTCTACAACGAGTACCAGTTCGCGGCCGCCTTCGCAGTCGCGTCGCTGCTCACCCTCCTCGCCCTGGTGACGCTCGCGGCGCAGGCGGGCCTCGCGCGCCGCCTGCGCGACGGCTGAGATAGCCTCTCGCCGTGGCGCGCTGGAGCTTCCGCCTCGGGCTGACCGTCTGGGCGCTGGGCCTGGTCGCCGCCGCCATCGTCGCCACTGCCGGAGTCTCCTACTTCATGGTCGCGCGCCTCTCGCACGAGGAGGCGCTGGCGCGCGCCGAGCGCGCCGCCGAGCGCGCCCTGGGCGCGCGGGCACGCGGGCTCGATCCGGAGCTGTTCGAGGCCGGGACCGGCGTGGAGGTTGCCGTGCGCGACCGGGCCGAGATCGCGGGCGCCTTCGACGACCCGCGCGTGCCGCTCTGGCGCGAGGCGCTCGAAGGCGGCGGGGCGGCGAGCATCGTCGACGCCGAGGTGGGCGCGGTCGCGGTGCGCGCCCTGACCGGCGAACCGTCGCCGGGCGTGCTCGAGGCCCGCATTCCGGCCGCGGCGGTCGAGGCGCCGGTGCGCCGCTTTGCGGCGCGCGTGCTGGCGGCGTCGCTCCTGGTCGCGCTCGCCGCGGCGTTGACCGCCGCGTTCGCAGCGCGCCGGCTCGGAGGCCCGCTGGCGCAGCTCGCGCGCGCGGCGGAGCGCCTCGAGGCCGGCGAGCTCGGGCGGCCGATCCCGTCCCCAGGCGGCACGGAGACGGCGGCGCTGGGCGCGACGCTCGAGCGCGCGCGCGTGCGCCTCGCCGAGGCGGGCGCCGAGCTCGAGCGCCGCCGCTCCGAGCTCGAGTCGGTCGTCGCCGGCATCGCCGAGGGCGTGGTGGCGGTCGATCGCGATCGGCGCGTCCGCTACCTGAGCGTGCCGGCCGCCGCGCTGCTGGGCGTGGAACCGTCGCAGGCCGTCGGCCGCTTCTGCGGCGACCTGCTGCGCCCGCAGGCGGTGGACGGCGTGCGGCCCTGCGACGACGCTTGTCCGATCCTGCACGCGCGCTTCCGCGGCGCGTCGCACGCGGTCGAGCTGCTCGAGGCGGCGGGCGAGCCGGCGCGCCCCGTCGTGATCGGGGCGTCGGCGCCCTCCGGTGGGCTCCAGGTGCTGATCCTGCGCGAGGAATCGCAGGTCGAGGCCGCGCAGCGCGCGCGCGACGCCGCGGTCGCCGACCTCTCCCACGAGCTCCAGACCCCGCTCGCGGCGCAGGGCGCGTCGCTCGAGCTGCTGCGCGAGCGCGTCACGGAGTCGGACCCGCATGCGCTCGACCTGGTGCTCGCCCTCGAGGCCGGCACCGCGCGCCTGCGCCGCCTGATCGACAACCTGCTCGAGAGCGTGCGCATCGAGTCCGGGCAGCTCTCGGTGCGGCACGTGCCGGTGGACCTCGAGGAGGTGTTCGAGGAGGCGGTGGCGATGACGCGGCCGCTCGCCGGCAGGCGGCGCCAGCGCCTCGAGGTCGAGCTGCCCCATCCGCCGCCGGCGCTGACCGGCGACCCGCAGCGGCTGGGCCAGGTGCTCGTGAACCTGCTCTCCAACGCCTCCAAGTACGGCCCGGAAGGATCGACGGTGCGCCTCGGCGCGACCGCGGACGGCGAGCGGATCGGGCTCTGGGTCGAGGACGAAGGCCCGGGCTTCCAAGAGCCGGCGCCGCGCGCTGCGGCGCGCTTCCGGCGCGGACCGTCCGAGCCGCGCCAGGAGGGCAGCGGGCTCGGGCTCTGGATCTGCCGCTCGATCCTCGAGCGCCACGGCGGCTCGCTCGCGGTGACGCGCGCGGACGGACGCACGCGCGTCACCGCCGAGCTGCCGGCCCGGGGGGCGACGTGAAGCTGCTGGTGGTGGACGACGACGCCGACCTGCGCGCCATCCTGGCCTTCGCGCTGCGCGGCGCCGGCTACTTCGTGGTGGAGGCCAGGGACGGCGCCGGAGCGCTCGCCGCGGCCGCGGCCGAGCGGCCCGACCTGGTGGTGCTCGACCTCAACCTGCCCGACGCCGACGGCCTGGACCTGGTCTCCCGTCTGCGTGGCGGCGACCCGGCGTCCCGCCCCATCCTCGTCCTCTCGGTGCGCGCGGCCGAGGAAGATGTCGTGCGCGCGCTCGATCTGGGCGCCGACGACTACCTGACCAAGCCGTTCTCGCCGCGCACGCTGCTCGCGCGCGTGCGCGCGGTGCTCCGCCGCGCGGGCATCGAGCGGCCCGAGCCGCTCGAGGCGGGCGCGCTCTCGGTCGACCTCGAGCGGCGCCTCGCCACCGTGGCCGGCGCGCCGCCGGTACGCCTGACCCCGCTCGAGCTGCGCCTGCTCCAGTACCTGGTGGCGCGCGCGCGGGAGACGGTGCCGGCCGAGCGGCTGCTCGTCCACGTCTGGGGCGGGCGCGGCGAGGGCGACCGGCAGCTGCTCAAGCAGCTCGTCCACCGGCTGCGCCTCAAGATCGAGCCCGACCCGGCCTCGCCGCGCTACCTCGTGACCGACGCCGGCGAGGGCTACCGCTTCGAGCCCGACGGCGGGCAGGGGGCGTAAGACAAGGCCTTTCTGTTCAAGACGAAGACAGAGACAAAGACAAAGTCGTGCTGTT
>JAFNAE010000193.1 GCA_017860005.1 Acidobacteriota bacterium | reverse complement strand
GAGCGCGTGATCGACTCCCTCGCCGCGCCGCCCGCGCCCTGATCGGGCGCCCGCCGGCGCGGCTCAGCGGTAGGGGCGGCGCTTGCCGTCGCTGGCACGTAGCTCGCTCCGCACCACCAGCTTGAGCGCGGACCAGACCTCGGTGACCGCGCACACCTTGACATCGACGAAGCCGAGCGGCAGGGCGAGCGCGCGGATCACGTCCTCGGTGACGTCGGTGGCGATGCGCGACGTCCGCTTCGGCCACGACACCCAGAGCGTGCCGTTCGGGTCGAGCCGCTCGCGCCAGACCGGGAGCTCGCGCGCCAGGTCGATGCGGCGGGGCGCACCACCGTGACGCGCTCGGGCAGGGGCGCCAGCCAGCGCTCGTAGTCGTCGGGGGCATGGAGGACGACGAGGGTCGTCCCGGCGGCCACGCCGAGCTTCGCGGCGAGCGGCCCGGCGGCGAGGGACGGCGCGGAGGGTTCCGGCTTCGGCATTCACGAACTGTACGGCAGGAGCTGCCCTCCGGTTGCTAGGCTGCCGCGGTGGGCCCCCTGGTGCGCATCTCGCGGCGTCTGGCGCGCTCGCTCGCCGGCCTCGAGTTCGCGCCGCCGGTGGCGTACGTCTACCGGCCGCTCGACTACGCCCGCGCCCCCCACGAGCGCTACCTCGAGCGCTGGGGTGCCGCCCCCAAGGAAGTCCTCCTGGTCGGCATGAACCCGGGTCCGTTCGGCATGATGCAGACCGGCGTGCCGTTCGGCGAGGTCGCGCTGGCGCGCGGCTGGCTGGGCGTCGAGGCCCCGGTCGGCCGGCCCGCGGCCGAGCATCCGAAACGTCCGGTCGAGGGCTTCGCCTGCGCGCGCAGCGAGGTCTCCGGCGCGCGCCTCTGGGGCTGGGCGCGCGAGCGCTTCGGCACGCCCGAGGCCTTCTTCGCCCGCTTCTTCGTCTGGAACTGGTGCCCGCTCGGGTTCCTCACCGCCTCGGGCGCCAACCTGACGCCCGACCGGCTGCGCGCCGCCGAGCGCGCGGAGCTCGAGCGCGCCTGCGACGCGGCGCTCGCGCAGGTGGTCGCGGCGCTCGCGCCGCGGCTCGCGGTCGGGGTGGGGGTCTTCGCCGAGTCGGCGCTCCGGCGCGCGCTCGGCTCCGCGTTGCCGGTCGCGCGCATGCCGCACCCGAGCCCGGCCTCGCCGGCCGCCAACCGCGGCTGGACGGCGCAGGCCGAGGCGGCGCTGACGAGGGCGGGGGTGACCCTGCCCTAGCTCCTCCGGCCGCCTCCCGGGAGCGGCGCACCGGCCCGCGGGAGGCCGGGGCGCGGGGCGCTAAGATCCGGGGCCATGGCCCCCAACCCCATGAAGTTCGTGGACGGCGTCGCGCGGGTGAAGGCGGAGCGGCCGGCGCTCGAGTTCGGCACCGGGGTGTTCGAATACGCGCCGGCGCCGGAGGCGACGGACCACGTGCGGCTCGAGCCGCGCTACGGCCTGTTCGTGGACGGCGGGTTCGTGGCTCCGAAGTCGGAGCGCTGGTTCGACACGGTCAACCCGGCGACCGAGGAGAAGCTGGCCGAGGTGGCCGACGCCGGGGAGGCGGACGTGGACGCCGCGGTCAAGGCGGCGCGGGCGGCCTTCCGCACCTGGTCGAAGCTCGCCGGCGCCGAGCGTGGCAAGTACGTCTACCGCATCGCGAGGCTGATCCAGGAGAAGGCGCGCGAGCTGGCGATCGTCGAGACGATGGACGGCGGCAAGCCGATCAAGGAGGCGCGCGACGTGGACGTGCCGCTCGCCGCCGCGCACTTCTTCTACCACGCGGGCTGGGCCGACAAGCTGCCCTGGGCCTTCCCCGGCCGGTCGGTGGCCCCGCTCGGAGTCTGCGGCCAGATCATCCCCTGGAACTTCCCGCTCCTGATGGCGGCCTGGAAGCTCGCCCCGGCGCTGGCCGCCGGCAACACGGTGGTGCTCAAGCCCGCCGAGACGACGCCGCTGACGGCGATGAAGCTGGCCGAGATCCTGCGCGAGGCCGAGCTGCCGCCCGGAGTGGTCAACATCGTGACCGGCGCGGGCGAGACCGGCGCGCACCTGGTCAACCACCCCGGGGTGGCGAAGATCGCCTTCACCGGCTCGACCGAGGTCGGCAAGCTGATCCAGCGCGCGCTCGCCGGGACGGAGAAGCGCCTGACGCTCGAGCTGGGCGGCAAGGCCGCCAACATCGTCTTCGCCGACGCCGCGCTGGACCAGGCGGTCGAGGGCATCGTCAACGGCATCTACTTCAACCAGGGGCACGTCTGCTGCGCCGGCTCGCGCCTGCTGGTCGAGGAATCGATCGAGGAGGACCTGCTCGCGCGGCTGGACTGGCGGATCCGCCAGCTCCGGGTCGGCGACCCGCTCGACAAGAACACCGACGTCGGCGCCATCAACTCGCGCGCGCAGCTCGAGAAGATCCGCGAGCTGACGCGCTGCGGGGTGGAGGAGGGCGCGCACCTGCACCAGCCGGAATGCGCGCTGCCCGCGCGCGGCTTCTTCTTCCCGCCCACCTACTTCACGCACGTCGCGCAGTCGCACCGCATCGCGCGCGAGGAGATCTTCGGCCCGGTGCTGGCGGTGATGTCGTTCCGCACGCCGGACGAGGCGGTCGAGAAGGCGAACAACCTCGCCTACGGCCTGTCGGCCGGGGTGTGGACGGACAAGGGCGCGAAGATCTTCGCGATGACGAAGCGGCTGCGCGCCGGCGTGGTGTGGGCGAACACCTTCAACAAGTTCGACCCGACCTCGCCGTTCGGCGGCTACAAGGAGTCGGGCTTCGGCCGCGAGGGCGGCGTGCACGGTCTCGAGGCCTACGTGGAGGTGTCGTGAGCCTGGACGTGCGCAAGACCTACAAGATGTACCTGGGCGGCGAGTTCGTGCGCTCGGAGTCGGGCCGCTACGACCCGGCGGCGGACGCCCAGGGAAACCACCTGGCCAACGTCTGCCGCGGCTCGCGCAAGGACGTGCGCGATGCGGTGACGAAGGCGCGCGCCGCCCAGGAGAAGTGGGCCGGGCTGACCGCCTACCTGCGCGGCCAGATCCTCTACCGGATGGCCGAGATGCTGGAGGGCCGGGCGGCGGCCTTCGCGGAGCTGCTCCACGCGACCTCGGGGGCGACCCCGGCGGCGGCGAAGAAGGAGGCGCGCGCAGCGATCGACCGCATCGTCCACTACGCCGGCTGGTCGGACAAGTACGGGGCGCTGCTGTCGAGCGTGAACCCGGTCGCCTCGTCCTACTTCGACTTCTCGCTGCCCGAGCCGACCGGCGTGGTCGGCATCGTGGCCCCGGAGGAGCCGGCGCTGCTGGGTCTCGTCAGCCACGTGCTGCCGGTGATCGTCTCGGGCAACAGCTGCGTCGTGCTGCTCTCCGAGAAGGACCCGCTGCCCGGCCTCGAGTGGGCGGAGGTCCTCGCCACCAGCGACCTGCCGGGCGGCGTGGTCAACCTGCTCTCCGGCCACAAGTCGGAGATGCTGCCGCACCTCGCCCGCCACATGGACGTCAACGCCCTCTCGCTCGCCGGCGTCGCGAAGACCCTCGAGACCGAATCCCTCAAGGACGCCGCGGTCAACGTCAAGCGCACCAGGACCTGGCACCTCCCCGACTACTTCGCCGCCACCGCCCAGGGCCTCGACCCCATCCGCGCCTTCGTCGAGATCAAGACGACGTGGCATCCGGTGGGGTGGTAGGGGACGCTCCCGAACTGACCTCGACGGGTCGGAGCCCGAAGCGTAAGCCTCGCGCTTCCCAGAGGTTGACCAAGTGGCTGGCACCTTTCCGGCACCTTTCCGGGCGCGCGGATCCCCCGCGCCTGGCCGGCCAACCGGGGAGCGCGCTCACGCCGCGGCGGGGTCCCACTCGAGGCCGAGTCTGAGGATGCGCTCGAGCAGGGGGCCGTACTCGATGCCGGCCGCGGCGGCGGCGTCGGCGAAGTCCTCGCCGCGCGCGATCTGGGGATTCGGGTTGGCTTCGATGACGTAGACCTCGCCGGCCGGCGTGAGGCGCAGGTCCACGCGCGCGTAGCCGGTCAGGTAGAGGACGTTGCACACCCGCTTGCAGAGTCGCTGCACGTGCGGCTCGAGCCCTTCGGGCAGGTCGCGCGCCGGACCGCTCGTGATGCCGTGCTTCTGCTGGTAGGAGAGGCTCCACTTCAGCCGCTCGGTGGCGATCTTGCGCGCCGCCTCGGGCATGTTCTCGAACGAGAGCTCCCAGATCGGCAGCGCTTCGAGGCGGCGATTGCCGATCACTCCGACGTAGAGCTCCCGCCCCTCGATGTAGCGCTCGACCAGGGCGTCGGTGCCGAGGCTCTCGTGGATGAAGCGCACCCGCTCGGCCAGTTTCTCGTCGCTCTCGACCACCGAAGCCTGCGAGATGCCGGTCGAGGCGTCGAGCCCCCGCGACTTGACGAAGAGCGGGAATGCGAGCCGCCCAGGCCGGCGGAACCGCCGCCCGCGCCGCACCACCGCGAAATCCGGCACCCGGACGCGGTGATAGGTCAGCAGCTTCTTGGTGAGCTCCTTGTCGCGGCCGAGCATCATGCCGCGGGCGTTGCAGCCGGAGTAGCGCGCCTTCTGCAGCTCGAGGTAGGCGACGACGTTCTGGTCCCAGTGGGCGACGTCGTCGAAGCTCTCGAGCAGGTTGAAGGAGATGTCGGGCCGGAGCTCGGCGAGGGCGGCGCGGATCGGGTCGAGAGCGCCTCCGACCGCGAGCACCTGCACCTCGTGGCCGAGGCCGCGCAGGCATTCGACGACGTCGAACTCGGCGCGCCAGTCGGCGGCGCGCGCCTGCTCGGCGGTGGCGCCCGCCGGCGGCTCGAAGCCCTCGTGGACGAGGGCGAGCACGCGCAGCCGCTTCACAGCGCCACCCGGTGCCGTCCGCTGTGCAGGTAGTTCATGGTCTGCACCGCCAGGAGCACCGCGAACTCGAGCCTGGCCTGCTCGGCCGGCATCGCCAGCCGCAGCCCGAGCTGCCGGCAGCGCGCGACCATGTCGTCGAGCACCCGGTCGATCGTGTACTGGTACTCGTTGGTCCAGCGCGAGGTGAGCCGGCGCATCTCGCGGCGGTGGCGGGTAATGAACGCCGCCGCCGTGGGCTGGTGGGCGAAGGCCGGGTCGTCCGAGAACAACCGCCGGAGATCGCGGTCATGGAAGGCCGGCCGGTCGACGCCGTAACGCGCGCGCTTCTCCTCGTAGTGGCGGCGCAAGGTCCTGTCGAGCGCCGGCAGCGGGTCGACCTCGGCGGTCGACACCACGCGCGGCGGCCGGCCGGCGAGCGAGGCCATGAGCGCGTCCATGTACTCGAGCTTGCGCAGCGCCGGCCAGTCCCGGTAACGCTCGCGCCAACGCGATTCGGGATCCAGCCAGACCGCGAAGGTCTCGGCGAAGTCCTCGTCGGGATGCGCCTGCGCGTACCAGGCGTCGAGGTGGATGACGAAGCTCTTGCTGTAGGGGCGCGGTGCGTAGAACTCCGGGTA
>JAFNAE010000011.1 GCA_017860005.1 Acidobacteriota bacterium | reverse complement strand
CGGGAGCCGGCCGCCGCGTCGACCACCTCGTGAGCGGCGGCGGCTAGGGCGGCGGGCCCTGGGGCGGGCCGGGCGCTTCGCCGCGGTCGCGGCCGAAGATCTTCCTGAGCCAGTTGCGCAGGCCGCCGGGGCTCTTCTCGTCGCGCTCGGCGCGCACGCCCGGGTCGATCGGCTCGGCGAACCAGCCGCCGTGCTCGCGGCAGACGGTGGCGGGCACACGCTCGGCCGCGAACGCCTCGGCCAGCACCTCCGGGCAGCGATCGGTGGCGAGCTCGCCGGTGGCCGGGTCGATCAGCACGACCCGGATCCCCTCGGGCGGCGTGAACTTCGCGTAGCCGCCGGGCGGGCGCACCGCGAGCGTGAACTTCGTCCAGATCGGCAGCGCCGCCTTCGAGCCCGAGAAGGGCGTCGGCGAGTCGTCGTCGAAGCCGACCCAGACCAGGGTCGCGCGCTCCGGCGAGTAGCCCACGAACCAGTTGTCCCGGCGCAGGTTGGTGGTGCCGGTCTTGCCCGCCAGCGGATCGGCGAGGCCCAGGGCGCGCGCGGGGCGACCGGTGCCGTACTCGAGCACGCCCTGGAGCAGCGAGGTCACCAGGTAGGCGGTCTGCGGCGAGAGGGCGCGCTCGGGCGGCGGCAGCGCCTCGCCGGAGAGCGGCCGGCCCCGCGCGTCGAGCACGGCGTCCACCAGGTGCACCGGCGGGCGCACGCCGCGGTCGGCCAGCGTGGCGTAGGCGGTGAGCAGGTCGATGGGCGCGACCTCGAAGGCGCCGAGCGCCATCGCCGGCACCGGCTGGAGGCGGCTGCGCAGCCCGCACGCCCGCGCCGTCTGGACGATCCTGGGCAGGCCGGTCTGCAGCGCCAGCCGCGCGGTCGGCACGTTCAGGCTCTGCTCGATCGCGGTGCGCGCCGTCACCCAGCCGCGGAACTCGCCGTCGTCGTTGGCGGGCGCCCAGAGCTTGCCGCCCGATTCGAGCTCCAGCGGCGCGTCCTCGAGCAGGGTCGCGGGGGTCGCCACCTCGGCCTCGAACGCGGTCGCGTAGACGAGCGGCTTGAAGGCGCTGCCGGCCTGGCGGCGGGCGCTCGAGACGCGGTCGAACTGGCTCTCCCGGTAGTCGCGCCCGCCGACGTAGGCGCGCACCGAGCCGGTCGCCGGCTCGAGCGACACCAACGCGCCCTCGAGCCCCTCCTCCCGGCTGCGCACGCGCGCGCTCTTCTCGGTGAGCCCGGCCAGCCCTTCGCGCACCGCCTCCTCGGCGGCCTCCTGGTCGGCGAGATCGAGCGTGCCGTAGACCGCCAGGCCGCGGTCGGCGAGGCTCGCCACCCCGAACCGGCGCGACACCTCGGCCGCGGCGGCGTCGGCGAAGTACGGCGCCCGCCGGCGCGAGAGCGGGTACTCCGCGGCGGGCAGCGGCGCCGCGAGCGCGGCCTCGGCCGCCTCGGCCGCGATCCAGTCGAGCTCGGCCAGGCGGCGCAGCACGAAGTCGCGGCGGGCGCGCGCCGCTTCGGGATGGCGGAACGGCGAGTACTCGGCGGGCGCCCGGATCATCGCCGCGAGCAGGGCGCCCTCGGCGAGATCCAGCTCGGCGACCGGCTTGCCGAAGTAGCCGCGGGCGGCGGCGCCGACGCCGATCAGGTTGGCGGCACCCGAGCGCCCCCAGAAGATCTGGTTCAGGTAGGCCTCGAGGATCTGCTCCTTGCTGTAGCGCCACTCGAGGAACAGCGCCAGCATCGCCTCGCGCATCTTGCGGCCCACCGTGCGCTCGGAGGAGAGGTAGAGGTTCTTGGCGAGCTGCTGCGTGATGGTCGAGCCGCCCTGCCGGATCTCGCCGCCGCGCAGGTTGGTGAGCAGCGCGCGCAGGATGCCGGTCGGCGACAGGCCGGGATGCTCGAAGAAGGAGGCGTCCTCGGCGGCGAGCACCGCGCGCACGACTTCGGACGGGATCTCGTCGAGCGGCGCCGGCCGGCGCTCCATCAGGTCGTCGCCGTAGAAGGTGGCGAGCAGGGGCGGCTCGAGCCACGCCTCGGCGACCGCCGTCTCGTCCACGCCGAGGCGGGTCAGTCGTTCGCCCTGGAAGCCGGCGACCAGCAGCCCGCCGCCGCCGTCGCCGGACGCGGCGCGGAAGCGCCGGCGCGCCACCGAGACCTGGTCGCCCACGGCGTGGTAGGTGCCGGGAGTCAGGCCGCGGGCGTCCGCTGCGCGGTAGGCGAGCGCTTCGAGGCGCGCGACCAGCGCCTCCGCCGTCAGCCCCTGCCCGGGCGCGAGCCGGAACGGCCGGCCGTAGAGGCGCGAGGGCTCGACCTCGGGCAGCGAGCGGAACTCCTCGGACAGGCGCCAGTAGGGCCACAGGCTCCAGCCGAGCGCGGCCACGAGCACGAGGCCGGCGGCGCCGAAGATCTTGGCGAGCAGCCAGTCGCGGCGCCGGAGCGCGCGCGTGACGGTGCCCAGGAGTCTCTGGCGGCCGGTGCCGCTCCGGCGCTTGGCGCTCACCTTCGGGCTCGGGAGGGACGGGGCTCGGACACGGTCGCGCGCACCTGCAAGCGGCGTGCGCGCGCGGGCGCGGCCGCCGCCGGGCGCGCCGGTCAGGCCAGGTTGTGGAAGACCCTCTGCACGTCGTCGTCCTGCTCGAGCAGGTCGACCAGCCGCAGCACGTCGTGGGCCTGCTTCTCGGGCAGCTCGAGCGGACTCAGGGGCAGGTACTCGGACTCCGACGAGAGCGGCGTGATGCCGCGATCCTCGAGCGCCTTCTGCAGGTGGCCGAAGTCGGCGAACGCGCAGCGCACCAGCAGCTGCGGCTCGCCTTTCTCGCCGGTCGTCTCGCCCATCTCCTCCAGGCCGTGGTCGATCAGGTCGAGCTCGAGCGCCCCGGCGTCGATGCCCTTCGGATCCAGGCGGAACACGCCCACGCGCTGGAACAGGTAGGCGACGCTGCCGCTGGTGCCGAGGTTGCCGCCGCCCTTGTTGAGGTGCGTGCGCACGCTCGACACGGTGCGCGCGGGATTGTCGGTGGCGGTCTCCACCAGCACCGCCACGCCGTGGGGCGCGTAGCCCTCGTAGACGACCTCGTGGTAGTCGGTCGCGTCCTGGCCCGAGGCCTTCTTGATCGCGGATTCGACCTTGTCCTTGGGCATGTTGACCGCGCGCGCGTTCTGGATCGCGCGGCGCAGCGCCGGGTTGGACTCGGGGTTGGGGCCCCCGGCCTTGACCGCGATGGTGATCTCCTTGCCGATCTTGGCGAACTGCTTCGCCATCCGGTCCCAGCGCGCGAACATCGTGTGCTTGCGGGTCTCGAAGATGCGTCCCATGATCGCTCTCGCCGAAGGTCGGACGGTGGCCGGGGCGCGCTCGCGCCGGACGGCGCGAGGCCCGGCCCCGGCACCGAAATCTAGCAGAGTGGACGCGCGGCCGGGCTGCTCCGCACCGCGCCGGGGTGACAGAATCCTCCCGGCCCGCGACGTGGGCTGCCGGGCATCGAGCGGAGGACTTCGAACTTGAGCTTGCGACTCGCCGAAGTGCTGAACGGCTGGGGGACCTCGCTCGCCATCCTGCTGGCGGGCGTGCTGATCGGCTGGTTCGCGCGCACCGTCCTGTTCCGCTTCCTGCGCAGGGTGGCGCGGCGCACTCCGCCCCGGGCCGACGACCTGCTGCTCGAGGCCACCCGCCGCTTCTGGCTGCCGGCGATCGTGCTCATGGCCGTGCTCCCAGCGGCGCGCGTCGCGCCGCTCGAGCTCGAGTACCGGCTGCTCCTCTCGCGCACCGCGCTCACCCTGCTGCTGATCGGCATCACGCTCGCCGCCTCCCGCTTCGTCCGCCTCTGGTTCGCCACGGCCGAGGCGCCGACGGAAGGCCAGCAGCCGCGGCCGAGCCTGATCCAGCAGGTGGCGCAGGGCGCGGTGATCGTCGCCGGCACCTTGCTCGTGCTGGACAACGCCGGGGTCGAGATCACCACCCTGCTCACCGCCCTGGGCGTCGGCTCGATCGCGGTCGCCCTGGCGCTGCAGCCCACCCTCTCGAACCTGTTCGCCGGCCTCTTCCTGTCGGTCTCGAAGCCGATCCGCGTCGGCGACTTCATCGAGCTCGAGGACGGCACCCAGGGCCACGTCGAGGACATCGGCTGGCGCAGCACCCGCATCCGCCAGCTCGCCAACAACCTGGTCTTCGTGCCCAACGCCCGGCTCTCGGACATGCGGCTGATGAACTTCTCGCTGCCCGAGCTGCCCCAGGGCGTGATGGTGCGCGTGGGCGTCGCGCTCGGCTCGGACCTGAAACGGGTCGAGAGCGCGACGGACGAAGTCGCCCGCGCCCTGCAGCGCGAGAGCGCCGCGGCCGACCCGCAGCACGAGCCGTCGGTGCGCTTCCTCGCCCTGGGCCCCACCGCGGTGGAGTTCAGCGTCGCGCTCGCGGCGGCCACGGCGACCGACCGCCCGGCGCTCGTCCACGAGTTCCTGATCCGCCTCCGGCAGCGTTTCGACGCGGAGGGGATCGAGATCGCCCTGCCGCAGCAGGTCGTGCACCTCCGGCCCCCGCCCGCCGCGCCGCCCCCGGCCGCGGGCTGAGGACGGCGCGCGCTCAGTCCGCCGCCAGGCGCCACTCCACGGCGGCGAGGGCGCCGTCGGCGAAGCGGAAGGCGACGGTCTCCGGACGCCGGCCGCGCTCGCACTCGTAGACCAGGCGTCGCTCGAAGGCTGCCGGCAGCTCGACGCGCGCGGCCTCGCCGAAGCGCTCGACCAGCTCGAGCTCGCTGGCGCCGAACGGCACCGGCAGCGTCAGCTCGGCGAGCGGCGCGGAGAGCTCGAGCTCCTCGAGGCGCTCGGCGCCGCCCGCGGCGCTCTGCGCGAAGGTCGCGCGCGCCTGGTCGAAGAAGAGCCGGAAGCGCACCTTGAGGTGGCGCTCGCCCGGGGTCTCGGCCAGTACCTCGACCGCCTCGAGGTTCGGTTCGCCGAAAGCCCGCGCGGCGGCCTCCCGGCCGGAGTCCAGGACCGCGGCGGGGCGGTCGAGCAGCGCCGCGAGGCGCTCGGGGCAACCCGGGGCCTCGGCGGGCGCATCGGCCAGGGCGGCGGTGACGAGCAGGACGGTCAACATCGGTTCGGCTCTCCTCTCCGGTTCATGGGCCGCCTCCCGCCGCTGCGCGCTCCGACGCGCGCGGGCGAGGCGGCAGCGCGAGCGCCCGGGCCACCAGGTCCGGCAGGTCGGCGGGAGCGAGCTCGCGCGGCTCGGCCACGAGGCCGGTCGCGGCGGCCGCGGCGCCGAGCACCCGCGCCGGACTCCAGCCCGCCGCGCGCAGCTCGCCCAGGCCGGTGTCGCGCCCGGACTTGGACAGTTTGGCGCCGTCCGGCCGCAGGATCAGCGGGTGGTGCAGGAAGCGCGCCGGCTCGCTGCGGCCGAGCAGGCGCGCCAGCTGGATCTGGCGCCCGGTCGAGGCGAGCAGATCCTCGCCGCGCACGACCAGGTCGATGCCCTGCTCGAGGTCGTCCACCGCGACCGCGAACTGGTAGGTCCAGTTGCCGTCGCGGTCGCGCGCCAGCAGGTCGCCGCACTGCTCGGCGGGGATCTGGCTCCCGGGCCCCAGCCGCAGGTCTTCGAACCCGATGCGCTCCGGCTCGAGGCGCACGCGCCGCATCGGCGCCGCCGACTCCTCGAGCCGCCGTTCCCGGCAGGTGCCCGGATAGCGCAGCTCCTCGGCGTCGCCCCCTGCCGAGCGTTGGAGGATCGCCCGGCGCGTGCAGTCGCAGACATAGACCAGGCCCGCGTCGGCGAGCCGCGCCAGCGCCGCGCGGTAGAGCTCACCGCGCTCGCTCTGGCGCACCGGCGGCGCGTCGGGTTCGAGCCCCAGCCAGTCGAGGTCCTCGAGCAGGGCGCGCTCGAACTCCGGCCGCGAGCGCACGCGGTCGTGATCCTCGATGCGCAGCAGCACCCGCCCGCCGGCCGCGCGCGCCAGGCCCCAGACCCAGATCGCGCTCGCCGCGTGGCCGAGGTGCAGCGCCCCGGTCGGCGCCGGCGCGAAGCGGGTGGTCCGGCCGCACACCTCGCGCGCCACCTCCTCGCGCACGCTCGCCCGGCTCAAGGGAGCGTCAACCGTCCGCCTCCTCGTCGAGGTGGAAGCGGTGCAGGACCCGGTGCAGGACCGGCGCCAGGACCACGCCGGCGACGGCCAGGAAGAAGACGCCCGAGAAGATCGCGTAGGCGGTCGCGAAGAGCTTGCCGCTCGCGGTGCTCAACGCTTCGACCGGCCCCATGCCGGAGAGGATCATCGCGGCATTGAGGAACGCGTCGATCCAGGGCATGCCTTCCGTGACGTGGTAGCCGAACGCGCCCACGCCGAGCGCGAAGGCGAGCAGCGCCGCCGCGAGCCCCAGGTGCCACGCCAGGCGGAGCGCCCAGGCGCGCCGCGGCAGCAGCGGCTCGTGCCGCCGCTCGTAGAGGAGCGGGTGGCGCCGCCGCCGGTTCACAGCGGCAGGTGGAAGGTCATCGACTGGGCGGCCGTGACCTGGCCTTTCCGGCGCACGACGACGACGTGATCGACCTGCGCGCCGCCGCCCGAGACGAACGCGGAGACCTCGACCTCGTAGCCCTCGCCGCTCGACCTGGCGGTCGCGTTCTCGCCCATCCGGAAGCGGAACTCCGGCTCCGCCAGGACCGCCTGCGCGGCGAGGTCCCTGACCGTCGTCCGGCAGACGTACTGCCCGCCTCCGCCGTCCGCCCTGCGGATCGTCATCTCGACGCCGATCCGCTCGGCCGCCGGCGCCGCCTGGGCGTGCGCGGGAGAGCCCGCGGCCAGGGCAAGGAGAGCGAGCATCGCAATGAGTCCGGTCCGTTTCTTGGTCATGCGCCGTGTCCTCCAGGTCGTCGAGCGTGATCCGTTCCGTCCGTCCTCGCGCGGCCCGTGCCGGTCGGGCTCAGGGTGCGGGTCCGCTCCCCGCGGTCGCGGCCGGCTCCCCGCCCGGTATCCGATCGGGCAGCAGCAGGGCGACCACCAGACCGACCACGCCCGCGAGCCCGAGCAGCGCCCACCAGGCGGAGAGCCCCTTGCCCTTCGCCAGCGCCCAGCAGCCCCAGACGAGCGACGCGGTGCCGAGCACGACGAGGAGCTCGAAGAGACGGGGCGCGCCGTCCTCGCCGCCGCCCCACTGCGACGCCGACCAGAGCGTGATCAGTCCGGCGAAGCGCAGCGCGAAGAAGCCGCCGATGCCGAGCCGCGCGCGATGCCGGAAGCTGGCGATCACCGGGCGCGAGGGTAGCGCCCCCCCTCGCGCGCCGTCAAACCGCGGCGGGACCGGCCCGCCCCGGCGACGGTCGGGATCGCCGTCCCGCTTGGTAATCTCCGCGCCTCGATCCCGACTTCGCCCTGGGAGGCCCGTCGCCATGTCCCTGCCCCGCCCTCTCGCCGCCGCCTGCGCGGCCCTCCTCGCCTCGGTCCTCGCTCCTCCCGCCGCGTCCGCCGTGGGCGACGAGGCGAAGCCCAGGCTCTCGGCGGAGACCTTCGCCGGCCTCGAGCTGCGCAACCTCGGCCCGGCGCTCAAGTCCGGCCGCATCGCCGACGTGGCGCTGCATCCGACCGATCCCGCCACCTGGTACGTGGCGGTCGGCTCGGGCGGGGTCTGGAAGACGGTCAACGCGGGCACCACCTGGCGGCCGGTGTTCCAGGAGCAGAGCTCGTACTCGATCGGCTGCGTGACGCTCGACCCCTCGAATCCCGAGGTGGTCTGGGTCGGCACCGGCGAGAACGTCGGCGGCCGGCACGTCGGCTACGGCGACGGCGTCTACCGCAGCGGCGACGGCGGCGCGCACTGGGAGCGGCGCGGGCTCGAGCGCTCCGAGCACGTCTCGAAGATCGTCGTCCACCCGCGCGACCCGAACGTGGTCTGGGTCGCGGCCCAGGGGCCGCTCTGGTCGCCGGGCGGCGAGCGCGGCCTGTACAAGAGCCGCGACGGCGGCGCGACCTGGAGGAAGGTGCTGGGCGGCGGCGAGTGGACCGGCGTCACCGACCTGGCCCTCGACCCGCGCGATCCCGACCTGCTCTACGCCGCGACCTGGCAGCGCCAGCGCTCGGTCGCCGCCTACCTGGGCGGCGGGCCGGAGTCGGCTCTCCACCGCTCGACCGACGGCGGCGAGACCTGGCAGAAGCTCGCCACCGGCCTGCCCGAGGGCAACCTCGGCAAGATCGGGCTGGCGATCTCGCCGCTGCGCCCGGACGTCGTCTACGCCGCGATCGAGCTCGACCGGCGCAAGGGCGGCGTCTGGCGCTCGAGCGACCGCGGCTCGAGCTGGGAGAAGCGCTCCGAGACGGTCTCGGGCGGCACCGGCCCGCACTACTACCAGGAGCTCTACGCCAGCCCGCACGCCTTCGACCGCATCTACCTGCTCGACGTCCGGATCCAGGTCTCCGAGGACGGCGGCAAGACCTTCCGCCGCCTCTCCGAGCAGTACAAGCACTCGGACAACCACGCCCTGGTCTTCCGCGCCGACGACCCCGACTACCTGCTGGTGGGCACCGACGGCGGTCTCTACGAGACGTTCGACGCCGCCGCCACCTGGCGCTTCGTGGCCAACCTGCCGGTGACGCAGTTCTACAAGGTGGCGGTGGACGACGACGCGCCGTTCTACAACGTCTACGGCGGCACCCAGGACAACAACACGCAGGGCGGCCCGTCGCGCACCGACACCGTCAACGGCATCCGCAACCAGGACTGGTGGATCACGCTCTTCGCCGACGGCCACCAGCCGGCCACCGAGCCCGGCAATCCGGACATCCTCTACTCCGAGTGGCAGCAGGGAAACCTGGCGCGCGTCGATCGCACCACCGGCGAGATCGTCTACATCCAGCCGCAGCCGGAGCCCGGCGACGCGCCCGAGCGCTTCAACTGGGACGCGCCGATCCTGGTCAGCCCGCACTCCCCGACCCGGCTCTACTACGCCTCGCAGCGGGTCTGGCGCTCCGACGACCGCGGCGACAGCTGGCGGCCGGTCTCCGCGGACCTGACGCGCGACCAGCACCGCCTCCGGCTCCCGCTGCTGGGCCGGCAATGGAGCTGGGACGCGGCCTGGGACCTGCTCGCGATGTCCGACTTCAACACCATCACCTCGCTCGCCGAGTCGCCCCGGGTCGAGGGCCTGCTCTACGCCGGCACCGACGACGGCCTGATCCAGGTCTCCGAGGACGGCGGCGCCCACTGGCGCCGCATCGAGGTCGGCACCCTGCCGGGCGTGCCGGCGGGCGCCTTCGTCAACGACCTCAAGGCCGACCTCCACGACGCCGACACCGTCTACGTCGCGCTCGACCACCACAAGTCGGGCGACTACACCCCCTACCTGCTCGCGAGCGAGGACCGCGGCCGCACCTGGCGCTCGATCGCGGGCGACCTGCCGGCGCGCCACCTGGTCTGGCGCCTGGTCCAGGATCACGTGCGGCCGGAGCTGCTCTTCGCCGGCACCGAGTTCGGCGTCTTCTTCACGCTCGACGGCGGGCGGCGGTGGATCGAGCTCACCGGCGGCACGCCCACCATCCCGTTCCGCGACCTGGCGATCCAGCGCCGGGAGAACGACCTCGTCGGGGCCACCTTCGGCCGCGGCTTCTGGGTGCTCGACGACTACTCGCCGCTGCGCGCGCTCTCCGAGGAGACGCTCGCCCGGGAGGCGATCCTCTTCCCGGTGCGCAAGGCCTGGTGGTACGTCGAGCGCCGGCCGTTCGTCGACTCCGGGCCGGGCGACGCCGGTCACGGCCACTACGTCGCGCCCAATCCGCCGTTCGGCGCCGTCTTCACCTACTACCTGGCCGACGGCCTCCGGTCGCGCGAGAAGCGGCGGCAGGAGAGGGAGAAGCCGCTCGTGGCGGCCGGCCGCGACACGCCCTTCCCCGAGTTCGAGGAGCTCACGGCCGAGCGCCGCGAGTCCGACCCGGCGATCCTTCTCACCGTGCGCGACCGGGACGGCAACGTGGTCCGGCGCGTCTCGGGACCGGTGGACCGTGGCTTCCATCGGGTGGCCTGGGACCTCCGATACCCGCCGGCCGAGGCGATCACCGAGCCGGCGCGCAAGCCGGAGCCGGACGAGGAGCCGCCCTCCGGCACGCTCGCCGCGCCGGGGCTCTACACGGTCACGCTCGCGCGCCGCGTCGACGGCGTGGTCACCGAGCTCTCGGCGCCGGTCGAGTTCGAGGTCGAGCGCCTGCGCGAGGGTGCCCTGCCGGGCGCGGCGCCCTCCGAGACGGTGGCCTTCGGCCGCCGGCTCGAGGCGGCGAGCCGGCTCGCCTCCGCCGCCGACGCCGCGCTCGACGGCGCCCGGCGGCGCCTGGAGCTGCTGGGCGAGGCCCTGGCCCGTTCGACCGCCGGGACCGAGCTCGACGCCGAGCTCGAGGCGGCGCGCCAGGAGCTGCTCGACATCGAGCTCGCCCTGCGCGGCGACGCCAGCCGCGCCCAGGTCGGGCAGCCCCAGGCGCCCACCCCGCGCCAACGGCTCGGAGTCGCGCGGCTGGGCAACTTCCAGTCCACCTACGGACCGACGCCCACCCACAGCAGGAGCCTCGAGATCGCCGAGCAGGAGCTCTCGGCAGCGCGGGCGCGCCTGGCGCGGCTGCTCGAGGAGCGGCTGCCGGCGCTCGAGCGCCGGCTCGAGGCGGCGGGCGCGCCCTGGACGCCGGGCCGGCCGCTGCCCTGATCGACGCCGGCTCTCAGGGCACGGCGCTCGACCAGCGCCCGGTGTCGCCGGACTCGAAGCCGTCGCGGAAGGGCATGCCGTCCGGATCGAGCGGCAGCGGCCAGGCGTAGGCGCCGCGCGAGCGGGTGAAGAGCGCCAGCGTGGTGAAGCCGCGGTCGATCGCCATGTCCCAGATCGTCACCGTGGGCAGCCCGTTGGTGAAGCGCTGCCAGACCGGCGGCGACGCCTCGATGTCGTCCGTGAAGTAGAGCCCCCAGTCGCTGCCGGCGAAGACCTGGCCGGGCAGGTTGGGGTTGACCAGGATCGAGTCGACCGGGATGTCGGGGAGGTTGCCCGACTTGTCCTCCCACAGGAAGCTGGCGCAGTCCGCGGAACAGACGACGCGGAAGACGTGGCCCGGCGTGGCGGGCGTGTTGGCGGCGAAGCCGCCGACCGCCGCGTAGCCGACGGTCGGCGTCCACGGATCGGTGGTCACGTCGAGGACCGGACGGTTGGGCAGCACCGCGTTGGCGCCGGTCACGTCCACCCAGGTCGCGCTCATCGGGGTCCCGGCACCGAGGCCGAAGCCGAACTGGACGTTGCCGTCGTTGGTGCCGACGATCGCCACCGTCGGGTCCGAGACCGCGTAGGAGAGCTGGTTGATGAACGAGCGGTCGGCGAGCGTGCCCTTGGTGAGGTCGCCGGAGGCGATCATCCAGCTCGACGCCGGCACCGCGCCCTGGATCGTCTCCCAGACGCGGTGGGTGCCGGCGATCATGTGGGTGCAGCCGGTGGGCGGGCAGCCGTACTTGTAGATCTCGTAGGGGTGGATGAAGCTGACGCGGTCGCCCGACCAGGCGCCCGAGGCGTTCAGGCGGGAGCCGAACGGCCCGGTGGTCGAGACGCGCAGGTTGCCGTTCTGGCTCTCCTGGTACCAGCGCTGTCCGAGCACCGGCTCGATGCGCGCGAACATGCCGTCGCCGCCGAGCGTCGTGGTCCACACCGCGGGGCCCGGCGCCCCCGCCCAGACCTTGACCGAGGAGCCGTTGTCCTGGGCGCCGGCGCTCGCCGCCGGCGAGGAGGAGGTCGCGAAGAAGGCGGTGATGTCGCCCGAGTAGAACTCGATCGTGGACAGCGTGTCGTTGAGCTGGACGAAGGCGACGTCGCCCGGATTCGGCGCGTCCGCGTTGGCGCTGTAGTAGACGCCGCCGTCGTTGCCGATCAGGAGCCGCGACGAGTCCCCGCCCACGAACGCGCGCGCGTGGTGGTCGACGTGGACGTCGCCGCCGGCGTAGCCGCAGGTGAGGTTGACGAAGGTGGTGCCGCCGTCGGTCGAGCGGAACAGGTCCACCGTGCTCATGAACACGACGTCGGGGTCGTTGGGGTCGACCGTGACGCCCTGGTCGTACCAGTTCTGGCCCCAGTCGCCGAAGCAGCCGGTCAGGCCGTTGACGTCCGAGCGCTGCTGCCACGTGGCGCCGCCGTCGAGCGTGCGCCAGACGCCGAGCTGGCCGCGGGTGGGGATCGACGCGACCTGGGCGTAGAGGACGTCGGGGTCGCTCGGCGCGATGGTCAGGTCGATGCGCCCCAGCACGTTGGCCGGATAGGGCACGCCGCCGCCGGTGCCCGCGGGCCAGCCGTTGTCGGGCCGGGTCAGCAGCTGCCACGACGCCGGGCAGCCGGAGGCCGGCACGACCGCGCGGTAGATCCCGTTGGCGCCGTTCAGGTCGAGGTCGGGTTGCACCGGCGTGTCGAAGCCGCGCGTGCCCACCGCGACGTAGAGCTCGGTCTCGGCGCCGGTGTCGCGCACCTCCATGCCGGTGACGTCCTGGCGCTGGCCGGTGTGGGCGTTGGTGAGGCACGGTCCCGTCCACGACAGGCCGGCGTCGTAGGAGAAGAAGACGCCGGTCTTGGTGCCGACCACGACCTTCGCGCTGTCGCGCGGGTCGACCCGCACCTTGCCGATCGCCTGGTACTGGGGGAAGACGCCGGGCGGCTCCGGGTAGATCGGCGTGAACACGTCGGTGCCGAGCAGCTCCCAGGTCGCGCCCGCGTCGGTCGACTTGAGCAGGCCGGCGGCGCCGAACGCCCACGAGGTGTAGTGGAGGTCGCCGGTGCCGGCGTAGACGGTGGCCGGATCCGCGGAGTCGAGCGCGATGTCGTTGATCGCGATCGAGGCGAGCAGCGGGTCGTCCGTGGTCGGGGTCCAGGTCGTCGCGGCGCCGCAGCAGTCGACCGACTTCCAGACCCCGCCGCCTACCGAGCCCAGGTAGGCGACGCTCGGATCGGAAGGATCGCTCACCACGACGTTGGTGCGTCCGGCGGAGCGTCCGAACTGGCCGTCGAGGGGTTGCGGGCCGAGCGGCGTGAAGGCGTCCGGATCGAGCCCGAGCGGCGAGTCGTCCTCCGGCGACCGGCGCGGCTTCTGGCCGGCCGGCACGCCCGCCGGCACCTCCCGGTGATCGGCCGCCGCCGCGACCAGCCAGCGCGCATCGAAGTGGCCGGTCGGGTAGGTCGCGCGCACCGCCCAGTAGTCGCCGTCGCCGGGGCTGCGCGGCTCGCGGGGCGCCGTCGCGCTCTGCCCCGCCGCGCGGCGCGGGGGCTCGATGCGGGGTTCGATCCGCAGTCCCAGGGCGAGCGCGGCGAAGCCGGCGAGCGAGAGCGGGACGAGGCGTGCGACGCTGGGTCTCAAGGCGCGGCATCCTTCCTCGGGCGTCCGCCGCGTCGGGCGGTGCGTCCGGTCGGGGGTTCGAGGCTCGGGAGTCGCGCGGAACCTAGCACGCCCGCCGGCGCGCGCGCCTCTAGCCTGCGACCGGCGCGGGCACGGCCTCGGGGCGCAGCGGCGCCGACAGGACGCGGTCGCGGCCCGCCGCCTTGGCGGCGTAGAGCGCGGCGTCGGCCGCGCGCACCAGGTCGACGGCGCCGCTCGCCTGCTCGGGGAAGGCCGCGACGCCGGCCGAGAGCGTCACGCCCCCGGTCGATCCGAGGGCCGCGATCGCCGCCTCGGCGAACGCCGTGCGCCACTGCTCGGCGCGCGCCAGGGCCTGATCGAGCGTCGCGCCCGGCATCAGCACCACGAACTCGTCGCCGCCGTAGCGGCAGGCGACGTCGCTCTGCCGGGTGAGCGCGGAGAGCAGGGCGCCCAGCCGGCGCAGCACCTCGTCCGCGGCCTGGTGCCCGAGCGTGTCGTTGGTCACCTTGAAGCGGTCGAGGTCGAGCAGCGCCACCGCGAGCGGGGTCTCCTCCCGGCGCGCCCGCGCCAGCTCGCGCTCGAGCGCGTCCTCGAGATAGCGGCGGTTGTAGAGACCGGTCAGCGCATCGCGCAGCGCCTGCTCGCGCAGCGTCGCCTGGAGCGCCTCGATCTCCTTCAGCTGCTCGCGCAGGCGCAGGTTGGCGGTCGCCAGCGCGAGCTCGGCCTGGCGGCGGTCGGTGACCTCGCGCACGAGCAGGAGGTGGCCGCCGCGCCGGCCCTCCCGGTCGCGGAACGGTGTGACCTGGACCTCGAGCAGGCGCTCGCCGCGCTCGCCGGCGACGATCTCCTCGCGCGTCTCGCGCTCGGCCTCGAGCGCCACCTGCAGTCCCGGCCAGCGCGCGAACAGCTCGCCGCCGCGGCGTCCGGGGACGAGCGGTACGGCGGGGCCGAGCAGGCGCCGCGCGGCCGGATTGAGGTCCACCAGGCGGTGCTCGCCGTCGAGCACCACCAGGCCGTCGTTCATGCGCTCGAGCACCAGGTCGCGCGCCACCGGCACCACTTTGAGCAGGCGGAAGCGGACGATGGCGAGCGCCAGCACGACTCCCATCGCCGCGAACGACACTGGTGTGAGGTCGAGCCCGGCCAGCGGCAGCCAGCCCGCGAGATAGGAGGCGTTGGCGAACCATGGCAGGGCGATCGCGCCCAGCACGGCGATCGTCTGCGGGCGATAGACGGGCGGGAAGCGCAGCAGCGTGAGGGCGACGAGCGCGAACGCCACCACGACGCAGAGATGGGAGTAGGCGGCGAGCAGGACGAAGCCGGGCCCGTGCTCGTAGACCAGCAGGTTGAGCCCGGCCGGGCTCGCCCTGAACCCGCTCCAGATCCAGCCGTGGCGCTCGTTGGTGAAGGCCAGGCCGAGCACGAGCACCGGGACGGCGGACGCGAGCGCGATCGCGCGGCGGGTCAGCCAACGCTCGAGACGCGCGTACTCGAGCGCGAAGAAGAGCAGCAGCACCGGCGCCGCCACCGTGCCCAGGTACTCGAACTTCGACCAGAACACCTTGGCCGGCACGCCGACGCTGGACAGCTCGATGGCGGCACCCAGCGACCATTGGGCGGCCGCGACCATGAGCCCGGCGAGCCAGCGCCCGCCCGGGATGTCCCGCCGCCGCCAGGCGAAGGCCGCGACGAGCGCGGAGGACCACGCTGCCAGGACGCAGAGCAGCGAGAAGAGCGTCAGATCGAAGGCGAGTGGGGACCGCATGGCGAGCTTCGGAGCGCTCGCACCATCCTATCCCGGCGCCCTCCCGACTACGGCGCCGCGAGCGCTGCGCGCGCCCGCTCCACCTCCGGGCGGCGCGAATCCGGCACCGTCAGCGACGCGACCAGGGTGTAGAGGGTGCGCGCGCGCTCGCGGTGGCGCGCGAGCTCCGCGGCCCGGGCCGCCCCGGACAGCGCGCGCAGGCGGTTGGGCGCGCGCAGCAGGGTCGCCTCGTAGGCGGCCAGCGCCTCGTCGGCGCGACCGAGATCGAGCAGCAGGTCGGCGAGCAGCTCGCGCGGCGGCAGCGCGGTGCCCGGGGTCACCGGGTGCTTGCCGGTGCGCTCCTCGAGCTCGGCCGCCTCGGTGAGCAGGCGCACCGCCTCCTCGTCGCCGCCCCGCGCGCGCGCGAGCACGCCGGCCGCCGCGGTGCCGAGCGCGCGCACGTGCCCGGCCCAGTCGTAGGGCCCGGGCGGGGGCGCGGCGGCGAGCGCGGCGGCGATCTCGCGCAGACGCGCCACCGACGCCTCGGCGCGCGCCAGGTCGCCGACGTGAGCTGCACCCAGGGCTCGCGCGTAGGCCGGGATCGCCTCGGCGTAGGGGTACTGGGCGAGGACGCTCGCGGGCAGCGTCGCCGCGAGATCGGCCGCCGCGCGCCAGTCGCCGCGCTCGAGCGCGTAGCGCGCCGGGATCGCCGCCAGGGCGTAGACCGCGGCCATCGTGGGCCGCTCGAGCCGCCCCAGGCTCGCCGTCTCCTCGACGATGCGCTGCGCCTGTTCGTCGCGGCCGGTCTGCAGGTAGGCATATTCGAGGTAGTCGAGCGCGTGCAGCCGGTCGAACGCGGAGGTCTCGGGGTAGAGCGGGGCGAGCGCGCGCGCCGAGCCCGCCGAGTCGAGGTTCGAGGCGATCGTCTCCGGCCACAGCCCGAGGCGCACGAAGATGTGCGACGGCATGTGGAGCGCGTGCGCGGAGCTCGGTGCGATGCGCGCGTAGCGGCGCGCCGCATCGAGCGCGAGGTGCGCGAGCTCGGGATAGTCGAGCGCGTGGATCAGGTAGTGGGCGACCCCGGGATGCTCGGGGTGGAGCGAGACCAGGCCGGTGAGCGTCTCGGCCGCCTGCTTCTGCTGTGCGTAGGTGGTGTCCGTGGGCGGCGCGGTGCCGAGCAGCAGCAGGGCGTGGAAGATGGTCGCCTCGTGGTCGTCCGGGTAGGCGCGCGCGAGCTCGGCGAGCCGGTCGCGATAGCGCCCGGCGCGGGTGCGGTGGTCGGCGCTCCCGCGCTCCGCGTAGAGGGCGCCGATCGCCGCGATCCAGCCGCGCTCGCGTTCGGTGCCCGCGCCGATCGCGGCCGCCCGCTCGGCGGCGGCGGCGCCCGCCTCGAGCTCGGCCGGCGTCGGCGCGGCCCAGAGCGGATGGTAGTAGGTGGTCGCGACGCCCCAGTACGCCATGCCGCACTCCGGGTCCTCCGCGGCGACCTGCGCGAAGCCGTCGCGCGCGAGCTCGTAGCCGAAGGAGTGGAGCTGCGCCACCGCGCGCTCGAAGCGAGGGCGCACCTCGGCGCGGCAGCTGATCGGGAACTCGACGCGGCCGTGCTCGGCGCTGGCGTCGTCATGGTCCGCCCGCAGGACCGGCGACACCGAGAGCAGCGCCAACGAGATGTGAACCCAGTGCCTGCGCATGGAGACCCCCCTTCGAAACCGGTTGTGGACGAAGGCTGAAGGCTGCCACGCCCGGCGCCACGGCGCAAGAGCCTCTCTCACCGGCTCTTCGAGGTCGTCCTCGGCGGGACACCGGCCACCTCCCGCAGGTCGAGCGCCCGGCAGACCTCCGGCGCCACCCGGCCTCGATCGTCGCCGCCTGGTGCCGCGCCCCGGCGGACGCGCCTCAGCGGTAGGAGGCGCGCGAGAGCTCTTCGACCGACCCGAAGGGCCGCTCCGGACGCAGGTGACCGGCGAGGAAGCGGTAGATCCGGAACCGGATCTCGCGCGCCGCCGGCGTGTCGATGCGGTCGAAGCTGTGGCCACCGGGCGCGTCCCGGAAGATCTCGTACTCGAACTGCTTGCCCGCCGCCTTGAGCGCCGCGATCAGGTGCTCGACCTCGAGCACGTAGACGTCGTCGTCGCTGGTGTTGGTGTGGACCAGGAGCGGCACCGCGAGCTTCTCGACGTGATTCACCGGCGAGCGGCGGCGGTACTCGGCGACGTCCTCGTGGACGGTCTTGCCCAGGTGGTAGGGCGCGGAGAACAGGTCGCGGTACTCGTCGTCGTAGTAGCCCATGCGCGCGACCAGGTCGGAGACCGGCACGCCGGCGAAGACGGCCTGGTAGTCCTGCGGATGGGCGAAGGCATCGAGCAGCGCGATCAGGCCGCCGTGGCTCCAGCCCACCAGGCCGACGCGGCCGGCGTCCACGAAGTCGTAGGCCTCGACCATGTAGTCGCGCGCGGCGTGGTTGTCCTCGACCTCGAGGCCGCCGTAGTCGATCTTCTCGTAGAAGCCCTGGCCGTAACCGGTCGAGCCGCGGTACTCGGGAGCCACCACGACGTAGCCCTGCGCCATCATCTCGCGCAGGATGTGGGTGTAGTAGGTGGTGAAGCTGGCGTGCACGCCGCCGTGCGGGAAGACGAGCAGCGGGTGGCGGCGCGCGCGGTCCAGCTCGCGCGGCACGAAGACGTAGGCCCAGAACTTGACCGGATTGGCCGCCCCCATGGCGGTCGGGTTGGCGATGCGCGCCGGCGGCGGCCCGTAGATGTAGACCTTGTCGATCGAGGCGACGTCGCCCAGCCGGTGGAACCAGAGGACGTCGTCGATCGCCTTCTCGAGCGCGTCGAGGCGGTGCTCGAGCGCATCGAAGCGGCCCTGAGCCGCGTCCGGCGCGGGCGGCTCCTCGGCGGCGGCGGCGAGCGGAAGGAGGAACATCAGCGCCGCGCAGGCGCGGCGGGAGACGGAGTCGGGGCGCATCATCGGGGTTCCTCCTGGCGCGCTCAGCGCGACGCCGGGGAGACCTGGTCGCGCAGCCAGCGGCAGTGCTCGATCATCACCTCGAGCCGCGCCGACTCGAGGTCCTTCTCCAGCCTGCGCCAGCGGCGCGCCTCGGCCCAGCCCTCCTTGCGCACCAGCGCACGCTCGGCGCGCGCGAGGTCGAAGGCGCGGATCCCGGCCGCGCACTGCCGCCAGAGCCGGACCAGGGCCGACCAGCGCGCCGATTCCCGGGAGCCGTCGAGCAGCAGGAACTCGTCGTGCAGGTAGGCGCGGGTCGCGGCGATCGCGCCGGAGACCTCCTCGAGCGCGCGCGCCGACGCCTCGTTGCCGGCGGGCCGGCCCTCGCGCAGGCGGGCCAGCGCCTGGGCGAGCTCGTCGAGCAGTTGCAGCGCTTCCTTGACCATGACCTCTCCGCTCCAGTATGCGGCGCCCGGCGCGCCGGGGTCAACGTGCGCGCAGCACCCCCGGCGCCTGGCGCAGGTAGCGGTCGTCGGCCAGCTGGTCGAGCATGAACGCCGCCACGTCGGCGCGCGACACGCTCACCGTCCACAGCCAGTGGCCGACGTCGGGGCCGTGGCGCACGGCGCCCCGCCGCGGGCCGTGGGTCAGGGCACCCGGGCGCACGATCACCCAGTCGAGCGCGCTCGCCCGCACGACCCGCTCCTGGCGGACCTTGTCGTGGAAGTAGAAGGGCAGGATGAAGAGGCGCACGAACAACGTGTAGTAGAGCCCCATCCGCCACCAGGCGTCGCCGATGCCGAGCGCGGTCTCGCAGATCAGCTTCCGGACGCCGTGGCGCTCCATCGCCCGCACCAGGTTGCGGGTCCCGTCCGAGAGGATGCGGGTCGGATAGAACCAGCGCTTGTGCCCGAGCGCGGAGAGCACCGCGTCGTGGCCGCGCACCGCCGCCTCGACGGCGTCCGGGTCGCGCACGTCGCCGCGCGCCACGGCCAGTCGCGGATGCTCGAGGCGCAGCCGCCGCGGCTCGCGCACGAAGGCCGTGACCTCGTGGCCGCGCTCGAGCGCCTGGGTGACGAGCTCGCGCCCGGTGCCGCCGGTGGCGCCCACCACGAGCAGCCTCACGAAGCGCTCTCCCGGGCCTCGAGCTCGGCCAGCAGCCGCTTCGGCGCAACTTCGCGCCAGGCCGCCGCCACCAGCTCCGCGACCTGGTCCCAGTCCACCGGCACGTCCAGGTAGACGCCGATCCAGCCGCGGTGGCCGACGTAGGGCGGCACGAAATAGCGCCCGGGGTGGGCGCCGACCAGGATCTCCTGCGCGCCGTCGGGCGCCGCGCACCAGAACGCCACCCGCTCGTCGTGGTGGTGGTCGGCGAAGGTCGCGAACGGGCGCTTGCCGCCCACGAACCAGGCCGGCTCGCCGTGGCTGGTCCGCTCGCTCGCGCCGGGCAGCGCCAGGCAGATCCGCCGCAGCAGCTCCACGGGTTCGCGTCCCATGCCGGGCATCATCCCACGGCGCGCGCGGGACCGGGGGGGCGCGCGGCCTCAGCCCGTGAACTTGTAGCCCAGGCCGTGCACGGTGAGCAGGAAGCGCGGCGCGTGCGGGTCGGGCTCGATCTTCTTGCGCAGCTTGGCGACGTGGACGTCCACGGTGCGGCTGAGCGGCGCGTGGCGGACCTCCCACACCGCGTCGAGCAACGCCTCGCGGCTCACCACTTCGCCCCGGTGCCCCACGACGTGCTCGCGCAGTGGGCCGGCGAGCACGTGCTCGAGCACACCACGGCGGTCGTCGCGCAGGCACGCTGGGGTCCTCGGGTCCCGGGCCGGACTTCCCCGCCCGCCCGGGACGCGTTCCGGGATGCGCTCCGTCCGGCCGCGGCTCCCGCCGCGGCGATCCGCGCTCCGCCCCGCGTACGGGCATACTTCCTGCTAGCGCTCGCGACGACGACACGCGTGCGCCCGGGCGGTTCGCGAGAGCCGGTTCCGCGGCTCGCGCGTGACGATCCGGGAGGACGCGATGAACGAGCTCGATCAGGCACCGATCGACCGGTCGGAGAGGACCCGCCCGTTGTCCACCGGCGAGCCGCCGCGCCGCGACGGCGCGCCGGTCGCGGTGATCGCGGCGGTCGTCCTCGCCGTCCTGGTCGCCGTCTCCGGCTGGTACTGGCTGCGCGGGGGGCGCGAGCGCGCCGCGCAGGCCGAGCCGGCGGCCGCGCCCGCGAGCGCGGCGCCGGAGAGCGCCGCGCCGGCCGCCGCGGCCCCCGAGCCGCTGCCGCCGCTCGACGCCAGCGACCCGTTCGTGCGCGACGCGGCGCGCGCGCTGAGCAGCGAGCCGCGCTTCGCCGCCTGGCTCGCCGACGACGGGCTCCTCCGGCGCTACGTCGCGGCCGTGGCCGGGCTCGGCGAGGGCACGGTGCCGACCGGCCCGCTCGCCTTCCTGCGCCCGGCGGGCCGCTTCGAGGTCCGCCGCGCGGGCGGGCGCACGATCGCCGACGACGCCGCCTACGCGCGTTACGACAGCGCCACCGGGATCTTCCTGTCGCTCGACACCGCCAAGGTCGCCGCTCTCCATCGCCGGCTCCGACCGCTGCTCGAGGAGGCCTGGCGCGAGGTCGGCGATCCCGCGCTGAGCTTCGACCAGGCGCTCGCGCGCGCGGTCGCTCCCCTGCTCGCGGTCGCCGTGCCCGAGGCCGCGCCCGAGCTGGTGGCGGACGGCGTGGTCTGGCGCTACGCCCGCCCCGACCTCGAGGCGCTCGGCGCCGCCCAGAAGCAGCTCCTCCGCCTCGGTCCCGCCAACGCCCGGCGCGCGCAGGCCAAGCTGCGCGAGCTGGCGCGCGCACTCGCCCTGACGACCAGCTAGGCGCCCGCGACCGGTTCGAGCTGCGGCCGCTTGCAGGCGCGGCCGTCGCCGGAGGAGCGGCCGCGCAGGTGGCGCCAGAGCCAGGGCAGGAGGAAGCGGCGCGCCCAGGCGAGCTCAGCGGCGACGCGGGCGGCGGCGCCCGGCGGCGGCAGCGGCGGCAGGGCGTCCATCCACGAGCCGTCGGCGCCGGGCAGGCCGAGCGCGTGGGCGAGCGCGGCGGCGATCCGCGCGTGGCCGGCGGCGTTGGCGTGGAAGCGGTCGGCGCTCCACAGGCGCGGGTCGGCGGCCACCGGGTGCGCCGCGAGGTCGACCAGGAGCGCGCCGCTCGCGCGCGCCGCCGCGCGCAGCGCCCGATTGAGCTCCAGCACCCGCGGCGCGATCCGCTTCGCCATCGGCATCACCGCCGCCAGGTCGGGCAGCGTGATGCTCACCACCGTGGCGCCGCCGGCGGCGAGCGCGCGCTGCATGCGCTCGACGTCGGCCGCCACCGCGCCGGCGTCGAAGCGCCGCGCCACCGCGTCGTTGGTGCCGGCGAAGACGCTGGCGAGGTCCGGGCGCATGGCGAGCGCCGGCTCGAGCTGCTCGTCCAGGACGCGGCGCGTGCGGCGCCCGCGCACGGCGAGGTTGGCGTAGAGCAGCCCGCCGCTCGTCTCCGCCAGCCGCTCCGCGAGCCGGTCGGCCCAGCCCCGGTAGCCGCCGCGGCCGTCCGGATCGTCGAGCCCCTCGGTCGAGCTGTCGCCGATCGCGACGTAGCGCGCGAAAGGCCTCACGCGGCGGACCCCTGCGGCCTCCGGCGCGGGCGCGCGGCGGCCGGCCCGGACCGATCCTGCGCGCGGAGCGGGGGCCGGGCGCTCGCCACCGTCACAGGTAGCCGAGCGCCTCGAGCTTCTTGCGCGTCTCCTCGTCGGCGCGCTCGCTCACCACCGGGAGGCCGTCGGGCCGGGACTTGGGCTCGGTCAGCCGGCGACCGGCGAGGATCGACTCGCGCGCGGGCAGGCCCGACGGGTCGGGGTCGGCGCGCAGGGCGGCGAAGAGCAGCTCGGGCGCCGGAGTCGCCTGCCAGGGCAGCGGCGAGATCTCGAGCGGATCGCGATCCAGGTCGTAGAGGCGGCGCCGTTCGGGCCGCTCCACGCCGCGCTCGGTGTACAGGACCCACTTGAGCGCGCCGCTGCGCAGCGCCCGGAGCTGCGTGCCCCGGGCGTTCCCGATGCCCTCGTGCAGGAGCTCGCGCGGCGCCGGCTCGCGCAGCAGCGAGCGTCCGTCGAGGTCCGGCACGGCGCCGCCCCCAGCCAGCTCCACCAGCGTCGGCGCGATGTCGAGCAGCGACACCGCGTCGGTCCGCCGGCCGGCGGGCACGCCCGGGCCCCGGACCACGAGCGGCACGCGCAGCTGCTCCTCCCAGACGCCGAAGCCGTGCGCGAACCAGCGCTCGCGTCCCTCCTCCATGAGCGTCTCGCCGTGGTCCGAGGTGAGCACCACCACGGTCCGCGCGAGACCCCGGACCGCATCCCACGCGTCCAGGAAGCGCGCCACCTCCCGGTCCGCGAAAGAGACCTCCTCGTCGTAGCGGTCCACGTACTCGAGGCCGTCGGTGACGCCGGCGAGACGGGAGGCGGTCGCGACGCGCGACGCCTCGACCGGCATCGTCCCGGCGTGGCGGTGGTCCGTCGGGCGGTCGTCGGGCGCGGCGTACGGAGCGTGCGGGTCCATGTAGTGGAGCCAGAGGAAGAGCGGCCCGGGATCCGCGGCCGTACGCGCCAGCCACTCGAGCGCGGCGTCCGTCGTGCGGCGGGCGTCGCGCTCGTAGGACGGGCGCTCGCTCACCCCCGACCAGCGCACGCGCTGGTCGACGAAGTCGTCGTAGTCGTCGAAACGGGCGCCGAGCCCGGTCGCCTCGTCGGTGAGGACCATGTTCGAGACCACCGCTCCCGTGCGGTAGCCGAGCGCGGCGAGCCGCTCGGGCACGGTCGCCTGCTCCGGCGGCAGGCGCTGGAAGATCAAGCGCACGCGGTGGTTCTGGGGGTAGCGCCCGGTCAGCAGGCTGATCACGCTCGGCGCGGTGAACGGGATCGGCGTCGTCGCGTGCTCGAACACCAGCCCGCCGGCGAGGCGCCGGTCGAGCGCCGGCGTCGTCGCGCGCGGCGCGCCGAGCAGGCCGAGCCGGTCGGCGCGCAGCGCGTCGATCACGACCAGGACGAGGTCGGGGCGGGGCGGCGCGGTCGCGCGCGCCGGCGGCCCGGCGCCCCCGGGCGCCGGCGCCGGGCGCGGCGCGCCGCAGGCCAGCGCGATCGAAGCCAGCAGGAGGGGGACGAGGAACCTCCCGTACGCGGACACGACACCGGGATCGTAGTCCGGATTGCGAGGTGTCGCGAAGCGACTGATAAACTCTTCCGTCGCCATGATTTCGGTCTCGAACCTGGGCAAGGCGTGGGGCGGGGACACCCTGTTCGAGGGGGTGTCGCTGCAGCTCAACGCCGGCTCCCGCTACGGGCTGGTGGGCGCCAACGGCTCGGGCAAGTCGACCTTCCTGCGCATCCTCGCCGGCGAGGAGGTCGCCTCCGAGGGCCAGATCAACCTGCCCCGCCGCGCCCGCCTGGGCGTCCTGCGCCAGGACCACTTCCGCTACGAGCAGACGCCCATCCTCGAGGTCGCGATGATGGGCCGCCACGACGTCTGGGAGGCGCTCACCGAGCGCGAGCGCCTGCTCTCCCACGCCGACGACGAGCTGTTCGACACCGACCGCTACGCCGACGTCGAGGACTTCATCCTGCGCAACGACGGCTACGCGCTCGAGGCCCGGGCGGGCGAGATCCTCGAGGGCCTGGGCATCCCGACCCGCGTCCACCGCGAGCCGATGAGCGTGCTCTCGGGCGGCTTCAAGCTGCGCGTGCTGCTCGCCCAGTGTCTGGCCGCCGAGCCCGACGTGCTGCTGCTCGACGAGCCCACCAACCACCTCGACATCCTCACCATCCGCTGGCTGGAGAAGTTCCTGATCGCCTTCCCGGGCTGCGCGATCGTGATCTCGCACGACCACCGCTTCCTCGACAACGTGGTCACCCACATCCTCGACGTGGACTACGAGACGATCATGCTCTACCCCGGCGACTACACCCGCTTCGTCGCCGCCAAGGCCGAGGAGCGCGACCGCAAGGAGACCGAGATCGAGAAGCGCGAGGCCGAGATCGCGCACCACCGGGAGTTCGTGGACCGCTTCAAGGCCAAGGCGACCAAGGCGCGGCAGGCGAAGTCGAAGATGAAGCTGATCGAGCGCATCGTGATCGACAGGCTGCCGACCTCGTCGCGCCGCTACCCCACCTTCCGCTTCTTCCAGCGCCGGCCGTCGGGCAAGCAGGTGCTCGCGCTCGAGGGCATCTCCAAGGCCTACGGCGACCACCGCGTGCTCGAGCGCGTCTCGCTCACCGTGCAGCGCGGCGACCGGCTCGCCATCCTCGGTCCCAACGGCATCGGCAAGTCGACCCTGCTCAAGATCGCGATGGGCGTGGTGCCGGCCGATGCGGGCAGGGTCGAGTGGGGCTACGAGACCTGGCCGGGCTACTTCGCCCAGGACCACCGCGAGGCGATCGAGGCCTCGGAGCAGACGGTCGAGGCCTGGTTCTGGGAGCTGGCGCCGGGCGAGCCGATCGGCTTCGTGCGCGGCAAGCTCGCCGAGGTGCTGTTCCAGAAGGACGAGGTCGAGAAGCCGATCCGCGCGCTCTCGGGCGGCGAGGCGGCGCGCCTGGTATTCGCCAAGCTCTCGGTCACCCGGCCCAACGTCCTGATCCTGGACGAGCCGACCAACCACCTCGACCTCGAGGCGATCGAGGCCCTGGTCGAGGGGCTCGAGGCCTACGACGGCACGCTGATGTTCGTCAGCCACGACCGCTGGTTCGTGTCGCGCCTGGCCAACCGCGTGCTCGAGATCACGCCCGCGGGCATCCGCGATTTCGCCGGCAGCTACGAGGAGTACGTCGAGCGCTGCGGCGACGACCATCTCGACGCCGAGGTCGTGCTCGCGCGCGCGCGCCAGGAGCGCAAGCGCGACGCGGCGACCAGGAAGGCCGGCGGCGGCGACCCGGCCGGCGCGCTCGCGCAGAAGCGCGCCCGGCAGCTCGAGCGCGAGCGCGACCGCCTGACCGCCGAGATCGAGAAGGCGGAGAAGCGGGTGCACGAGATCAACGAGCTGTTCTGCAACCCCGGCTTCTTCGACAAGGCCTCCCCGGCCGAGGTCAAGCGGCTCGAGGCCGAGCAGAAGTCGCTCTCGGCGAAGGTGGACGAGCTGATGCCGGAGTGGGAGAAGGTCGAGAAGCAGCTCGCCGAGACCGCCCCCGCCTGAGACGACGCCCCGGCTAAGCTAGCGGCGGAGGGGAACCATGAGACCGCTGCTGCTCGCGCTCGCGACCGCGGCCGCCTGGGGGATCGGCGGCTACTTCGAGAAGAAGGGACTGCACGCCGGGAACCTGTCGCCCCAGGTCGGCGCCTTCCTGCGCACCGCCGTCGCGCTCGCCGTGCTCGGGCTGGCGAGCGGGCCCGAGCTGCGCCAGCTCGCCGGCGCGCCGCCGCGCGCGCTGTGGTCGATCGCGATCGGCGGCGGCATCGCCGCCGGCGGCCTCGGCATCCTCTGCTTCTACGCCGCGCTGCGCGCCGCGCCGATCCAGCAGGTGATGCCGATCGCCTTCACCTCGCCGCTGTTCGGCGCGCTGACCGCGATGGCCCTGGGCGGCGAGACGATCTCCGTGCGCAGCGCGCTCGGCATGCTGCTCACCCTGGCCGGGATCGGCCTGATCGCCAGCCGCTGAGACGCAGGGCCGCGGACAGCCGTCAGCCCGGGAGCCGGAACCTCGCGTCGTCGAGCTCGGGGTCGAGCTCGATCTTCTCGACCTCGATCTCGAGCACCTGCGGCCGGTCCCTGACCCGGGTCTCGATCCGGTGCGGGAAGACGATCCCGCCCACCTCCCGGAAGTCCGAGAAGCTGCTCTCGAGCACCGTCGGGCGCCCCCGGATCAGGCGGGTCACGTCGGAGCGCACGACCTGGTGGGACGCGACGTCGACGTAGTCGAAGCGGACCGCGCCGCCCGCGAGCGTCACCTTGAGCTTGTCCGCCGGCCCGCCGGGCAGCGCCTCCCGGCCGACCAGCTCGACGAGGTGCCCCTTCTCGCGCCAGCCGACGAGCGGACCCTCGACGTCGCGCTGGTCGGCGCCCGCCGCGGCGTCGGCCTCCGGCGGCATCGCCATCGGCTCGAACTGGCCCTGGAGCGGCGCGACCTGCCAGCCGGCCTGGCCGTCGTGGGCGAAGACGCTCCTGGTTCCCTGGTAGGTGAACTCGAGCCGGAACATCCCGGGCCGCTTGATCTCGCGCACCACCAGCGCGATCCGTCCGCCGCTCGCGGTCACCTTCCCGGACTGCCGGATCGAGCGCAGGGAGCGGAGCTTCTCCGCGCCGCCGCGCGCCGCGAGGTGCGCCGCGACGATCTCGTCGACCGGCGACACCGGCGCCGGCGCGGCGCACGCCGCGCAGAGCGCGCCGAGGAGAGGGAGGACCTTCCACGTTTGCCGCATGGCCGCCTCGCGTCTCATCGTCCCCCCCTCGCCGGCAAGGTGGCCGGCCGGGACGGCCGCACCGGTTGGGCCGGCACGTAGGGCCAGTACGCCGGTCCGGCGCCCCAACCCCAGTAGAGCGGATCGCCCATCTGGGGCAGGTTGTCCTGCCAGAACTCGTCGTGCTCGGCCTGCTCCTGGGCCTCCTGCGCTGCCGCCGCCTCCTGGTCGGCCTGGATCTGGGCGGCGAGCGCCTGGCGATCCGCCTCCTCCTGCGCCCGCCGCTCCGCGAGGATCGCCTGCCGCTCGCCGGGCGTCATCCACTCGCCCTCGAACTCCACGAAGCCGCGGGCGCGATAGCTCTCCTCCTCGCTCACCCAGGCCCCGTCCAGGTAGACGCGGCCGAGGGCCTCGTTCGCCTCGGGGTCGTCGGGCAGGATCGCCGCCACGCGCGTCCAGGCCTCGCGCGCCTGGGTCGCGAGCGCCCGGCTCTCCGCCCACTGCGCCAGCTCGCGCCAGGCCCGGGCATCGTCGGCGGGCAGGCCCGCGGCGCGCTGCTTGAACTCCTGGACCGGCGACACGCTCGACTCGATGCGCACCACCTGCGACATCTGCACCGTCAGGGTGCCGCCGCCGATGTCGACCGTCACGGACTCGTCCGAGCGCTCGACGATGGCGCCCGAGATCTGCCCACCGCCCTTCAGGTAGACCTCGTCGCC